>JBHEMU010000178.1:0-22003 GCA_046262415.1 Gaiellaceae bacterium | reverse complement strand
GTCCCAAGCCGCCGAAGCCGAAGCCGCCCGTCCGCTACGTCGGCGCCAAGGCCGCGCCGGCGCCGATCGTCTATCTGGGCGCGAAGGCCGAGCCGGTGCCGACCGCGCGACCGGAGCGCCGGGTCGTCCCGCCGGCCCTCTCGGCGCGAAGGGTGCCGCTCGGTGAGCGGGCGCCCGCGCCCGTGCCCGCGGCCTCGACCCGCGCGATCTCGAGCACCTCGTCCGGGACCTGGCTGATCGCCGGCCTCGGACTCGCCCTGCTCCTGCTCGCCACGTCCGCGATTCCGAGCCGCGCGCTCGCCGGGTCCCAGGGTCTGCAACGGCTGGCGGACCGCCACCGCTTCGACGTCGCCACACTCGGCATCGCGCTGCTGACGGGAATCCTGATCGCCGTGGCGATGACCATGGGCGGCGGTTGAGCCGAGCAGCGCTGATCGCCTCAGCCACGGTGGTCGCCCTGCTCGCGACCGCGGGCGCTCATGCCCATCCGCCGCAACTCGCCAACGTGCCGCCGAGCATGAACGTCGAGGCAACGTCGCGCGCCGGGGCGGTCGTCACCTACGCGTCGCCGACGACGACGCATCCGCCGCCAGTGAAGATCTCGTGCAGCCCCGCCAGCGGGCAGGTCTTTCCGTTCGGCCGGACGACCGTGGTCTGCATCGCGACCGACGAGGATACGGACGAGACGACGGTCGCCACGTTCGCGGTCACGGTCGCCGACACGCGCGGGCCGGCTCTCTCCGGCCTGCCTGCGGAGGCGACGATCGAGGCGACCGGCCCTGGCGGCGCCGTCGTCGACTACGCGCTGCCGAGGGCGGTGGACGCGGTCGACGGGCCGCGGCCCGTCGACTGCCGGCCGCCGCCGGGCACGACCCTGCCGATCGGCGAGGCGACCGTCACATGCCGCTCCGTCGACTCCCGCGGCAACGTCGGCGAGGCGAAGGTGGCCGTCCGGATCCGCGACACGAAGCCCCCCGTCTTCCAGCGAGTGCCCACGACCCTCGTCAGGCGCATCGACGGGCCGGGGCCTGCCCCCGTCAGGTATCCCGCGCCGACGGCGCGCGACGTGATCGACGGGACGGTGCCCGTCGAATGCGAGCCGCCGTCGGGCTCGCGCTTCCCTCTCGGCGAGACGCAGGTCTTCTGCACGGCGACCGACGCGAACGCGAACAGCGCGCTCGCCACGTTCGTCGTCGAAGTCTCCGACGTGACTGCGCCGCCCCCCGTGACCCGCCTTGCGGCGGCTGCGGACGGGAAGGCGCTCGAGATCAGCTGGAGCCTGCCCGAAGGCCTCGATGTCGCCGGGGTGGAGCTGTTGCGCTTTCCGGGGCGCGCGGGCGCGAGGTTCAGCGTGCTCCTGCACGACCTCGCGACCTCGTTCACGGACCGGGCGGTCGTTCCGGGGACGCGCTACCGGTACGCGGTCGTCACCTACGACCACTCGGCGAACCGCAGCCGCGCCGTCACGACCACGTTCGCAGTCAAGGTGCCTTCGCGGTTCCGCCCCGAGGACGGCTCGCGGGTCACCTCGCCGCCCACGCTGCGCTGGCCGAGGGTGGCGACTGCCGGCTACTACAACGTCCAGCTCTACCGGCGCGGCGTCAAGATCCTCAGCATCTGGCCGACGTCGCCCCGCCTGAAGCTGGCTCGCACGTGGACCTACCGCGGCAAGCGCTACCGGCTGTCCACCGGGTCGTATCGGTGGTTCGTCTGGCCCGGCATCGGACCCCTGCGGCAGGCTCGCTACGGGCCATTGCTCGGGCAGAGCTCGTTCGTGCTCGTCGCGCCGGACCGCGGCGCCCGGTCGTCCGTCGCCGGCTCTCAGACAGCTCGCACGCGCAGCGGGAAGTAGGGAGGCGAGAGCAGGAAGCCGACGCGGGGCGACCTGCCGGCCCGGCCCTCCGCCATCGCCAGGGCGGCCCCCACGCCCTGGGTCGGCACGAAGCCGAGCTGCTTCGCCGCCGTGGCGTCGCGGCAACCCGCGATCAGCACCGCGCCCAGGCGTCCGAGCGCCGGGGTGCACGCGGCCCAGTCGGCGAACGGCAGGCGCGGGTGGCAGGTCCGGCCGGAGCGGTACGCGGAGATCGCGCGCTCGTCGGCCGCGGCGGCGCGCTCGGCCGCGTCGAGATCCTCCGGCGCCCCCGTCCCCCGCATCGCCTGGAAGAACGCGCGGTAGGGCTGCTGCGTCGGGTGGGTGAAATGCCGGTGGAAGCGGTGAACGAGGATCGCCGTCCCGCCCTCGGCGACGGGGAACGCGTCTCGCCACAGACGGAGGGCGAGGCCGAGTCCGAGGTAGGTGGCGAGCAGGGGGTTCGGCCGCTCACGGGGGAGGTGCGGGGTCGTTCGGGGGATGGCGATGCAGATCGCGTCGAGGGGCCCGTCGAGACCGGCCGAGCGGGCGTCGGTGGTGCGGATCAGCGCCTCGGCGTGGGCGACGGAGGGGGGACCAGCGAAGGCCGCCGTGGCTCCGAGCGTGAGCGGCAGGGAGCGCATCACGCGGGCTCGCAGCCCTCCGGGCAGGGCGCTGAAGGCCCGTCGCAGCGGCGAGCGCGCGATCCGCTCGAGCGCCTCCGAGTCGTACGGGTAGCCGCGCAAGGCTCCGGAGAGGATGGGCAGCCCTAGCGCCAGCGACACGCCGATGAGCGGCACGCGGCCCGCCAGCGCGCCCTCCAGGGAGACCGCCGCCGCCCAGCCGCTCGAGGAGCCGGCGTGGAGCAGCGAGTCCGCCCCCGCCCCCCGCACGGTCTCGGCTCCGCAGGCGCCGAGGAGCGCCGCCGGCCCGCCGTGGAGCACCGTCTCGGCCGCGCTGACGACCACGACCAGGTCCGTCTCCACGAGTGCGCGATGGACGCGGAACGCGGACCGACCCTGCTCGAGCGCCGCGAGGTCGGGCGCCTCCGCGTCGTGCACCTCGACGGAGCCGTGGAAGCGGCGGGCGAAGTCCGGGGAGACGAGGTGCTCCAGGTCGCGGTGGCCAGGGCGCCGCCCGAGGCCTGTCGCCACCAGGATCGTCTGGCGCTCAAGCGGGACCCCGACGCGGACGAGTTCGTCGACGGTGGCCGCGATCGACTCCTGCCGGGGGTCGGAGGCCGACCCGGGAATCGGCAGCGCCGGCGGCTCCGCGACGATCGTCGCCCGCCCGCCGCGGGTTGCGAGCGTCTCGAGGGCCTGGCCGGCGAGGGGGAACCGCAGCGCGTCCCGGGTCGCGGCCCCGACGTCGTCGATCGGTCGCTCCGGCATCGGCGGCCGGAGCACGACGGCATTGTCGGGCGCGTTCACGATCGTGAGCCGCGTTCCCGCGAGCAGCGGCAGACGAGGCACTATGGGATCGAGCGGTACAGCCGCAGGAACGTGGTGCGGAACCCGCGGCGCGGCCAGAAGCGCGACGAGAGCAGGTTCGTCACGCGCCAGTCCGTGACGATGGCCGCGTAGCCGCTCTCGCGGGCCCACGCGAAGGAGGCGGCGGTGAGCGCCAGTCCGACGCCGCTGCCCCGGACCTCGGGCAGCGTGGACGCAAAGCCCAGCAGGGCGGCGTTCTCCGGCCGTGCGAGGCTCGTATGCATCCTGGAGCTCTCGACGGGAACGAGTGACCAGCACGCGACCGGCCGGCCGTCCAGCGTCGCGATCAGAACGGTCTCCTCGTCGCCGGCCAGGGTCGAGAGCCATTCCGTGCGCAAATCCTCCCGCGTGCCGGACCCGTGACCGGAGAAGACCGGCGACCGCGCCTGGTGCTCGGGCAGCGCGAGGTCGACGTCGATCAGCGCCTCTACGTCCTCGGCGGTCGGGGCCCGGACCTCGACACCGTCGGGCACCACGACCTCCTCGTAGTCGGTGACCTCGCGGAGCCCGTGCGCGTGCTGCTGACCGAAGCACAGGCGGTACCAGCTCTCGAGCAGCGCCGCGTCGCTCGCCGGGACGAGGGCCGTGTGGCGCGTTCGGCCCTCCTCGACCCAGCGTTCGGCCGCGACGGCGTAGAGGTCACGGACGACTTCGGCCTCCTCGGCCGCGTGGCCTGCGAACTCGACCCAAACGTTCGCACCCCAGGAAGCATCCCGCGGTGCTCCCAGCAGGTAGCCGGCGATCCGGCCGTCGTGGTGGGCGGCGGCGCCCGACACGCCCTCCTTCGCCCACACGGCCTCGAGCTCGGAGCGTGCCGCCGCCGTGTCCTCGTAGCGCCCGGGGAGCAGCGGCTCGAGCTCCCGGTGGCGCCGGTGCCGCTCGGCCAGGAGCGCGGCGGCGCCGTCGAGGTGCTCGTCGGCGAAGGGGACGATCTCGGGTGCGGCGCTCACGGCCGCGGACCCTAGCGATGGGCCGGGTTCACACCGTTGGGCGACCGAGGAGGCGCGGCGTAGACTCGAGACGATGTCGCCGAAGACCCTGACCGGCGCCGAGCTGCAGCTCGACGACGGTCCCGCGCGCGAGTGCGAACTCTTCCTCGTCGACGGGAACAACCTCGCCTACCGGGCCTTCTTCGCGCTCCCGGAGGAGCTCGCGACGACGGAGGGTTTCCCGACGAACGCGCTGCTCGGGTTCACGAACATGCTCTTCAAGCTGCTCGGGGACTACCGCCCCCGGGGGGTCGCCGTCGCCTGGGACACCCGACCTGTCCATCGCGCGGAGCTGTCCGAGACCTACAAGGTCGACCGCCGGCCGATGCCGGACCTGTTGCGCGAGCAGTTCCCGCACTTCCGCCCCATCGTCGAGGCGTTCGGCTACCGCAACCTCGAGTTCGAGGGTTGGGAGGCCGACGACGTGATCGCCACGCTCGCCACCCGCGCGGACGAGGCCGGGATCAGGACGTGCGTCGTCTCGACCGACCGCGACGCCTTCCAGCTCTGCACCGAGAACGTCTGCCTGATGATGACCCCGCGGGGCGTCTCGGACGTCCACGTCTACACCCCCGAGCGAGTCGAGGCCCGCTACGGGATCCCGCCGGACCGGGTCCCCGACTTCATCGGGCTGAAGGGCGACCCGTCGGACTCGATCGAGGGCGTTCCCGGTATCGGCGACAAGACCGCCGGCCAGCTCGTGGCGCAGTTCGGCTCCCTGGAGGGGGTGCTCGAGAACCTCGACGAGGTCTCCGGCACGAAGCGGCGCGAGACGCTCGCGGCCTACGCCGACCAGGCCCGCCGGTCGAAGGAGCTCGCCACCATGCGCCGTGACCTCCCGCTCGACTGGGATCCCTCCGGGCTGGTGCTCGAGCCCCCGGACCGCTCGACGCTGAAGGAGATGTTCCGGCGCTTCGAGTTCCGGAACCTGCTCGGACGAGTCGACCTGCTCGACGAGGCCGTCCCCGCGTCGAGCCCGGCGGTCGAGGCCGAGACGGTCGCGTGGGTCGAGGGGGACCCCGGGAGGCTCGAGGGACGCGCCGGCTTCGCGGTCGATCGTGACCGGATGGCGGTGGCCCGTCCCGGCGAGCCGGTGGTGGTCGCGCCGCTCCACCTCGATGCCGTCCGCGAGGCCGAGCTCGTCGCGCACGACTTCAAGTCGCTCCCTCGCCTCGTCTCGATGCCCGGCGACGACACGATGATCGCCGCCTACCTGATCGAGCCCGGACGGGCCGGCTATGAGCTCGACGACCTGGCTGCCGAGTACGGGCTCGAGGTGACGCCGCAGCCGGCGACCGACGAGGAGACGACCGCGCTCGTGCGCCGGGCCGCGCTGCCGCTGCGGCTGGCGGAGCCGCTCGGCCGGCGCCTCCGCGAGCGGGGCTCCGAGGATCTGTACCGGACGATCGAGCTGCCCCTGACGGCGGTGCTGGCCGCGATGGAGGACGCCGGCGTCAGGATCGATACCTACCGCATGGGCGAGATCACGGCGCGGCTCGCCGATCGCGTCGAGGAGCTCGAGGCCAAAGCGCACGAGCTGGCCGGCGAGGAGTTCGTGGTCGGCTCGACGCAGCAGGTGGCGCGGATCCTGTTCGAGAAGCTGGAGCTGACGCCGGGCCGCAAGGGCAAGACGGGCTACTCCACCGACACGCGCGTCCTGCGGACGATCCGCGGCGAGCACCCGATCGTCGCCGTGATCGAGGAATGGCGCGAGTACTCGAAGCTCCTCAACACGTACCTCGGCCCGCTGCCGAGCCTGATCTCGGAGGCGGACGGGCGGCTGCACACGACCTTCAACCAGACGGTGGCGTCGACCGGAAGGCTCTCGACCTCGAACCCGAATCTCCAGGCGATCCCGATCCGCACCGATTTGGGCCGCGAGATCCGGTCGGCCTTCGTCGCCGATCCAGGCCACCGCCTGCTCTCGGCCGATTACTCGCAGGTCGAGCTGCGCATCCTCGCGCACGTCTCCGGCGAGCCCAAGCTCCGTGAGGCCTTTGCCCGCGGCGAGGACATCCATGCCGCCACCGCGGCCGAAGTGCTCGGCAAGGAGCCGGCGACCCTGACGAAGGACGAGCGGGGCATCGCCAAGATGGTCAACTTCGGGATCATCTACGGCATCTCCGCCTTCGGGCTCTCGGAGAACCTGGAGATCCCGCGCGAGCAGGCGCAGAGCTATATCGACGCGTACCTGGCGCGCTTCCCGCAGGTGCAGGACTTCATCCAGCGCACGATCGAGCGCGCGACGGAGGAGGGGTACGTGACGACGCTCCTGGGGCGGCGGCGGCCCGTGCCGGAGATCCGGGCGGGAAACCGGCAGACGCGCTCGCTGGGCGAGCGGCTGGCCGTCAACTCGGTCATGCAGGGAACGGCCGCGGACGTGATCAAGGTGGCGATGGTGCGCATCCACTCGCGGCTGCGGGCCGAGGGCCGGGCGGCGCGGCTCGTGCTACAGGTGCACGACGAGCTCCTGCTCGAGGTGCCGGCGACGGAGGTCTCGGGCGTCCGCGAGCTCGTGCGTGAGGAGATGTGCGGGGCGTACCCGCTCGACCCGCCGCTGGCTGTGGACATCGGGGTCGGCGAGGACTGGAACGAGGCGAAGACCTGAACTGACCTGCTCCGCTGGGACGCTCAGCCCGCCGTCGTCACCGGCGCCTCCGAGCCGAGCTGGAAGTGGGGCGGGGACTCGGCCGCGCGCAGTCCGCGCGCGGCACGCCGGGCTTCAGCGTCAGCGTCAACATCTCGGGCCGCCAGCTGCGCCACCGCGAGCTCGCGAAGGACGTCCAGAACGCGCTCGACCGCAGCGGGCTGCCGCCGGCATGCCTCGTGCTCGAGATCAGCGAGAGCGTCCTCATGGACCACAGCGAGGAGAACCTCGGCCTGCTGGGTGAGCTCAAGAGCATGGGCATCCGGCTCGCGATCGACGACTTCGGCACGGGCTACTCCTCGCTCAGCTACCTGCACAGGTTCCCGATCGACATCCTCAAGGTCGACCGCTCGTTCATCGAGCGGCTGGCGGGCGCCGCCGGCGACTCCGGGGTGGTCGAGACGATCGGCCGGCTCGGCCAGAGCCTGCGCATGGAGACGGTGGCCGAGGGCGTCGAGCTCGAGGAGCAGGTGACGATCCTCCGCACGCTCGGCTACGACCTCGCGCAGGGCTACCACTTCTCGCGGCCCGTCGAGGCAGAGAAGCTCGCCGAGCTGCTCGGGCCGCGCGGGCTGGCGGCGCGCGTGCTGCGCGGCCTCGGTCGCAACGCCGCGTAAGAGACCGCGTCGGACGGCGTTTGCCGCGGCCCTGACGCGGGGAAGCATCTTCGCATATACATATCTGATGCTATGATGCATCACCGATGCGCACGACGATCACCCTGGAGCCGGATCTGGCCGCGAAACTGCGCGACCTCGCGCGCGAACGGCGGATCTCCTTCAAGGACGCCTTGAACGGAGCTCTCCGCGACGGCTTGGCGAGCGATCGGCAAGCCAGGCCGTACCGGCTGTCTTCGCGGCCGCTCCGCCTGCGTCGGAACGTCGATCTCGACAAGGCGCTCGCCGTGGCGGGGAGCCTCGAGGATGCGGAGACGATCCGCAAGCTCGAGCTCCGCAAGTGAAGCTCACCGACGTCAACCTCCTCCTCTATGCCGTCGACGAGTCGGCACCGCGTCACGAAGCTGCCCGGGACTGGCTCGAGAGCGCTCTGTCGGGCCCCGAGACCTTCGCACTCACCTGGACGGTCATCCTCGCGTTCCTGAGGCTCTCGACGAACCCGCGGGTCTTCGAGGCACCCATGCACCCGGACGAGGCGCTCGACCTCGTCGACTCGTGGCTGGCGCAGCCGGCGGTGACGGTGGTCCACCCGACAGATCGCCATGCCGCGCTGCTCCGGGACCTCCTCGGCCCGCTCGGGGCCGCCGGCAATCTGACGACCGACGCGCATCTGGCGGCCCTGGCGCTCGAGCACGGGGCGGAGCTCTGCTCCGCCGACGCCGACTTCTCTCGCTTCCCAGGTCTCCGCTGGGTGAACCCGCTCGATCCGCGCGCGTAGCGCCTCGGGGCCGCGAGGGTCCCGTCCGGCCTGCCCAGCCGGTTTCCGGGCAACCCGTGGCTATACTGATCGGCTGCCGATGCTGAACGAGACAGTCGATACGAGCACGCGTCAGGTCGAGGAGCCGGGCGTCTGGATCACCGGCCCCGACGGGGACCTGATCCCCGACTACGACGCGACCTTCCCGACGATCGAGGAGGGACAGGTCGTGCACGGCACAGTCGTCCGCGTCGACAAGGACGAGGTGCTCGTCGACATCGGCTACAAGTCCGAAGGCGTCATCCCGGTCGCGGAGCTCTCGATCCGCCGTTCGGTCAACCCGTCCGACGAGGTGGGCCTCGGCGACGAGATCGACGCGCTCGTGCTCACGAAGGAGGACGCCGACGGACGCCTGATCCTGTCGAAGAAGCGGGCCCGGTTCGAGCTCGCCTGGAAGGCGATCGAGGCGGCGGCCGAGAGTGGGGACGCAGTCGACGGGCGCGTGATCGAGGTCGTCAAGGGCGGTCTGATCCTCGACCTGGGCGTGCGCGGCTTCCTGCCCGCGTCGCTGGTCGACATCCGCCGCGTCCAGGACCTGGACGAGTTCCTCGGCAAGGAGCTCCGCTGCAAGGTGATCGAGCTGAACCGCTCGCGGAACAACGTCGTCCTCTCGCGCCGGGCCGTGCTCGAGGACGAGCGCAAGGAGATGCGGCAGGCGATCCTCGACCGGCTCGCGCCGGGCGACGTCGTCGAGGGTCAGATCTCCAACATCGTCGACTTCGGCGCCTTCGTCGACCTGGACGGCATGGACGGGCTGATCCACATCTCCGAGCTGTCCTGGAGCCACGTCAACCATCCGTCCGAGGTGCTCGAGATCGGGCAGACGGTCAGGGTCAAGGTGCTCGACATCGATCGCGACCGTCAGCGGATCTCCCTCGGGCTCAAGCAGACCCAGTCCGACCCGTGGCAGCAGGTGCTCGAGACCTACGACGAGGGCGATCTCGTCCAGGGCCGGGTGACGAAGGTCGTCACCTTCGGAGCGTTCATCGAGATCCTTCCGGGGGTCGAGGGACTCGTGCACATCTCCGAGCTGGCGCAGCACCACGTCGAGAACCCGCGCGAGGTCGTCGGCCAGGGCGATCTCGTGACCGTGAAGATCATCGAGGTCGACGCTGAGCGCAGGCGGCTGTCGCTCTCGCTCAAGCGGGTCGAGGGCGCGGAGTCGCGGATCCCGGGCGAGGACGGCGAGGGTGTTCAATCGACCCCGCAGCTCGATCTGTCCGAGGACGTCTTCGCAGACGAGCCGGCGGCCCAGCTCGCCGAGGAGCCGCGGGTCGAGTCCGGCGCCGAGGAGGCGCCACCCGAGCCGGCGGCAGAATCCGATCCTCCGGCCGAGGCCCAGCCCGAGCCGGTTGCGGCGGCGGAGCCGGAGGCGCCCGCCGACGAGGAGCCCGCACCCGAGTCGGACGCGGCTGCCGAGCCCGAGCTCGAAGCGGAAGCGCCTGCTGGGCCGCCCGAGCTGGGCGACGGCGCCCGCGAGCCCGCGGCGTAGACGCTGCGCCCGCTCGCCCTCGCGATCACGGGCGGGATCGGGGCCGGCAAGAGCGAGGCACTCGCGGCCTTCGGGCGTCGCGGCATCCCCGTCGTCTCGAGCGACGAGATCGTGCACGGCCTGCTGCGGGACGATCCCGAGATCCGCGCGGCGGTCGCCGAGCGCTTCGGCACGCGGGTGCTCGCCGAGGACGGCGCCGTCGACCGCACGGCCCTGGCAGAGGTCGTCTTCGGCGACGCCGAGGCGCTCGCCTGGCTGGAGGCGCTGCTGCACCCGCGCGTGGCCGCCGCCCAGCTCGACTGGCGCGAACGGCTCGCCCGCCTGCCGGAGCCTCCGCCGGTCTGCGTGACCGAGGTGCCGCTCCTCTACGAGACCGGCGGGGAGGCGCGCTTCGACGAGGTCCTTCTGATCTCCGCGCCGGAAGAGCTGCGAGCGGCTCGAGCCGGCAGCCGCGCCGCCCAACGTGGTAAGCGTTTCCTACCCGAAGAGGAGAAGAGGCGACGGGCCAGGTTCGTGTACGTGAACGACGGGACGCTCGAGGAGCTCGACGCGTTCGTGGGCGGCGTCCTCGGCGAGCTCGCCGATCGCGGCTGATCCTCGCCGCTGCGATCCTGGCCGTGCTGGTCGCGGCCGGCGCCGTCGCCGCGATCACGGTCCTGCGCACCGAGCCGGCCTTCTACGCGCGCATCGTCTATCCGCTCCGCTACGACTCGATCGTCCGCGCGCACGCCCGGAACTACCGGCTCGACCCCGCCCTGCTCGCGGCCGTGATCTACCAGGAGAGCAGGTTCCGGCCCGACGCCCGGTCGCCGGCGGGAGCGATCGGCCTGATGCAGCTGCTTCCGGACACGGCCAGGGGGATCGCGATCCGCACGGGCGGCTCCCGCTTCCAGGTCTCCGATCTCTACGACCCCGAGATCAACGTGCGCTACGGCTGCTGGTACCTGCGTCACCTGCTCGACCGCTACGAGGACGAGGAGACGGCCCTCGCCGCCTACAACGCGGGCCAGACGAACGTCGACCGGTGGCGGCGCCAGGGGGTCGGGATCCAGTTCGCCGAGACACGGCACTACGTCGAGCGCGTGCGGGAGCTGAAGGGGATCTACCGCCGCACGTACCCGGGACGGCTCGGCAGCTGAGTGACACTTGACAGACTTCGTAATGATGTCATAATGATGTCACGATGCAGCTGGAACCCCACGTCGAGGCGCTCAGGGCCGATCTCGCCGAGCTCGCAGGTCTCGGTGACGAGGCCACGGCGGCCGCGGCCGCACGACTGAGCACCGCGCTCAAGGCGGCCACCGGCCTCCGGTTCCTCGGCCTCCTCGGCGAGGCGGCGCTCGAGGTGAGCGCACAGCTTCCGGCCGGACACGTCCATGTGCGCCTGTCGGGCACGGACGCGGAGCTCGTCTACGTGGCCGAGGCGGCCGACGAGCCGGCCGCCGGCGAGGAGCCGTCCTCCGCGCGGATCACGCTGCGCCTGCCGGAGGGGTTGAAGGCGAGCGTCGAGACCGCCGCCGCCCGCGAGGGCATGTCCGTCAACACGTGGCTCGTCCGCGCGCTCTCGCGCGCCGTGTCGGGCCCGCCGCCCGCCCCACGTTCGAGCAAACGGCTCACGGGCTTCGCCCGGAGCTGAGAGGAGGAGCAATGAGGTTCTACCCAGCACCGTTCGGACACATCGACGCCCGCGTCGACAGCCGCGACCCGCGGCCGGGGCACCCGCCCGGCCGGCCGATCCGCCGCCCGGCAAGGGCGCGATGACCGAGACCTTCCAGACGCCGGGGCCGGTCACCCTCGTGCTGCGAGTTCCCGCGGGCGAGATCGAGATCGAGACCGTCGGCGGCGCGGAGACTCGCGTCGAGCTGGAGCCCGACGACGAGGCGCGCGTCGACTGCCGCCGCCGCGGCGACGAGTACGAGGTCCTCGTCGAGGTGAAGGGGCGGGCCCTGGGCCGGCAGCGCGAATACCGGCTCAGGGTCCAGGCGCCGGACGGCGCGCGCGTCGACGCGAACACGAAGTCCGCCGACGTCCTCGGTCGCGGCCGGTTCGCGTCCATCCAGCTGAACACGGCCTCCGGCGACGTGTCCTTCGACGAGGTCGAGGGGGCGGTGAAGGTCAACTCCGCGACCGGGGAGGTGGGCTGCGCCCGTATCGGCGGCGAGGCGACGATCAGCACCGCCTCCGGCGACGTCGAGGTCCAGGACCTGGCCGGGCCGGCGACGATCCGGTCCGCGTCCGGCGACGTGAGCATCGGGTCCGCCGGCCCGGACCTCTCCGTCCAGACGGCCTCGGGTGACGGCCGGATCGCCGCCGTGACGGAGGGCAAGGTCGACCTCAAGTCGGCCTCGGGCGACCTGCGGATCGGCATCAGCCGTGGGTCGCGGCTGTGGGTCGACGCCAAGTCGCTCAGCGGCGAGACGAGCTCGGAGCTCGACGTCGGGGACACGCCGGTGGGCGACGATGGCCCGCTCGTCGAGCTGCGTGCCACGACGCTGAGCGGCGACATCGAGATCGTCCGGGCCTGAACCACTGTGGCCGGCGTCGTGACCGCGCCGGATCAGGCCCCGGCCCCGCTCCTGCGCCAGCGGGAGTTCCTGAAGCTCTGGGCGGGGCAGACGATCTCGGTCTTCGGCGACGCGATCACGCTGCTCGCGCTGCCGCTCGTCGCCGTCCTCGCCCTGGACGCGTCCGCCGCGCAGATGGGCTTCCTGACCGCGGCGGGGCTCGCGCCGCACCTGCTGCTCTCGCTCCCGGCCGGTGCCTGGATCGACCGCCGGGCGCGGCGGCGGCGGATCCTCGTCGCCGCCGACCTCGGCCGCGCCGCGCTGCTCGCCTGGATCCCGCTCGCCTGGTGGCTCGGCATCCTGACGCTGACCCAGCTCTTCGCGGTCGCCTTCCTGGTCGGGGTCCTGACCGTCTTCTTCGACCTCGCCTACTCGTCGCTCTTCGTCCTCGTCGTGCCGAGGCGGGACGTCGTCGAGGCGAACAGCAAGCTGAGCCTGAGCCGGTCCGCCTCGTGGATGGGCGGGCAGCCGCTGGCGGGCGGGCTCGTGCAGGTGCTCGGCGCTCCGCTCACCGTCCTGGCGGACGCGTTTTCGTTCCTGGCCTCGGCGTTCTTCGTCGCCCGCATCCGCGTCGACGAGATGCCGCTGCCGCACGACGGCGAGCGCCTGCGCCGGCGCCTGGCCGACGGCTTCCGTTTCGTCTTCCGCCATCCGATCCTGCGCGCCAACCTCGGCTGCGCCGCCACGATCAACCTCTTCAACTTCGCCTTCTTCGCGATCTTCGTCCTCTACGCGACCGAGGAGCTCGGCCTCGCACCGGGCCTGCTCGGCGCCGTCCTCGGAGCGGGCGCGGTGGGATCGGCCGTCGGGGCGGCGGTCGCGCCGCGCGTGGAACGGTGGATCGGCCCCGGGCGGACCTACCTGATCGGCGCGGTGCTCTTTCCCGCGCCGCTCCTCCTCGTTCCGCTCGCGGGCGGGCCGCTCTGGCTCGTCGCCGTCGCGCTCTTCGTTGCCGAGTTCCTGTCCGGCATCGGCGTGATGCTCTTCGACGTCACCAGCATGAGCGTCAGCATGCTGCTGACGCCGCAGCGGATCCGCGCGCGCGCCGCCGGCACGCATCGCTTCGTCAACTACGGGATCCGGCCGATCGGAGCGCTGCTCGGCGGCGGCCTCGGGAGCGCAATCGGGCTCCGGCCGACGCTCTGGATCACCACCGCGGGCGCGCTCCTCGGCGTGGTCTGGCTGCTCTTCTCGCCGGTGCCTGGGCTCCGTCACCTGCCGGAGGAGGCGCAGTGACTCCCCGCGACCTCTTCGGGCAGCGGTCGTTCCTGGCGCTCGTCGCCGCCGAGACGCTCTCGACGACCGGCGCGATGATGTCCTGGCTGGCGCTGCCCTGGTTCGTGCTCGTGACGACCGGCTCGGCCACGCGGATGGGCGTCGTCCTCGGCGCCGAGCTCGCCGGCGTCGCGCTGCTCGGGGTCCCCGGCGGCGTCCTGGCCGCGCGGCTCGGCGCACGCCGGACGATGCTCGCGGCGGACGGACTGCGCGCGCCGCTGATGGTGTCCATACCCCTGCTGCACTGGGCTGGGCTGCTCTCGTTCGCGCGCCTGGTCGCGCTCGTCTTCGTCCTCGGCGCCGCGTCGGCGCCGCACTTCGCGGCGCAGCGGGTGATCCTGCCCGAGATCCTCGGCGAGGACGACGCGGTCGTCACCCAGGCAAACGCGGTCCTCCAGGCGGCGACGCGGATCACGCTGCTCCTGGGCCCGGTTCTCGCCGGTGTCCTGATCGGGTTCGTGGGCGCGCCGGCGGTCCTGCTCGTCGACGCCGCCACGTACGCCGTTTCGTTCGTCCTCGTCCTGGCCTTCGTCCCGCCCGGGGAGCGAGTCGCGGCGGCCCCGGAGGAGCGCGGACTCCTCGTGGGTCTCCGGTTCGTCGCCCGCGACCGGATCCTGCGCGGGTGGACGCTGGCGATCGCGGTGGGCGACGCGGGCTGGAACGCCCTGTTCGCCGCGCTCCCGTTCTACGCCTTCACCCGCTACGACGGCGATGCCCGGCTGGCAGGGCTCCTGCTCGCCTGCTTCGGGGTCGCGGCGGTCGCCGGCAACGTCGTCTCCCTCCGGATCGCGTCGCGGGTCGACCGCCGTCACCTGATCGCCCTCGGCGTGATCGGCCAGGCGCTGCCGTTGTGGATCCTGACCGCGAACGGCCCGGCCTGGACGATCGGCGCGGCCCTGCTGCTGTCCGGGCTCGCGAACGGGGTCGCCAACCCCTCGATCCACGCGATCCTGACCATGCGCCCGCCGCCCGCGATCCGCGCCCAGGCGTTGACGGCCGAGATGACGGTGATCGCGGTCGCCGGCCCGGTCGGCTATCTCGTCGCCGGCCCCGTGCTGGAGGAGTTCGGCGTCCTGCCGGTCTTCATCGCCGTCGCGGCGGTGCAGGCGGTCGCGATGGGCTCACGGGCGCTCGCGGTGCTGCGCGAACCGCCCGGGGCCGCCGTCACGGCAGGCTCAGCCGCGCCCAGAGATTCTCGAGCATCCGGCTGACCGGCCAGTACGTCGCCGAGCCGCCGAAGTCGAGCGCCCCGGCGGCGAAGACCTTCGCCCCGGCCGGGGTCTCGTAGTAGGTCATCTGCGCCGTCTTGCCCGGCCCGAGGAGCTCGGGGATCTCCGCCAGCACGCGGGTGCCCGGCGGGGAGGCCGGCGTCGTCGCGTCGATCTCGATGCCGTAGCCGCCCACGAACTCGCCGAAGGTCCCGCCGGCCTCGAGCCCCGTCCGGCTCCACAGCCACGAGGCGCCGAGGTCGCGCACGATGAAGGGCGCCTGGCGGCGGCCCTCGTCGTTCCCGATGTACTGGACGCCGATCACGGCCGACTCGGGGCGTCCCAGGCTGCGCCAGAGGGCGACCCGCCGCAGGGTGCCCCGGTCGTCGACGACCTTCCAGAAGAGGTTGTTGGCGGAGAGGAACGCGAGGTTGCCGCCGAGGTCGCGGTAGCGCTCGACGACGTCGAACAGCTGCTCGGTGACGTACTCGGTGTGGCCCGGGAAGACGACGAGGTCGTACGCGGTGATCAGCTCGTCCCCGGTGGGAACGGCGGCCAGGTCCGAGTCGGCCAGGTAGTCGACGGCCTTCCCGGTCCACGCGAGCCAGTGCAGGAAGCCGAGGTCGTAGCGGCGGTAGAAGGGGATGACGCCGCGCCGCAGGAAGGGACGCCCGAGCCGGACGGTCGTGTTCGGGGCTCCGGCGTACCAGGTGTCGCCCCAGCCGTCGCCGTCCTCGTCGTAGAAGTTGTACGCCTGCCACGTCGACGAGGGCAGCACGACCGCGACGCGGGTGACCCCGAGCCGCTCGGGCCGCAGCACGAAGGGCGCGTAGCCGATCCGCCCGTCGGGCGCGGTGAGGCGGGCGAAGTAGAGCCCGCTCGGCCAGGGCCCGAGACCGAAGCGGGCGACCGCCGGGGCATCCACCTTGGCCGCCCAGCCGATGCGGTACACCTCCGAAACGGGCACGCCGTTCATGACGTTGTCGCTTCCGGTCGGCTCGTGCTCCGGGCCCGCCCTGAAGAACTGGACGTCGAGCGAGCTCGCATCGGTGGCGATCCGCAGGCGGGTCAGCTCGCCGGGCGCGTAGCTCGCGCGCTCGAACGCCGCGTCGATCCCCTGCAGGCGCACGACGGGCGCCCGCGGATATCGCCGAACCCGCGCGCGCTCGGCTCCGTACTTCCTGCGATTGGCGGCGGCGTCGACCGCGGTCAGGCGGAGCAGGTACGTCCGCGGGAGGAGTGAGGCCGGCGGTTCCCAGTGCCACCGGTGGGAGCCGGCGCGCAGCACCTTCGTCTCGCTGGAGAGCGGCGGTCCGGGCGCCGTCACCGTCCGCGCCGCCTCGAGCGTGACGGTCGCCCGCTCGCTGAGGCGGAATTCGATCGCGGCCCGATCGCGGAAGCCGTCGCCGTTGGGACTGATCGTCGTCAGCAGCGGCCCGTCCCCGGCGAACGGCGTCCCGCCGTTCCCCGCTTGCAGCTGCGCGAGCTCCGGGGCGAGCCGGTCGAGCGTGAGCGGCGCGGTGGCGACCACGCGCCCGTCCGCGACGAGCCTGACGCGGTAGCGGCCGTCGGGCACCTCGGTGCCGCCGATCCGCCCGTGCCAGAGCGTCGAGATCAGCCGGCGCCGCTCCGGAGGGGCGATCCAGCCGACCGACTCTCCCCGCCGGTTCGCGAGCTGGATCCCGAGGTCCCCCGCCGCGGGGACGGATGCGCTCACCAGCAGCGCGGCCGACGCGGGGGAGAACTGCCGCGGCACCACCACCAGCGAGGCGGCGCCGGCGGGCGACGCCGTCACGAGCACGGCCGTTGCGACCCCGAGAACGGCCCTGCCCACGCGGCAAACGTTAGCGTGGAGCCGTGATCGAGCTCGACTCGCTCGCGGAGCTGGAGCTCCGGTTGCGCGACGCCGGCTTCTTCGAGGGCGGCGTGAGTACGGACGGCCTCGTCGCGGACGTGTACTGCTCCTACGGGTTGAGCTCGGCGCTCCGCCGCACGGACCAGCCGGCGCCCCCGGAGCCCTGCCCCCTGCCGCCCGCGACGCTCCGCATCCGCCGCGAGAGCGAGTTCGTTCCGGCTCCCCGCGGCTTCGCGGTGGGGGAGTGGGAGCGCAGCTGGGACGACGCCGGCTACACGGCCGCGATCGAGGCGGTGCGGGAGGCGATCGCCCGCGGCGACGTCTACCAGGTGAATCTCGTCCAGCACCTCTCGGCCCCGTTCCGGGGCGATCCGGCGGGCCTCGCCGGGGCTCTTGCCGGGCTCCGGCCGCTCGTGCCGCGCCCTCTCGTCGGGGACGGCTGGGCGATCGTCTCCGGCTCGCCGGAGCTCCTGCTCGCGCGGCGCGGGCGACGCGTCTGGACGATGCCGATCAAGGGCACGCGGCCGGTGGAGGCGGGCGACGAGCTGCCGGGCTCGGAGAAGGATCTGGCCGAGCACGTCATGATCGTCGACCTCGAGCGGAACGACCTCTCGCGAGTGTGCGAGCCGGGCAGCGTCCGCTGGCCCGAGCTGCTGGTGCCTCGCCGGCTCGCGGGCGTCGAGCATCTCGTCACCACCGTCGAGGGCCGCCTGCGTGCGGGCGTGACGCTGACCGAGCTGCTCGAGGCCGCCTTCCCGGGCGGATCGGTGACGGGCGCGCCGAAGATCTCCGCGATCGACCACATCGCCGCGCTCGAGCCCGTCGGGCGCGGAGCCTCCATGGGCGCGCTCGGCCGCGTCTACCCGAACGGCGACCTCGACCTGGCGCTGACGATCAGGACGTTCGCGATCGCGGAGGGCCGCGTTCACCTCTGGGTCGGCGGCGGGATCGTGTGGGACTCGCAGCCGGGCGCGGAGATCGAGGAGTCCTGGGTGAAGGCCGAGCCTCTCCTGGCGGCGATCGGCGCTCCGCTGTCGCTGCTGGCAGCACGGTGACGATCCTGGCAGTCGCGGTCGGCGGGCGAGGGCTCGTGGACCCGGAGTCGCCGGTCCTGCATGCCGACGACGAGGCGCTGCTCCGGGGTCGGGCGGCCTTCGAGACGATCCGGGTCTACGCCGGCCGCCCGTTTCGTCTCGACGCGCACGTGGAGCGACTGGCCGAGTCGGCCGCGCGGCTCGCCCTGCCCGTCCTCGACGAGGCCGTCGTCAGGCACCTGGCCGCGGAGGCGATCCGGGGGGGCGGCGGCGGGGACGGCGTGCTCCGCCTCTTCCACACCCCTGGGCGGGAGGGACAGGCGCGGCCGACGTCGCTTGCCGTCCTCGCGACGCTGCCGCCCGGTCTCGAGGAGCTGCGGGACCGGGGGTTGCGCATCGTCTCGCTCCCGACCGGGCTCGATCCCGGCATTCGCGGGCGGGCGCCCTGGTTGCTCGGCGGCGTCAAGTCGACGAGCTACGCGCCGAACATGGCCGCGGCCGCGGAGGCGAAGCGCCGGGACGTCGACGACGCCGTGCTGCTCGGCGCCGGGGAGGTCGTCCTCGAGGCGCCCACGGCGAACGTCTGGTGGCGCCGCGGGTCGACGCTCTTCACGCCCGGCCTCGAGACCGGGATCCTCGCCGGGATCACGCGCGCCGTGCTCCTGGAGGGGTGCCGCGGGCTCGGCTATGCCGTCTCCGAGGGAATCTTCGTCCGCGCGGAGCTCGCGGGCTCCGACGAGGCCTTCACCTCCTCGTCCGTGCGCGAGGTGATGCCGATCGCGGAGCTGGACGGTCGCGCGCTGCCCCGGGGCCCGGGCGCCGTCGAGCTCCAGGCCGCGCTCCGCGCGGCGGCTACCCGCTGACCAGCTCCTCGAGCTCGTTCGCCTTGGCGACGAGCACGGAGAACGCTCCCTGGAGGAAGTCGTTCGCCGCCGAGGCCGCGAGCGACCAGGTCAGCAACCGCCCGAACCCCGGCGCCAGAATCTGCGTCGAGGCGAGGCCGGCGGCGGTCCAGGTGCCGATGCAGCGGGTGCACGTGACCAGCTCGCCGAGCGCCCGCTGCATGCCGCTCCCCGCAGGCTGCTCGCCCTCGCCGTCGTAGGCCGTCCCCTCCACGAGCGGCTTGCGCACGAAGCTCGCGACGCGGTCGTGAGAGATCACCCTGGCAACCTTGAAGCTCGCCGCCGAGAGGATCACGAAGTCGAGCGGCGTGTCGCAGGCGGGCTCGCGCCGGAGCACCCGGGCGAAGAGTCCGGCGGTGGCGAGAGCCCCCGAATAGACCCCGACGAGCGCGGCGTAGCTGCCGTAGGGCGGGCGTACGGGCGGAGCGGACACCGAGGCTACCCTTTAGCTTCGTGGCCGCATTCAAAACATCGGCGGCGTACCTGCCGACGGGGGACCAGCCGCAGGCGATCGAGACGCTCGCGCGCAGCCTCGGCTCGGGCGAGCGCTACCAGACGATGCTCGGCGCCACGGGCACGGGCAAGACGGCGACGATGGCCTGGATCATCGAGAAGGTCGGCCGTCCGGCCCTGATCATCGCCCACAACAAGACCCTGGCCGCCCAGCTCTGCAACGAGTTCCGCGAGTTCTTCCCGACCAACGCGGTCGAGTACTTCGTCTCCTACTACGACTACTACCAGCCCGAGGCCTACGTGCCGCAGGCCGACCTCTACATCGAGAAGGACTCGTCGCAGAACGACGACATCGCGCGGCTCCGCCTCGCGGCCACCTCCGCGCTCTTCACGCGGCGCGACGTCGTCGTCGTCGCCTCCGTCTCGTGCATCTACGGGCTCGGCTCCCCGGAGGAGTGGCGCGAGCGCGTCCTGATCCTGACCGTGGGCGAGGAGCACGACCGGGACGCGATGCTGCGCAAGCTCGTCGACAGCCAGTACGTGCGCAACGACAGCGTCCTCGGCCGGGGCCGCTTCCGCGTGCGCGGCGACGTCGTCGAGATTCAGCCGGCGAACGCCGAGACGGCCTACCGGATCTCCTTCTTCGGCGACGAGGTCGAGCAGATCACGCACTTCGACCCGGTCACGGGCGAGATCTACGCCCGCCTCGACAACCTCACGATCTGGCCCGCGACCGAGTACGTCACCTCCCGGCCCACGATCGAGCGCGCGGTCGAGGAGATCCGCGCCGAGCTCGAGCAGCAGGTGCGGACGTTCGAGGCGGAGGGCCGGATGCTCGAGGCCCACAGGATCCGGCAGCGCACCGAGTACGACCTCGAGATGATGCAGGAGCTGGGTTTCTGCAACGGGATCGAGAACTACTCCCGCATCCTGGAAGGGCGCGGCCCGGGCACGCACCCGTTCACCCTGCTCGACTACTTCCCGTCCGACTTCGTCGTCTTCGTCGACGAGTCGCACCAGACGATCCCGCAGATCGGGGGCATGCACGAGGGCGACCGCTCGCGCAAGCAGACGCTCGTGGACTACGGCTTCCGGCTCCCGTCGGCGCTCGACAACCGGCCGCTCCGGTTCGACGAGTTCCTGGGCAAGGTGCCGCAGCTCGTCTTCGTCTCGGCGACGCCGGGCGCCTTCGAGCTGCGCCACTCGAGCGTGGTCGCCGAGCAGCTGATCCGGCCGACCGGCATCGTCGACCCCGACGTCGAGCTGCGGGCGACCAAGAACCAGATCGACGACCTCCTCAACGAGATCCGCCGGCGCGAGGAGGCGGGCGAGCGGGTGCTCGTGACAACGCTGACGAAGAAGATGTCCGAAGACCTGACCGACTACCTGCTCGAGGCGGGCGTCCGCGCGCGGTACCTGCACTCCGAGATCGACACGCTCGAGCGGATCCAGATCATCCGCGAGCTGCGGCTCGGCGACTACGACGTGCTCGTCGGCATCAACCTCCTGCGTGAGGGTCTCGATCTCCCGGAGGTCTCGCTCGTCGCCATCCTCGACGCCGACAAGGAGGGCTTCCTCCGCGGCAAGACGGCGCTGATCCAGACGATCGGGCGGGCGGCGCGGAACGTCAACGGCAAGGTGATCCTCTACGCGGACAAGCTGACCGAGGCGATCAAGGCCGCGATGGACGAGACCGAGCGCCGCCGCGCGGTGCAGCTCGCGTACAACGAGGAGCACGGCATCACGCCCGAGTCGATCCAGAAGGGCGTCTCCGACATCGCGGAGTTCCTGACGCTGGAGGCGCCGACGGTGCCCGGGAAGCGTCGCCGGGGCCGCAAGGTCGAGGGAATGGACGCCGCCGAGCTCGAGCGGCTGGCGGTGACGCTCGAGGAGGAGATGTTCGCCGCGGCGGAGGAGCTTCGCTTCGAGTACGCCGCGAAGCTGCGCGACGAGATCAAGGAGCTCCGGCGAGAGCTCCAGGCCGCGCGCGCGCCCGCCTGACGCGGGTGCAGCTCGACCGCGGCGGAGCGGCGACTCCGGCAGGAAATGCCTGCAGGCGGGGGAAATCGTGCCGTGCGGGTCGTACCTCGCATCGCGGCCGCGCTCGCCCTCGGCGGGCTACTCGGCGGCCTCTCGTGGCAGCTCGTGGCCGCCCTCGGCGCCGCCGATCGCGCCGGCGCCGTCTCGCCGCCCTCCCCGGGGAAGTCCGAGATCGCGGCGCCGTCGCCGCGAGCGCCCGCAGCGGAGCGGGGTGCGATCAATCCGCGGTTCCCCGGCATCACGACCTTCCGCGGCAACCTGACGCGCTCCTACTACGGCGAGGGACCAGTTCCGCGGCACCCCTCGATCCTCTGGCGCTACCCGGCGAGCGGCGGCGGCCTGTGCTCGCGCTCGACGGACGAGCAGGGGACGCAGACCTGGTGCGGCGTGGGGTGGACCGGCCAGCCGAACGTGGTGCCGCGGCCCGAGGACGGAGTCGAGCTCCGCTTCGGCTCCTTCGACCGCGTCCACCACTTCCTCGACGGCGCGACGGGCGCTCCGGTGCGGCCGAGCCTCCCCACCGGCGACCTGGCCAAGGGGTCGGCGACGTCCGACCCGGACGGGTATCCGCTCTACTACGCCGGCTCGCGGGACAACAGGCTCCGGGTCGTCGCGCTCGACCGGCCCGAGCCGACCGTGCTGTGGGAGCTCGACGCGACGACGAGCGTGCCGCAGGTCGTCTGGAACGACGACTGGGACGGCGCGCCGCTCGTCGTCGGCGACCACCTGCTCGAGGGCGGGGAGAACTCATGGTTCTACGTCGTCAAGCTG
>JBHEMU010000177.1:0-7436 GCA_046262415.1 Gaiellaceae bacterium | reverse complement strand
CCCGAGCCCGCGCCGGAGTCCGAGCCCGTCGCCGAAGCGGAGCCTGAGGTCGAGCCCGAGCCCGAGACCGCGCCGGAGCCGGTCGCCGAAGCGGAGCCAGAGGTCGAACTGGTCGCCGAAGCCGAGCCCGAGCCCGCGCCGGAGTCCGAGCCCGTCGCCGAAGCGGAGCCTGAGGTCGAGCCCGAGCCCGAGACCGCGCCGGAGCCGGTCGCCGAAGCGGAGCCAGAGGTGGAACCGGTCGCCGAAGCCGAGCCGGAGCCCGCGCCGGAGCCGGTCGCCGAAGCGGAAGCCGACCCTGCGCCGGAGGCGGTCGCCGAAGCCGAGCCCGAGCCCACGCCCGACCCGGAGCCCGTCCCGGAGGCTGATGCTGCGCCGGTCGTCGAGCCCCCCGCGGAGGCCGAACAGGCCCCGCCCGTCGAGGAGGCGACGGAGGAGGAGCCCGTCGCCGAGGCCGAGCCCGCCCCCGACGTGGAGGCGGAGGCCGCAGCCGCCCAGGCGCCGGCGCCCGCCCCCGCGGCGGAGGCTGCCCCGGCACCCGCAGCCGAGGGACCCCAGGAGGCCAGGCGCAAGGCCAAGCGCAAGCCCCGGCCGCGGGGCGAGCGCCGCCAGCGGCCGAAGTTCAAGCGCGAGCAACCGGCGACCCGCAAGCCGATCATGCGCCTGCCCTCACCCGAGCACGAGCGCGGGCGCTCCCAGGAGCGCCGCGGAGTCGTCGTCTCGAGCGCCATGGACAAGACGATCGTCGTCAAGGTCGACACGATCAAGGCGCACGCCCGCTACCAGAAGGTCGTCCGCCGATCGACCAAGTTCCACGCGCACGACGAGCGGAACGCGGCGAAGGTAGGGGACGTCGTCCGGATCGTCGAGACGCGCCCGCTCTCGAAGACGAAGCGGTGGCGTCTGGCCGAGGTCGTGGAGGCGGCGAAGTAGATGATCCAGCAGGAATCACGCCTGCGGGTGGCCGACAACACCGGCGCCCGGACGATCCTCTGCATCCGCGTCAAGGGCGGGTCCAAGCGCCGTTACGCGCGGGTGGGGGACATCATCACCGCGACCGTGAAGACGGCGACGCCGCAGGGCGCCGTCAAGAAGGGCGAGGTCGTGCAGGCGGTCGTGGTCCGCACGAAGAAGCCGTTCGGCCGCGACGACGGGACGTCGATCGCCTTCGACGAGAACGCGGCGGTGCTGATCGACGCGCAGCGCAACCCGCGCGGCACGCGCATCTTCGGGCCGGTCGCGCGCGAGCTGCGGGAGAAGAACTTCATGAAGATCGTCTCACTCGCTCCGGAGGTGCTCTGACATGCCGACGATGAAGGTCAAGAAGGGGGACGTCGTCCACATCCTGAGCGGCAAGGACCGCGGCAAGCAGGGCCGTGTCCTCCAGGCCGACTCGAAGACCCGCAAGGTCACGGTCGAGAACCTGAACATCGTCAAGCGGCACACGCGGCCGAAGCCGATCCGGGAGTCGAGCCGCATCGGCGGCGGGCTGCAGACGACGCCCGGCGGCGTGATCGAGAAGCCGGCACCCCTCCCGATCTCGAAGGTGATGGTGGTCTGCCCGACGTGCAACCGGCCGACCCGGGTCGGGACGACGATCAAGGAGATCAAGGGCGAGCAGCGGAAGGCGCGCGTCTGCAAGCGGGCCGACTGCGGCGAGGAGATCGACCGCTGATGGCCGCCACGACGAAGACCTCGAAGAAGAGCACCGCCGGCAAGGCGGCGGCGAACGGCTACCGGCCCCGGCTGAAGGAGCGGTACGACCGCGAGCTCCGCCCGCGCCTGCAGGAGGAGCTCCAGCTCGATTCGATCATGCAGGTGCCGAGCGTCGCGAAGATCACGCTGAACATGGGCGTCGGCGAGGCCAAGACCGACGCGAAGGCGCTCGACAGCGCGATCGAGGAGCTGACCACGATCGCCGGCCAGCGCGCGCAGGTGCGTCGTGCCCGCAAGTCGATCGCGGCCTTCAAGCTCCGCGAGGGGATGCCGATCGGCGCGCGCGTGACGCTCCGCGGGGCGCGCATGTGGGAGTTCCTCGACCGGCTGGTCTCGATCGCGCTTCCGCGCATCCGCGACTTCCGCGGGCTCAGCGTCGGCTCGTTCGACGGCCGCGGCAACTACTCGCTCGGGATCCGCGAGCAGATCATCTTCCCCGAGATCAACTACGACGACGTCTCGCAGGTCCGTGGCCTCGACGTCGCGATCACGACCACCGCGAAGACGGACGAGCACGCCGTCGCGCTCCTGCGCGGGCTCGGCCTGCCGCTCGCGGTCGAACAGAGAGAGGAGCAGTAGTGGCCAAGAAGTCCCTGATCGCCAAGAACGCCCGGCCGCAGCGTTTCAAGGTGCGCCAGTACACGCGCTGCAACCGCTGCGGGCGGCCCCGCGCGGTGTTCAAGAAGTTCGGGCTCTGCCGCATCTGCCTGCGCGACCTGGCCCACGAGGGCGTCATCCCCGGCATGACCAAGAGCTCCTGGTGACCACCCATGCAGACTGACCCGATCGCCGACATGCTGACGCGGATCCGCAACGCCAACAAGGCGATGCACGACCGGACGCAGATGCCCACGTCGCGCCTGAAGGAGGACATCGCCCGCCTCCTGAAGGAGGAGGGCTACATCAAGGACTACCGGATCGAGAAGGGCGAGAGCTTCGACCTGCTCGTGATCGAGCTCAAGTTCGGACGGAACCGCGAGCGGATCCTGACCGACCTGAAGCGGATCTCGAAGCCGGGCCGCCGGCGCTACGCGCGCAAGGACGGGCTGCCGCGCGTGCTCGGCGGGATGGGAACCGCGATCCTGTCCACGTCGCGCGGCGTCGTCACGAGCCGGACGGCCCAGGAGCAGGGCATCGGCGGCGAAGTCATCTGCTACGTCTGGTGAGGAGCGTGGAGTGAGCCGGATCGGAAGAAAACCAATCGAGGTTCCCGCGAGCGTGAGCGTGTCGATCTCGCCCGGACGCGTGATGGTCAACGGCCCGCTCGGCAACCTGACGCAGGCGATCCCCACCCGCATGCTGGTGGAGCAGGCCGGCGAGGAGATCACGGTCGCGCGGCCGACGGAGCGGGGACAGGACCGCGCCCTCCACGGCCTGACGCGAACCCTGATCGCCAACATGGTCGAGGGCGTCACCAAGGGCTTCGAGAAGAGCCTGGAGATCCAGGGAGTCGGCTACCGTGCGGCGCTGCGCGGCACCGATCTCGAGCTGAACGTGGGCTACTCGCACCCGGTCGTGATCAAGCCCCGCACGGGGATCGCCTTCGAGGTGCCCGTGCCGACCCGGGTGCTCGTCAAGGGCATCGACAAGCAGCAGGTCGGCCAGACGGCCGCCGAGGTCCGCTCGGTGCGCCCGCCCGAGCCGTACAAGGGCAAGGGCATCCGCTACGAGGGCGAGTACGTGCGCCGCAAGGTGGGCAAGCGTGCCTAAAGCCGGCAAAAATGCTGCGCATTTTCGCCGGGCCTGGTTAGTCCCTTCGCTTCGCTCGGGAGAGTTTGAAAATGCCTAGTGTCCGAGAAGCGAGGTTGCGCCGGCACCGGCGGGTTCGCGGCAAGGTCTCCGGCACCGCTGAGCGGCCCCGCCTCGTCGTCTTCCGCTCCAACCGCGGCATCTCCGCGCAGCTCGTCGACGACACGGCCGGGCGCACGCTCGCCGCCGCCGGCTGGCTCAACCTCAAGAGCTCGTTCAAGGGCACGAAGACCGAGCAGGCGGCGGAGGTCGGTAAGCTGATCGCTGCCAACGCGAAGAAGGCGGGGATCGAGCAGGTGGTCTTCGACCGCGGCGGCTACCTCTACCACGGACGGGTGCGGGCGCTTGCGGACGCCGCGCGCGAAGGAGGACTGAAGTTCTGATGGCGGTCAGGGTGGACGAGAGCAGGGAGCTGAAGGAGCGCGTGGTCGAGATCAACCGCGTCGCCAAGGTGGTCAAGGGCGGCCGCCGCTTCTCGTTCACCGCGCTCGTGGTGATCGGCGACGAGGTCGATCGCGTTGGCGTCGGCTACGGGAAGGCCCGCGAGGTGCCGCTCGCGATCTCGAAGGCGGTCGACGACGCCAGGAAGAACCTCTTCACGGTGCCGAAGCACGGCACGACGATCACGCACGAGATCCTCGGCCGCTCCGACGCCGCACGGGTCCTGCTCCGCCCGGCGAGCGAGGGGACCGGCGTGATCGCGGGTGGCGGCGTGCGGGCGGTGCTCGAGCTGGCCGGCATCCGCGACATCCTCGCGAAGAGCCTGGGCACGACCAACCCGATCAACATGCTCAAGGCGACCGTCGACGGGCTCAAGCACCTGCGCCGCCCCGAGGACGTCGCGAGGGCGCGCGGACTCACGATCGCCCAGGTTCTACCCATCCCGAAGGCGGCCCCGCCGCCCGTCGAGGACGAGCCGCCGCCGCCGGCGGCGAAGCGCAGCGATGGCGAAGCTGAAGATCACCCAGACGCGTAGCCAGATCGGGCAGAGCCCGCGCCACCGCGGCACCCTGCGGGCGCTCGGGCTGGGCCGGATCGGCCGCAGCGCCGAGCACCAGGAGAGCCCTCAGCTCGAGGGTATGCTCAGGCGCGTGCGCCACCTGATCAGGGTGGAGGGCCGCAATGGCTGATAGTCCGAGTCCCTTTCGAAATGAAGCACGGGCCGCCTGGCCGCGCTGGGCGGCGCGATGCGTCGTCCTCGGGCGCCCCCGTGGCGCTGCCACGCGGACGCCCTGCGTCCTAGCCTCGCACTCGCCCAGCGCACCCAGTCAGGCGTGGTCATTCCGAAATGAACTCTGAGCAGCTGAACCTCTCCAACCTGAAGCCGGCCAGCCCGCGCAAGGATCGCAAGCGCGTCGGGCGCGGCCTCGGCTCCGGCAAGGGGCGCTACTCCGGGCGGGGGCTCAAGGGGCAGAAGTCGCGCTCGGGCTCGGCGAAGATGCGGGCGGGCTTCGAGGGCGGGCAGATGCCCCTCCACATGCGGGTGGGCAAGCAGCGCGGCTCCACGTCCAAGGACGCGATGCCGGTCGGGCCCTTCCGTACGCTCACCGCCCCCGTCAACGTGCGCGACCTCGAGCGGTTCGACCCGGGCACCGACGTCACGCCCGAGCTGCTCGTCCGGGCGGGGGTGATCAAGAACACGCGGACCGACGTCAAGATCCTCGGCCAGGGCGACCTCTCGAAGCAGCTGACCGTCTCCGCGCACGGGTTCTCCAAGGTCGCGCGGGAGAAGATCGAGGCCGCGGGAGGCAGCGTCAGCTGGCTGCGGGGCGAGCCCGCTCCGAAGAGGCGAAGGACGCGCAAGGGCGCTCGTGCGGCCGCGGCAGAGAAGCCGGCCGCCGCAGCCGAGACCGCCGAGCCTGCCGCAGCCGAGACCGACGGACCCGGCGACGCCCCGAGCGAGGCGTAGATGCTCTCCTGGCTGAAGAACGCGTGGACGGTGCCGGAGCTCCGGCGCCGGGTGATGTTCACGACCATGATCCTGGCGCTCTACCGCCTGGGCTCGTTCATGCCCGCCCCGGGCGTCGACTCAGAGGCGATCAAGAGCTACTTCTCGAACCAGGGCGGCACCGTCCTCGGCCTGCTGAACCTGTTCTCCGGCAGCGCGCTCTCGCGCTTCTCGCTGTTCGCGCTCGGGATCATGCCCTACGTCACCGCCTCGATCATCCTCCAGCTGATGACGGTGGTCGTACCCAAGTTCGAGCAGCTCCAGAAGGAAGGCGAAGCCGGCACGGCCAAGATCACCCAGTATACCCGGTACCTCACGATCGGCCTCGCGGCCGCGCAGGCAGTCGGGTACGCGTTCCTCTTCAGCCGCCAGGGCGCGCTCACGCTGAACCCCGGCCGCCTCGTCCTGATCGTCGTCACGCTGACCGCCGGCACCGCGCTCCTGATGTGGATGGGCGAGCTGATCACGAAGCGCGGGATCGGCAACGGCATCTCGCTGCTGATCTTCGCCTCGATCATCACCGACGCGCCCACTGCGATCAACTCCTGGCTCAACAGCGGCGCCACCGAGAAGCTCTTCTTCCCGATCGTCTTCATCGGCGTGATCGTCGCGGTCGTGTTCATCCAGGAGGGGCAGCGGAAGATCCCGATCCAGTACGCGAAGCGGATGGTGGGACGGCGCGAGACGGCCGGCGGCGCCACCTACATGCCGCTGCGCGTGAACATGGCCGGCGTGATTCCGGTCATCTTCGCGGCGGCGGTGCTCGCGTTCCCGCCCACGATCGGCCAGTTCTTCCCCGGCACCCAGAACTTCATCAACCGGCACTTCCAGCAGGCGGACGTGGGCTACCTTGCCTTCGAGGCGTTCCTGATCATCGTCTTCTGCTACTTCTACACCGCCGTCCAGTTCAACCCGGTCGACCAGGCGGACAACCTCCGCAAGTACGGCGGCTACGTGCCCGGGATCCGGCCGGGCCCGCCGACCGCCCAGTACCTCGACCGCGTGCTGACGCGGCTGACGCTGCCGGGCTCGATCTACCTGGCGCTCGTCGCGATCCTGCCGACGGTCTTCATCTCGCTCTTCGGCTTCTCGCTGACCGCGTCCAGCTTCCTGGGCGGTACCTCGATCCTGATCATGGTCGGAGTCGCGCTCGACACGATGCGGCAGATGGAGTCGCAGATGATGATGCGCTCCTACGAGGGCTTCCTCAAGTAGTGCGCGGATGAACATCCTGCTGCTGGGCCCCCAGGGCTCCGGAAAGGGGACCCAGGCGAAGCGGATCGAGGCGGAGTACGCCCTGCCGCACGTCTCCACGGGGGACATGTTCCGCGAGGCGATCGCGCGGGGCACCCCGCTTGGCCTGCAGGTGGAGCCGATCCTCGCGAGCGGCGCTCTGGTGCCGGACGAGCTGACGGTCGGGCTGATCCGCGAGCGGCTCGCCGAGGAGGACGCGAAGGAGGGGTTCGTCCTCGACGGCTTTCCGCGCAACCGGGCGCAGGCCGAGGCTCTCGACCAGCTGCTCGCCGAGCTCGGACGGCCGCTCGAGGTGGTCTTCGAGTTCCAGCTCGACGACGGCGTCTGCGTCGAGCGGATGCTCAAGCGCGCCCGCGACGAGGGACGCGTCGACGACACCCCCGAGGTGATCGGCAGGCGGCTCGAGATCTACCACCGCGAGACCGCGCCGCTCGTCGAGCACTACCGCACCGGCGGCCGGCTCGTCGGCATCCACGCCGATCGCAGCGTCGGCGCTGTCTGGGCCGAGATCCAGGCGGCGCTCGACCAGGCGGAAGCCGCGTGATCATCCGCAAGTCTGCCGAGGAGATCGAGCGCATGGCGCGCGCGGGGCGCGTCGTCGCGCAGACGCTGACGCTGATCGGCGAGCACGCGGTCCCGGGAGCGACGACCGCCGAGCTCGACGAGGTTGCCGAGGCCTTCATCCGCTCGGCCGGCGGCGTGCCGACCTTCAAGGGGTACCGCGGCTACCCGGCGTCGATCTGCGCCTCGCCGAACTCGATGGTCGTGCACG
>JBHEMU010000176.1:0-18293 GCA_046262415.1 Gaiellaceae bacterium | reverse complement strand
GTCCTGGCCGAGCTGGCTCTGGTGCGTGGCCGCGATCGCGAGGGTCGCGAGGAGCTCGACGTAGACATCCGCCTGCCACGCCGCGTCCTTGGCATGCTCGATCATCCCCTCGCAGCCGAGCAGATCGGCGAGACGCGCTCGATCGAGCGCCCAGCGTGAGCCTGCACTGCCACCGGCGCCGGCGACGCTCGCCCCGAGGGCCGTGTACGACGTGCGGACGCGATCGGCGTCCCGCAGCGCCGGATAGGCGTACGTCAGGAGCAGGTGGCCGACGGTGGTGGGCTGGGCCGGCTGCAGGTAGGTGTAGTCGGTCGCGAGCGCGTCTCGGTTCGCGCGGGCGTGACGCGCGAGCGCGGCGGCCTGGTCGGTGAGCGCGTCGTGCAGCTCCCGCGCAGCTCCACGCGCCGTCAGACGGAGCCCGACGCGAAAGGCCTCGCGGCGTGGACGCCCCGCGCTCAGCCATCCCGCCGCCGCGTTGCCCACCCGCCGCTCGAGCTCGGCCTCACGCGCATTGAAGGCGTCGCCGAGCGACGGGTCCCACGGGAACTCGTCGCCGGGAATCTCGTGCAGCTCGAGCAGCCCTCGCACGAGCGCCCGCGCGTCGTCGCCGGCCAGGTCGCCGCCCTCGACCAGGGCGACCGCATGCGCAAGATCCGAGAGCGACATGCCGCGGGCGAGCCGCGGGCCGTGTGCGCTCTCGGCGGCGTAGGCGGCCGCCACGAGCTCGCCTGCAGCACCGCCCCGCAACCGCCCGCCACGGCCGAGCTCCTCCGTCTCGGTCACGACGCGGAGACTAGTTGCGCGGCGCCACCCGTTGCCCCCGGCGCGCCGAAGCGCGAAGATCGCGTCTGAGACCACCCGCCCTGGAGGACCCATGCTGAGCTTCGGCGTCACCGTCCTGCCCGACCCGCCCCACACGCGCTTCCTCGAGCTGATGCAGCTGGCCGAGCAGCACGGCTTCGAGTACGGCTGGACCTACGACTCGCACATCCTCTGGCAGGACTCCTTCCCACTGCTGACCCTCGCCGCCGACCGCACCACCACGCTCAAGCTCGGCCACTGCGTGACGAACCCGGGCATCCGCGACCCGACCGTGACCGCCAGCTCCTACGCGACCCTGCAGGACATCTCGGGCGGCCGGATGGTGATGGGAATCGGCCGCGGCGACTCGTCCCGGCGGGTCGTGGGCCTCCAGCCCGTGAAGGTGGCCGAGTTCGAGCGGGCGCTCGTGATGATGAAGGATCTGATGAACGGCCGGTCGGTCGTGTGGAACGGCAAGGAGCTCGAGCTGAAGTGGGCCCAGGGACAGCCCGAGATCCCGCTCTACGTCGCCGGCTACGGGCCGAAGGCGCTCGGGGTCGCAGGGCGTGTGGGCGACGGCGTCGTCATCCAGCTCGCCGACCCGGACATCATCCAGTGGATCATGGGCACCGCCCGGGCCGCTGCGGCGGAAGCCGGCCGCGACCCGGACGCCCTGGAGCCGATCGTCTGCGCGCCCGCCTACGTCGGCGACGACCTGGCGACGGCCCGACAGGAGGTGCGCTGGTTTCCGGCGATGGTCTCGAACCACGTGATCGACCTGATCGGGCGCTACGGCGACGACTCGGAGATCCCGCGTGCGCTGACCGACTACGTGAAGGCGCGCAAGTTCTACGACTACGCCGACCACAGCCGCGTCGGCGCCGCCCACGGGGAGTTCGTCAGCGACGAGATCTGCGACCGCTTCTGCGTCCTCGGCACGGTCGAGCAGCACGTCGAGAAGCTCCGCCGCCTCGAGGAGATCGGCGTCACCCACTGGAACATCTACCTGATGACGAATCGCCAGGAGGAGACGCTCGAGATCTACGGGCGGGACATCATCCCGCAGTTCTCGAGCGTCGCCACCCCGTAAGGCAAGCGGGCTAGCTGCTCATCGCGGCCATGGCCGCCTTGCCGCGCTCCATGATCTCCTCGGGAGACAGGTCCTCCTTGTGCGTCGCGATCTGCCAGGCGTGGCCGAAGGGATCGGAGACGGTGCCGAAGCGGTCGCCCCAGAACATGTCGTCCACCTCCATCGTCAGGGTCGCACCCGCCTCGATCGCCCGCTCGACGACCGCGTCGACGTCCTCGACGTAGAGGAAGATTCCGACGGGGCTTCCGCCCAGCTGCTTCGGCGTCCTGATGCTCGACTGCGGCATCGGATCGGAGAGCATCAGGACGGAGTCGCCGATCTGGAGCTCCGCGTGGGCGATCTTGCCGTCGGGGCCGGGCATGCGCATGCGCTCCCGGGCGCCGAACGCCTGCTTGTAGAAGTCGATTGCCTCCGCTGCGTCGTCGACGGCCAGGGACGGGGTGATGCTGTGGTAGCCCTCGGGAATCGGCTGCGTCATGTCACTTCTCCTTGTGAGTCGCGTGTGGGACCAGGCTCACATCCTAGATGCGGACGTTGGTCACGAGCAGGCGGACGGCGAGGTACGAGCTATGCCCCGGGCGGAGGCGGTGGCCCACGCATCTCGTCGGCTGCCGCCTTTCCCTCGGCGTGCACGCGCCGGCGGCGCTCCTCGAGGTGGTCCGCCGGCTCGGCGCGGTCGACGGGCGTCTCGGCCTCCTCGAACTCGTCGCGCTCGGCGGTCAGGTCGCGCGCCTCGGCGAGCTTGCGCCGGAGCTCCGCGGCACGCGGATCGGGGTCCGGGGGAGCTGCCGGAGCGGAACGCTCGCGCCGCAGCTTGAGGGCGCGGACGACTGCGACCCCGGCGAGCCCGAGCCCACCCGCGAACCAGGTGAGACGGTTGGGCCCCACGGAGGCGATGCTACACTCCGCCGCTCTTCCTGTCTCGCCTCGCGCCGTCCTTTTGTGTTCCCGTGCGGCGCCTGCCGGTGAGACCGCCTCAGACCGAAGGAAGGAGGGACGCGGGAACGTGACCGAATACGAGATTCTGCTGCTGCTCGACCCCGAAGCGCCCGAGGAGCGGCACGACGAGATCATCGCCCGCACGCGGGAGTTGATCGAGCGCGGCGGCGGCAGCTGGGACGGGCACCAGCCCTGGGGCAGGCGCAGGCTCGCCTACGAGATCGCGCACAAGGCGGAGGGCACGTACCACCTGCTGCTCTTCACGGCGGAGGCGGAGACCCTGGACGAGGTCTCGCGGATCCTCAGGATCACCGACGGCGTCATGCGGCACCTGGCCGTCCGCCGGCCGAAGGGAAGCGGCCAGGCGCCGTCCCCGCCTCCGCCCGCGCCGCCCGAGCGCGAACCGGAGCCCGAGCGCCGGCCCGAGCCCGAGCCCGTCGCGGCAGCGGCTGCCGAGGCCCAGGAGGAGGGCGTCCCCGACGCCCAGTACGCTGCCGTACTCCCACCGGACACAGACGAAGGAGACTGAAGAGCATGGCGAACATCAACCGCGTCGTCCTCGTCGGCAACCTGACGCGCGACCCAGAGCTGCGCCACACCCCGAGCGGGATGGCGGTCTGCAGCCTGCGGCTCGCGGTCAACACGAGGCGCAAGGACGCAGCCACCGGCGAGTGGACGGAGAAGCCGAACTACTTCGACGTCACCGTCTGGGGCAACCAGGGCGAGAACTGCGCTCAGTACCTCTCGAAGGGACGCCCGGTCGGCGTCGACGGCCGTCTGGAGTGGCGCGAGTGGGACGCGCAGGACGGGACGAAGCGCCAGGCGGTCGAGGTGATCGCCGACACGGTGCAGTTCCTCGGCAGCCGCGGCGAGGGCGGCGAAGGCCAGCCGCAGTTCGTCCCCGCGGCCGCCGCGGCCCAGAGCGCCGACTTCGGACCCGCCGGCGCCGACGACGACATCCCCTTCTAGGAGGCACGTCATGGCCCAGCCCAAGGAGCAGCAGCAGCGGCGCAAGCGCAGCCCGCGAGACGCCGCGCTGACGCGGAAGCGGAACTGCTACTTCTGCAAGGACAAGGTCGAGGAGATCGACTACAAGAGCTACAGCCAGCTGCGCCGGTACGTGTCGGAGAAGGGCAAGATCCGCTCCCGCCGCATCAGCGGCGCGTGCCGGCGCCATCAGCGCCAGGTCGCCGTCGCGGTCAAGCGGGCGCGCGAGATGGCGCTGCTCCCCTACGTCGGAGGCTAGGACGCGATGCGGGTCATCCTGATTCGTGACGTCGAGACGCTGGGCCTTCGCGGCGACGTCGTCGAGGTCGCCCGCGGCTACGCCCGCAACTTCCTGCTGCCGCGCCGCCTGGCCGAGCCGGCGACGCCGGGTGCCCTCGCCCACCTCGAGCGCCGCGAGGCCTTGCGCGCCCGCCACGAGGCGAGCACGATCGACCAGGCGCGGGAGGTCGCGGGGCTGCTCGAGCAGACCGTGCTGCGCTTCGAGGTCAAGGCCGGCCCGACCGGCTCCCTCTTCGGCTCGGTGACGCCGACCGACATCGTCGACGAGCTCTGGCGGACGCGGAAGGTCCGGGTCGACCGCCGCAAGATCGAGCTGGCCGAGCCGATCAAGCGCATCGGGCGCTACGAGGTCCCGATCGACCTCTTCACCGACGTCAGGGTCGAGGTCGAGACGCTGGTCGTGCCCGAGGGCGGGGAGCTCCCGCCCGAGCCCGAGCCCGTGGCGGAGCCCGAGCCGTTGGCGGAGGCCGAGCCCGAGGCCCGGGCCGAGCCGGCGGCGACCGTCGAGCCCGCGTCCGGGCCCGCCGCAGCCGCCGCGCCTGAGCCCGAGCCCGAGCCCGAGCCCGAGCCCGAAGCGTAGGTTCTGCACAGCGTCTCCCACAGGCCTGTGGGAGACGGGCGAAAGTCTTCGCAACGAGCGAACTTTCGGCTGGGGAATTCTCGGCCGGGAAGCTGTGGACGCCGTCCGAGACAGCTGCGATCCTGGTCGAACGCATGTTCTGCTTCCCCTGCAAACCGGCTTCTGCGTGCCTGGGGAGAACTCCGGTTGGCCACAGCTTGCGCCGGACTGAGGAGCCGTGATGCTTCCGGACGTGACCGCCGTCGCCGAAGCGCCGCGGACCGCCCCGGTCCCCCCGCAGAACCTCGATGCCGAGGAGTCCGTTCTCGGGGCGATGATGCTCTCGCCGGGGGCGATCGGCGCCGTCAGCGAGCAGCTCACCGCGCAGGACTTCTACCGCGAGAGCCACGGCGCGATCTACCTCGCGGCGCTCGCCCTCTACGCGCGCGGCGAGCCTGTCGACGCGATCACGCTGGTCGACGAGCTGGAGGAGCGCGGCAAGCTCGAGCAGGTCGGCGGGCGCGTCCGCATCCACGAGCTCGCCCAGAACGTCCCGGCCGCGTCGTCGGCCGGCTACTACGCGAAGATCGTGCGCGAGATGGCGATCCTGCGCGGCCTGATCCGGGCCGGGGGCGAGATCGCGCAGCTCGGCTGGGACCGCCCCGGGGAGACGCTCGATCTCGTCGACCGCGCCGAGCAGGTCGTCTTCGAGCTCTCCCAGAGCCGGGTTGCGACCGAGTTCAGCCACATCGAGGACCTGCTCAAGGAGAGCTTCGAGCGCATCACCCAGCTCTACGAGGCCGGGGCCGAGGTGACGGGGATCCCCTCCGGGTTCCGCGAGCTCGACCGCCTCACCTCCGGCTTCCAGCCAGGGAACCTGATCATCGTCGCCGCGCGCCCGAGCATGGGCAAGTCGGCGCTCGGCCTGTGCATGGCGGCGAACGTGGCCGTCCGCTTCGAGCTGCCGGTGGCGCTGTTCACGCTCGAGATGTCGAAGGCCGAGGTGACGCAGCGGCTGATGTGCAGCGAGGCCAAGGTCGAGTCCCAGCGGCTGCGGACGGGGAAGCTCGCGCCGGAGGACTGGCCGCGCCTGACCGCGGCCTGCGACAAGCTCGCGCGCGCGCCGATCTTCGTCGACGACACCGGCTCGATCACGATGATGGGCATCCGGTCGAAGTCGCGGCGCCTGAAGACGCAGCACCCGAATCTGGGCCTGATCCTCGTCGACTACCTGCAGCTGATGACCTCGGACTCGTCGTACGAGAACCGCGTGCAGGAGGTCTCGCAGATCTCGCGCTCGCTCAAGGTGCTCGCGCGCGACCTGGAGGTGCCGATCGTGGCGATGTCGCAGCTCTCCCGGGCCGTCGAGCAGCGGCACGACAAGCGCCCGATCCTCTCGGATCTGCGGGAGAGCGGCAGCATCGAGCAGGACGCCGACCTCGTCGCGTTCATCTACCGGGACGAGTACTACAACGAGGAGTCGGACCAGCAGGGCCTCGCGGAAGTGCACCTCGCCAAGCACCGCAACGGGCCGACCGACTCGGTGCGGCTCTCCTTCCTCAAGCGGTACGCGAAGTTCGCGGACCTGGCGGCGTCGTGATCGAGGAGCAGACGATCCGGCTCGCCGCGCGCACGACCGCCTTCACGGCGGTGTGCGAGGCCTGCCTCGCCGACGACCACTGCGCCGAGAGCTACCTCGCCGCCCGCGTGTCGGGCACGCTCCGGCTCGACGCGGCCCGCGGCTCGGCGACGTGCCGGCGCGGCCACGAGATCCGCGTCGAGCGGGCCGAGCGTGCCGTGGCGCTGCGCTCTCGCTGACCGCGGCACGTTCCACGACCGGCCGATCGGGCAGACTCATCGCCGTGAGCGCCACCGTGATCGTCGGCGCGCAGTGGGGCGACGAGGGCAAGGGCAAGATCGTCGATCTGCTCGCGCAGCACTCGGACGTCGTCTGCCGCTACCAGGGCGGCCCGAACGCCGGGCACACGATCGTCGTCGACGGCGAGACCTACAAGTTCCACCACATGCCCTCCGGCATCCTCTGGGGCAAGGTGTGCGTGCTCGGGGCGGGGTGCGTGGTCGACCCGGAGGTCTTCTGCCGCGAGCTCGACGACCTCGGCGCGCGCGGCATCTCGACCGAGCCGGTCCGGCTCTCGGGCAACGCCCACCTCGTCATGCCCTGGCACCTGGCCCTCGACCGGGCGAGCGAGCGGCGGCTCGGCGAGCTGCAGATCGGGACGACCCGTCGCGGGATCGGCCCGGCCTACGCCGACAAGGCCGCGCGGCTCGGAATCCGGGTCCAGGACCTGCTCGACTCGAAGATCCTGCGCCAGAAGATCGAGGTGGCGCTGACCGAGCGGAACGTCTGGCTCGAGCGTGTCTACGGCGCGGAGCCACTCGAGCTCGAGACGGTCGCGAGCGCGTGCGAGGGCTTCGCGGAACGCCTCCGCCCCTACGTCGCCGACACGTCCCTCCTCGTCGACCAGGCGCTGCGCGAGGGCCGGTCGGTGATCTTCGAGGGCGCGCAGGGGACGCTGCTCGACCTCGATCACGGCACGTATCCCTTCGTCACGTCGTCCAACCCGGTCGCGGGTGCCGCGGCCACGGGCGTCGGGATCGGCCCGACCCGGATCGACGCCGTGATCGGCGTCGCCAAGGCCTACGTGACCCGGGTCGGCGCTGGCCCGTTCCCGACCGAGATCGAGGGACCGGGCCAGGAGCGCATGCGGGAGCTCGGCGGCGAGTACGGCACCACCACCGGGCGAGAGCGGCGGTGCGGCTGGCTCGATCTCGTCGCGCTGCGGTACGCGGTGCGGGTGAACGGGGTCACGTCGCTCGCGTTGACGAAGCTCGACGTCCTGTCGGCGTTCGACGAGCTGCCGGTCTGCACGCGCTACCGGCTCCCCGACGGGTCGGAGACCCGCGACTTCCCGGCGCACCAGAGCGACTTCCACCAGGCGCGACCGGTGTACACGACGGTGCCGGGCTGGCTGGAGGAGCTCGGCGAGGTCGACGACGTCACCGGCCTCCCCGGCGCGGCGCGGGCCTATGTCGAGCTGGTCGAGCGGGAGCTCGAGGTCGAGGTCTCGCTGATCGGCACCGGCGCGCAGCGGACGGACGTGCTCTCGGCCCGAGGAGTCGAGGCGGTCGCGCGGCCCTGAGAGGCGGGGGGCTACGCGTCGAGCAGGCTGGCGTACAGGGTGCGGTACGCGTTGACGGCGGCGGCCACGTCGCCGGGCTCGAGGTTCTCCCCGGGCGTCGACCACGTCGGCGAGGCGGCGCGCCTCCCGGAACTCCGCGACGACGTCACGTTCGACCCCCTCGACGGCCACCTCGTCGTCGATCGGATAGCCGCGCGCCTTCATCATCCGCTCGACGAGGTCGCCGAGCTCGGGCAGCGCCTCCTCGGGCGACTCCTCCACGAGCGGCTCCAGGGCCTGCCACTCCGTCTCCCATTCGTGCTTGTCGAGGCCCGGCTCGAGCATGGTTCCAGCATGGTCTGCGGCGGCGGGTTTGAAACACCGCCCGTCCGGTCTACAGTGGCTCTGTGAAGGTGCTCCTGGTCGGGGCCGGCGGACGCGAGCACGCGCTCGCGTGGAAGCTCGCCCGCAGCCCCGAGTGCGATGAGCTGCACGCGGCCCCCGGGAATCCGGGCATCGCGGCGCACGGCGACTGCCATCCCGTGCGCGCCGAGGACAGCGAGAGCGTGCTGGCCCTGAGCAGGGCGCTCGAGATCGACCTCGTCGTCGTCGGGCCCGAGGCGCCGCTCGTGGCGGGCCTCGCGGACGAGCTTCGCCGCGCCGGCATCGCCGTCTTCGGCCCCAGCCGCTCGGCCGCCAGGATCGAGGGCTCGAAGACATTCGCCAAGGACGTACTCCGGGCGAGCGGCGTGCCGACTGCGGCGACGCTCGCGGTCGCGCGCCCCCCCTGCGTCGTCAAGGCCGACGGCCTCACAGCGGGGAAGGGCGTCTTCGTCTGCCGGACGCAGGCCGAGCTCGACGCCGGCCTGCGCGCCGCCGCGGCCCTGGGCGGCCCGCTCGTGCTGGAGGAGCTGCTCGAGGGCGTCGAGCTCTCCGTGTTCGCGCTCTCGGACGGCGACCGCGGCCTGCCGCTGGCGGCGGCGCAGGACTACAAGCGGGTCCGCGACGGCGACGAGGGTCCGAACACGGGCGGCATGGGCGCGTTCTCGCCCGCTCCCGGCGTCGGACCGGCCGAGCTGGAGGAGCTCGTCGAGCTCGTCCACCGGCCCGTGCTCGCCGAGCTCGCCCGTCGTGGATCGCCGTTCACGGGCGTGCTCTACGCGGGCCTCATGCGGACGGACGACGGGCCGCGCGTGCTCGAGTTCAACTGCCGCTTCGGCGATCCCGAGACGCAGGCCGTCCTGCCCTCGCTCGACGGCGACCTGCTGGGTCTGCTCGCCGCGGCGGCGGCCGGCGACCTCGGCGGGGCCGCGCCGCCGGAGGCGAAGACCGCCGCCGTCACGATCGCGCTCACGGCCGGCGGCTACCCGGAGCGGGGCGACACGGGCGCTCCGATCGAGGGGATCGAGGCCGCCGAGGCGGCGGGCGCGATCGTCTTCCACGCGGGGACCGCGCTTCGCGGCGATCGCCTCGTGACGAACGGGGGGCGCATCCTCAACGTGACGGCGACGGGCGACGATCTCGCCGCGGCCCGCGAGGCTGCCTACGCCGCCGCCGACCTGATCTCCTTCCCGGGCGTCCACTACCGCCGCGACATCGCCCGAAGTGTGACCGAGGAGGCTCGGATCGGTGGCTGAGCCGGTCCTCGTGGGCATCCTGATCGGCTCGGAGTCCGACCGGGAGCGCATGCGGCCCGCGCTCGAGGAGCTGCAGCAGCGCGGAATCGGCCACGAGCTCGAGGTGCGCTCGGCGCACCGGCAGCCCGACGCGGTCGCCGAGTATGCGCGCGCCGCCGCTGGACGAGGCTTGCGCGTCCTGATCGCCGGGGCGGGCCTGGCCGCAGCGCTGCCCGGGGTCGTCGCCGCGCACACCGAGCTGCCGGTGATCGGCGTCCCGCTCCGCTCCTCCAGCAGCGTGCTGGACGGGCTCGACGCCCTCCTTGCGATCGTGCAGATGCCGCCGGGAGTCCCGGTCGCCTGCGTCGGCGTCGACAACGCCCGGAACGCGGCGCTGCTCGCGGCGCGGATCCTGGACGCAGTGCCTGGAACCTCCTAGGCGTCGCTTGCGACGCCGACCTCAGGAGCGCGGGCTTGCCCGTGCTCCGTCTGAGCCGACCGCACGAGCGCATCCGGGTAGAGACCCACGCTCCTAGGGCGCCTCTACAATCGGCCGGGTGATTGCCCGCTACTCGCGGCCGGCCATGACCGGGATCTGGTCCGACGAGGCGAGGCTGGCGAGCTGGCTCGAGGTCGAGCTCGCGGCCCTCGCGGGGTGGCAGGAGGTGGGCGTCCTGCCGGCCGAGGCCGTCGACGAGATCCGCCGGTCGGCCCGGCCGCCCGCACCGGAGCGCGTGGCCGAGCTCGAGCGGGAGACGAACCACGACGTCGCCGCCTTCGTCGACGCGGTCGCCGAGCAGCTGGGCCCGGCGGGGCGGTTCTTCCACTACGGCCTGACCTCCTCGGACGTCCTCGACACCGCCCTCGCCCTCCAGGTGCGCGACGCCGGGGCGCTGCTGCTGGAGGGCGTCGAGCGCGCCCTCGCGGCGGTCGTCGCGCGGGCGGAGGAGCACCGCGACACGCCGATCATGGGCCGGACGCACGGGATGCACGCGGAGCCGACGACCTTCGGGCTGAAGCTCGCGGGCTGGGCCTTCGAGCTCAACCGCTCACGCACGCGACTGCGGCAGGCCCTCGAAGGCATGCGCGTCGGGAAGCTGTCGGGCGCCGTCGGCACCTACGCGTCGATCGACCCCGAGGTGGAGCGCGTCGCCTGCGAGCGCCTCGGGCTCGAGCCCGACCCCGCCTCGACCCAGGTCGTCTCGCGCGACCGCCACGCCGAGCTGCTGACGAGCCTCGCGCTCGTCGCCTCCTCGCTCGAGCGCTTCGCGCTGGAGATCCGCCACCTCGCCCGTACCGAGGTGGGCGAGGTCGCGGAGCCGTTCGGCCGGGGCCAGAAGGGCTCGTCCGCGATGCCGCACAAGCGAAACCCGATCACGGCCGAGCGCATCTGCGGGCTCGCCCGGGTCGTGCGCGCAGCGGCGCTCGTCGGACTCGAGAACGTGGCCCTGTGGCACGAGCGGGACATCTCGCACTCGTCCGCCGAGCGCGTGATGATTCCGGACGCGTTCCTGGCGCTCGACTACATGCTCGACCGCGTCGCCTGGCTCGTCGAGGGGCTGGTCGTGCGCCCGGAGCGCATGCAGGCGAATCTCGACGCGAGCCGGGGCCTGCACCGCAGCCAGAGGCTCCTGCTCGCGCTCGTCGACTCCGGGCTCGACCGCGATACCGCGTACCGCCTCGTTCAGAACGCCGCTACCCGCTCGGCCGAGTCGGAGCGGCAGTTGCGCGACGTCGCCGCCGCAGATCCCGAGATCTCGGCGAAGCTCGACCCGGAGGCCCTCGCCGCCGTCTTCGATCCGGAGGCCTACACCCGCCACGTCGACACCGTGTTCGAGCGCCTCGCCGCGCTCGCGCGCAGGGAGGAGCCCGTCCATGCCTGAAACGACGTTCGTGACGAGCGGCAAGGTGCGCGAGCTGTACGCGCTCGACGACGGCCGACTGCTGCTCGTCGCGAGCGACCGCATCTCGACCTTCGACGTCGTCCTCCCGACCGAGATTCCCGACAAGGGTCGCGTGCTCACGGGACTCTCGGCCTTCTGGTTCTCGCGCACGAACCTCCTCGTCCCCAATCACCTGGAGGCGCTGCGACGCGACGGGCGCTCGACGGAGTGCCGCCGGCTGGAGATGCTCCCGCTCGAGTGCGTCGTGCGCGGCTACCTCGCGGGCTCGGGCTGGAAGGACTACCGTGAGACGGGCATGACCTCGGGCCACCGGCTTCCCGCCGGTCTGCGCGAGTCGGAGCGGCTGCCCGAGCCGATCTTCACGCCCTCGACGAAGGCCCGGAGCGGGCACGACGAGAACATCGACGCCGAGCAGGCGGCGGCGCTCGTGGGCGCCGAGCGATACGCCGAGGTGGAGGCGACCTCGCTCGCGCTCTACCGCTTCGCCTCCGACCACGCAGCCGAGCGCGGGATCCTGCTCGCGGACACGAAGCTCGAGTTCGGCCTCGACCGGGAAGGACGGCTGGTGCTCGCGGACGAGGCGTTCACGCCGGACTCGTCGCGGTTCTGGCCCGCCGACGAGTACGAGCCGGGCGCCGCGCAGCCCTCCTTCGACAAGCAGTTCGTGCGCGACTACTGCGAGACGCTCGCCTGGGACAAGACGCCGCCTGGCCCCCCGCTTCCCGACGAGGTCGTCCGCGGCACGCGCGCGCGCTACGTCGAGGCCTTCGAGCGGCTCACCGAGATCCCGTTCGACGCGTACCTCGAGGATCCGGACGTGGTGCTCGGATGAAGGCGACCGTCCTCGTCCGCCCGAAGGCCGGCATCCTCGATCCGCAGGGGCAGGCCGTCGAGAGCTCGCTCCGCCACCTCGGCTTCGACGTGCACGAGGCACGCGTCGGCCGCGTCGTCGACCTCGAGCTCGGCACCGGCGACCGCGCGCTGGCACTCGAGGCCCTCGGCCGCATGTGCGAGCAGTTGCTCACGAACCCGCTGATCGAGACCTACGAGATCGAGCTCGCCGAGGACGAGTGACCGAAGCCGTCCGGCCCAGAATCGCGGTCGTCGTCTTCCCGGGCTCCAACGACGATCTCGACGCGATCCTCGCCCTCGAGCGGCTCGGTGCCGAAGCGGTCCGCATCTGGCACGAGGACGAGAACTTCGAGGGCGTCGCCGCCATCGTCCTGCCGGGCGGGTTCTCGTACGGGGACTACCTCCGCTGCGGCGCGATCGCCCGCTTCTCGCCCGCGATGAGAACCGTCGAGCGCTTCGCCGCGGGAGGGGGACCCGTGCTCGGAATCTGCAACGGGTTCCAGATCCTCTGCGAGGCCGGACTGCTGCCGGGTGCGCTCCGCCCGAACGAGTCGCTCTCGTTCGCCTGCCGCGACGTCACGGTCCGCGTGGAGAACGCCGGCACGATCTTCACGCAGCGCTGTCGACCGGGCCAGCGGCTGACGGTCCCGGTCAAGCACGGGGAAGGCTGCTGGTACGGGCCGCCGGAGCTCGTCGCGGAGCTCGAGGCGGCGGGCCGCATCCTGCTCCGCTACGACGGGGGCAACCCGAACGGCTCGGTCGCGGACGTCGCGGGCGTCCTCGATTCGGCCGGCAACGTGATGGGGCTGATGCCGCATCCCGAGCATGCGGTCGATGCCCTGCTCGGCTCGACCGACGGCGCGCTGCTTCTAGGCTCGCTCGTCGATACGGCGCGTAGCCGCGCAGCCGCGCTCGTCTAGCACCTAGGAGCGTGGGTCTCTACCCGGATGCGCTCGGGCGGTCGGCTCAGACGGAGCACGGGCACGCCCGTGCTCCTGAGGTCGGCGTCGCAAGCGACGCCCAGCCATTCCCCCGCCGAGTCCGAGCGCGTTCGCGAGCAGCTCGTGCTCTCCGAGCTTGGCCCGGAGCCGCTCGAGGTCACGCGCCCGGAACGTGACCGGCCCGCGCCGCGCGACGCCGTCCGTGGAATACGCGAACCGGACGAAGGCCTCGCCGCGCGTGCCTTCGAGGAGCTGCACCACGACCGCGAACCGCTTCTCGCCCGCCCGCTGCGGCAACCTGATCTCCTCGACCACCTGGGCCGCCCCCCACACCGTAGCCACCTTCGTTGCCATGGAAGGCAACGTACCGGGATCTCGGTGACGACTGTGTCACGGCCTCGTGCCGACTCGGTCGCGGACGCGCCACACCGCCTTCGTGAACGCGATCCGCAGCCCGGCCCGCTCCAGGTTCCGCTGGCTGGGCGAGCCGAAGGCCGCCTGCGAGGCCACGAGCTCGCAGCCGGCCGCGGCGGCATCCGCGAGCCGGCGCGCGATCAGAGCCGCCTGGCACCCGCTTCGGCGGAACTGCGGCAGCGTCGAGGCCGCCGCGAGGTAGCCGACCCCGTCCCCGATGCGCAGCACGGCCGCACCCGCCGGCTCCCCGCCCACGGAGGCGAGGTACAGCCGCCAGCCGGGCACGTCCCCCCAGTGGGCGTGCAGGGCCCGATCAGGGCTCTTCACCTGGAGGCCGTCGAGGAAGACCGACACGAACCCGTGCAGCTCCCCCGGCCCGATCTCCCTGACGGCGACGTCCGAGCCCCCGGGTGGTGCGGGCCGGGGCCGGCCGTGGAGCATCGTGTGGAAGTCGATCTGGCTCGCTCCGACCGCAGCGAGCGCGGCGGCCAGCCGGTCGAAACCGTCGGCCGGCCCGAGCTCGAACCAGGGGCGGACGCCGAGACCGCGGTAGAACCCGGCGATTCGCTCGACCTCCCCCTCGTCCTCGGGCCAGAGGTCGTGGACGCGATTCAGGAAGTCGATCTCCGGCCGCGAGGGACACACGAACGCGACTGCCCCGCCGAACCGCCTCACCTCGAGTCCCGGCGGGCGCTGCGGGTGCCGGCTCGCGCCCTCGATCCACTCGACCAGGAACGAGACCCCGGCACGCTCGAGACCGCGTGCCAGCGGCTCGGTCATCGGTGCCGGGCAGGTCACGAGCGGATGCCAGCCGAGGTCACCCGCGTCCGCGACCCGGGGTACGTCCTCCGGCCGGCCGGCGACCCACCCGCCCACCGCCCCAACCTACCGCGGTAGCCTCGCATCGGTGTCAGCGGCGCCACGCACGATCGGCATCGTCAGCACGGGCGCGATGGGCAGCGCACTCGGCCACGTCCTCGCCCGGGGCGGTGCCCGGGTCGTCACCACCCTGGCGGGGCGCAGCGCGCGTACCGCCGGCCTGGCCGGACGGGCCCGGATCGAGTGCCTGCCCGGCCTCGTCGACGTCATGCGCGAGTCGGAGATCGTGATCTCGATCGTGCCGCCCGAGCACGCGGAGCCGATCGGCCGCGACCTGGCCGAGGCCGCCGCCGAGGCGGCGACGCGCCCACTGCTGGCCGACCTGAATGCGATCTCGCCGGCGACGGTGCGGCGGCTGGCCGGGTCGCTCGCGCCGGGCGGGCTGGACCTCGTCGACGGCTCCGTCTCGGGCCCGCCGCCCTGGCGGCCGGACACGACCCGGATCTACCTCTCCGGCAGGCGGGCGCCGGAGCTCGCGGCGATCCCCTTCCCGGGCGTCGAGCTGATCCTCGTCGGCGAGGATGTCGGCACGGCCTCGGCAGTGAAGATGTGCACGGCCTCGGTCTACAAGGGCACCACGGCGCTGCTCCTGCACGCGCTCGCGGCCGCCCGCGCGAACGGCGTCCTCCACCACGTGCTCGACGACCTGGGCGACTCGCTCCCGCAGCTGACGGCCGGAATCGAGCGGACGCTCGCCCGCGCGGCGACGAAGTCCGGCCGCTACGTCGCCGAGATGCGCGAGATCGCGGCGACGCAGGCGGCCGCGGGGCTGCCCGCCGCGCTGTTCGAAGGCATCGCCGAGGTGTACGCCGAGGTCTCCCGCCGGCCGTTCGCACGGCAGGCCGTCGAGGACCTCCCGGAGGATCTCGCCCTCGAGGAGACCCTCGCGGCGCTGATGCCGGGCCGCTAGCAGCGTGGGCCTTTACCCGCATGCGCTCGTGCGGTCGGCTCAGACGGAGCACGGGCAAGCCCGCGCTCCTGAGGTCGGCGTCGCAAGCGACGCCTAGGAGCGTGGGTCTCTCCCCGGATGCGCTGGTGCGGTCGGCTCAGACGGAGCACGGGCAAGCCCGCGCTCCTGGGGTCGGCGTCGCAAGCGACGCCTAGGTCGCGGGCTCGGGCGCGGCTCGCAACAGCTCCGTCAGCCGAGGCGGGTGGACGAGCGTGTCGGTCGCCTCGATCTCCTCGGCGCTTCACCAGCGGTACTCGACATGGCGCGGGAAGGGCGGCGGGTCGGGGGCGCCGAGCCGCACGGAGACGGGACCCGGATCGAGCAGGAACACGCACTCGCTCTGGTGGTAGAGGCGGCCGTCGAACAGGAACTCCGTGTCGACGGTGCCGAGGTGGGCGTCGAGCCGGTCGGCGACGATCCCCGCCTCCTCGACGAGCTCGCGGAGCGCAGCCTGCTCGGGAGTCTCACCGGGTTCGATCCCTCCGCCGGGGAGCTCCCACCATTCCAGCTCCGGGAGCACGGCGTGGAGGAGGAGCACCCGCCCCTCCTCGTCGAGGACCGCGACGCGCGTCGAGTCGCGCTCGACGATCTCCGGAGCGGGCGGGTCCGTCAGATCCGGCCGCGCTCGATCAGCTCGATGCGATAGCCGTCCGGATCCCGGACGAAGCAGATCCGGGGACCTCCCTCGCGCACCGTGTAGGGGGGCCGCTCCGGCTCGATCCCCTGGGCGGCCAGGCCGTCGAGCGTCCCGTCGAGGTCCTCGACGGTGACGGCGACGTGGCCGTACCCCGTGCCGAGCTCGTAGGAGTCGACGCCGAAGTTGTACGTGAGCTCGAGCCGGTCTCCGTCTCCCGGCAGGCCCATGAAGACGTTGATCGCCTCGTCGCGGATCGGCAGCCGGCGGCGCTCCTCGAAGCCGAGGGCGGTGTAGAAGGCGACCGAGCGGTCGATGTCGGTGATGCGGTAGCACGTGTGGATCAGCTCCATGCGAGCTCCCGCGCCCCTCCGGCGCCGACCGCGCTCAGTACCCGCCGGCCCACGCGAGGTAGCCGTAGTAGCTGCTGCCCGGGACGTGCGAGCGAGCATCTCCCGAGAACCCGTAGGCGGGGAAGGCGGTCGAGTGGGCCGCCGCGTCGAGGCGGATCTGCTGGACGGTCTGGGCCGGCGTTCCGGCGCAGCGACCACCGGCGAGGCAGAGCGCGACCATGCCCGCGACGTGCGGCGACGCGGCGCTGGTTCCCGAGAACGCGGCATAGCCGCCCCGCGCCGTGGTGTACGTGCACGTCCCCGGGGCGGCGACCGTGTGCGCCGCATCCGGCTCACTGACGGCGTAGCTGCTGAAGCTCGCCGGCGTGTCGTCGGCGCCGTACTGGCACGTGGGCGCGCTGAGGCCGCCCGGGAGGCCGTCGTAGTCGGCGAGGGCCGTCACCGTCAGGACCTCGTCGTAGGAGGCGGGCGTCTGGACCGCCAAGTCACGCGCGGTGTTCCCCGCGGAGGCGACGTAGGTGATGCCGCGGGCGGAGGAGTTGCAGACCGCCTGGTGGAAGGGATCGCCGACCGTGATGCCGCAGTTGCCGTCGTCGGGATAGGCGCGAGCGTCCCGAAAGCCGAAGCTCATGTTCGCCACGCGGATCCCCCTCGAGGCCGTGTTGGCGCTCACCCAGTCGATCCCGCAGATCACGGAGGAGAGGGAGGCGGTGCCGCTGTCGTTGATCACCTTGACGTCGTAGACCGGCGCGCCGGGAGCGATCCCCACCGCTCCGATGCCGTTGTCCCTGGCGGCGACGATCCCGGCGACCTTCGTCCCGTGCCCGTAGCCGTCTCCGTTCTTGCCGCCGACGCAGTTGACGACGCCGGCGACATTCAGGTCCGGGTGCTTGCGGTCGATTCCGGTGTCGAGGATCGCGACCGCGGGCGCTGCGACCGCGCCGCTGCCGTCGCCCGAGCGCGCGCTCGAGCGGTCGCCTTCGGTCCTGCGGATGCCCGTCGGCAACGTCTGGGGGCTTCCGGCCGGCTGCCCGAGCACGTGGGCGAGCAGGTCGGGGGCGACGTAGGCGACCCGCGGGTCGCGCCGGAGCACCTCGAGCCGCCCGGAAGGGACGCGGGCGGCGTAGCCGCTGAGCGCAGTCCCGTAGAGGTGAGTCACCGCGACGCCGTGCGCACGGACGTGCTCGTCGGCGACGCGCGCGCTGCCGACGTCGCCCTTCAGCACGACGACGACGCTCGCGACGTCCGCGCCATCCGCCGGCGCTGCGGCGGCGAGAAGGGATGCGGCTGCGATGGCAATGAGGAGGGCGAGTGCGCGCATGACGCTCCTTCGGCTCGAGTACCGGCTCGGCGGGCAGAACGAGTCTGACACGGTTCTGCACGAATCGCCATGGGCCGAGCGGTCAAGCCTCCGGTTCGAGGTCCTCGCGGATCAACCCGAACATGACGCCGTCGACCCACTCGCCGTGGCGAAGGTACGCCTTGCGCTTGACGCCCTCGCGCACGAATCCGGACCGCTCGGCGTGCCGGATCGCCCGCTCGTTGAAGCCGTAGCACTCGAGCTGGAGGCGGTGGTAGCCGAGGTCGAAGATCAGGTGCCGTTGCAAGAGCTGCGCCGCCTCGTCGGCCAGCCCGCGGCCGCGGAAGTCCGGGTGGATCGCCAGGCCGCCGAGGTGGGCGATCCTGCTGCGGCGGTTCGCGACCTCGTAGCCCATCACGCCCGCCGGCACCCACCCGCCGCCGTCGCGGGCCTCGACGACGAGGCGGCCGAACTCCCGCGGCTCCGCCCGCGAGCGTTCGATCTCGGCCAGCACGCCCTCCGCGTCGCGGGGCCGGATGGCGGCCATGAACGGCTCCACCTCCTCGTGCGTGATCAGCTCGACAAGGAAGTCGAGATCGGCGGGCTCGGCGCGACGAAGCCGGACGGCGCTAGCC
>JBHEMU010000175.1:0-2702 GCA_046262415.1 Gaiellaceae bacterium | reverse complement strand
CCGCCGCGCCATGTCGCGGTACGTGTAGCGGTGGAAGCTTTTGTCCGGGAGCCGGGTGACGATCTCCTTCTCGGCGAACAGCACCTCCGCGCGCCGCAGGAGCGGCGGCAACGTGAGCTGGTAATCCATCATCAGGCCCTTCACGACTCCGCCTTTCCGGAAGAGAGCTGGACGCGCCGGTGGATGTCCTCGGCGTCGACCAGGTGGCCGTCGCGCTCGACGTAGCCGCCCTTGCCGCCCACGATCAGGAGCACGAGCCGTTCGTCGCCCGGGTTCGAGACCTTCCGCGGCGTCGTCGACTCGCAGTGGAAGAGGCCACCCGGTCCGAGCTCGCGGGTCTCGCCCTCGGCCTCGAACCGCGCCGTCCCCTCGTGCACGAAGTAGAGCTCGTCCTGGGTGTCGTGAAAGTGCCAGAAACCGTCGTACCGGGGCGGGTAGACGACCCCGTTCACGCCGAAGGCGGTGACGCCGAGGGCGCCGCGCACCTTCCTGAACCCGTAGCCCTCGCCGACCGCCAGGTCGTCGAGCGTGCCGAACGCGTGTGCCATGTGTCCTCCTTTGCGGGAACTCTAGGGCGTCGGAGGGCGCACCACCAGTGCAGTCCAATCAGGCCAAACGGGTGATCGACAATTCCCGCGGCGCGGCTGACGACCCAGACACGGCGGGGATCAGCCCACCCGCGCGCCGGCCGTACCTCTGGTACGCCCGGCGCCTGATCGAACCGACCACCTTGGTCTGGATCGCCTCCGCGGGCGCGCGAATTACACGATCAACCGTCTATGAGCCGGTAATCCGCCCCCACCAGTCGGTACGTCCGTAGGGCACGCCGATCGAGGGTGACCAACGTAGCGTCAGCCTCTCGTGCCGTTGCGGCGACGAGCGCGTCGTAGACGGCCCCGCCGACGATGCCCTCGGCGGCGACGAGATCGAGCAGGCGGCCGTACTCGATCGCAGAGAGGACGATCGGCGGCCCCTCGAAGGCGAGGTCGAGGAACGCCCGGGCGGTCGGAGCGGGGACACGTTGCGAGCCGGGCAGTCGCGTCAGGACCGAATACGTCTCGACGGCGACGTGTGCGATCAGCGCGCTCCGGTCACCACGGAGCGCCTCGAGGGCCTGCTGATGAGCCTCGTGCCAAGGGAGCGCCACCGCCACGAGCACGGAGGTGTCGGCAGCGATCACCGTCGTACGCGCTCGATCGTCTCGCGCACCTCCTCGGTGGTCAAGGCGGCCATGTCGTGCTCGGCGTGGATCGTCGGCAGCCCGTCCGCCTCAACGACTCGCATCGGGACGCTGGCAGGCTCGATCTCGATCCGGCCGTCTCGAATCGAGACCTCGACGTCGCCGCCGGCTTCGAGGCCGATCGCGGCGCGGAGGACCTTCGGGACGACCAGGCGGCCGGCTCGGTCTATGGAAGTTCTCATGGTTCGAGATTACCACCTGGGCGCTCGGCCGCCCTCCTCGAAGAGGACTCGTTCGAGCACGCGATCACGCAGCCGGTCCGGGAGCAGCTCCACGGCTGCGCGGAGCCGCGCGTCCCGCCCCACCAGGTAGCGGGTGCGGGGCCTCGGCGCCCTCAGGGCGTGCTCGATCGCGGCCGCGACCGACTCGGCGGGAGTAGCCTTCGCGGCGCGGGCGGCGGCCAGCGTCCGGAAGGTCCGGAGCCGGGAGGAGTAGCGCTCGAGGGCTTCCGCCGGCATGGCGTCCACGACCCGCTGCGGCTTCGACCAGATCGGGGTCGCGATCGTCCCGGGGGCGACGATCGACACGGAGATCCCGTCCGGGGCGAGCTCCAGCCGCAACGAGTCGGCCAGCGCCTCGAGCCCGAACTTCGAGATCGCGTAGGCGCCGAGAAAGGGCAGCGCGCTGCGCCCGGCGATCGACCCGACGATCACGATCCGGCCGTAGCCGCGGCGGAGCGCAGGCAGGCAGGCCTGCGTCACCGCCAGCTGGCCGATCAGGTTGACCTCGAGCTGGCGGCGGAGCTCGTCCAGCGGCAGGAGCTCCAGCGGAGCGGCGACGGCGATGCCGGCGTTGTCGACCAGGCCGTGCAGCGTCTCGATCCGCTCGCTCGCCGCGCGGATCGCCTCGGCGTCGGTCACGTCCAGGATCACCTCGGTTGTCCCCTCGGGCGCGTCCCCGGGGCTGCGCACACCCGCGAGCACGTCCCAGCCGGCGGTGGCCAGCCGCCGCGAGCAGGCGGCCCCGATCCCGGAGGACGCGCCCGTGACGAGGACGGTCCTGGTGGGCCTCACCCCAGGAGCGTCGCTGCGACCTGGGCGCGCTGCGCCGCCGGGTAGCCGCCGAACGACTCGATCCACTGCGCCCGCTTGTAGTAGCGGTGCAGCGCGTGCTCCCAGGTGAAGCCGATGCCGCCGTGCGCCTGGATCGCGCGCTCGCAGGCGGCCACGGCGGTCTCCGCGGCGAACGACTTCGCGGCGGCCGCCGCGTCGGCGGCCCGGCCCGGGTCCTCGTCGACGCACCAGGCGGCCCAGTAGGCGAGCGAGCGCGCCAGCTCGGTCTCCACGTAGGTGTCGGCGATCGGGTGCGAGATCGCCTGGTAGACCCCGATCGGGCGGCCGAACTGCTCGCGCGACTTCGCGTACTCGACCGCCCACTCGAGCGCCCGCTCAGCGACGCCGACCGCCTCCGCCGCGAGCGCGGTGAACGCGCGCGCGCGATCGATTGCGCCCGGGAGCGGCTC
>JBHEMU010000174.1:0-22592 GCA_046262415.1 Gaiellaceae bacterium | reverse complement strand
AGGGGGTCGTGCTGGAACGTCTACGGACGCGGGAGCCGCCCCTGCCGGTCCCACCTGCGCAGCGTATCCAGGCTGATCCCGAGCGCCCGTGCCGCCTCTCCGGCTGCCACGTATTCCCTAGGCATCGCCTAGGCATGCTACAGCACTTCGAGCCATGCCCCGGGGCCAGGCCCGGAGACGTGTCCCGCCGCGGCCCGGCTCCGCCGGCCGGCGTTAGACTTGCCGGCGCCGGGGTGCCCCGCGGGGGCTGAGATCACACCCGTCGAACCTGATCTGGCTCGTACCAGCGAAGGGAGCGCACAGATGGAGGAGCGAGCGCCGTCTTGGGGGATCGAGCCCGTGCCGGAGCGGCTGCGCGTGCTGGGCTTCGCCGACCTGGGCCTGCTCTGGGGCAACCTCTCCGTGAGCCTGCTCGTGATCGTCGCCGGCGCGCTGCTCGTGCCCGGGCTCTCGTTGCCGACGGCCCTGGTCGCAATCCTGGTCGGCGCCCTCCTCGGCAACCTGATGCTCGGAGCGGCCGGCATGATCGGAGCCGATGCGCGGGTGCCCGCGATGGTGCTGCTGCGCGCGCCGCTCGGCCGTCGGGGCTCCTACGCGCCAACGGCGCTGAACGTGGCGCAGGGGTTCGGCTGGTCGATCTTCGAGCTGCTGATCATCGCCACCGCCGCGGGCGCGCTCTCCGACGAGCTCTTCGGCTTCGAGGCACGCTGGCTGTGGACGATCGTCTTCGGCGGCGTCGCGGTAGCTCTCGCCCTGCTCGGGCCGATCGGATTCGTGCGCCGCTACGTGCGCCGTTTCGCCCTCTGGGTGGTGCTCGCCTCGCTCGTCTACCTCACCTGGTGGGTGCTCGACCGCTCCGACCTGGGGGACTTCTGGTCGGCCGAGGGCAGGGGCGGGTTCCCCTCCTTCTGGCACGGCGTCGACCTCGTGATCGCCAGCGTCGTCTCGTGGACGCCGCTCGCGGCCGACTACACGCGCTTCGCCCGCAGCCGCCGCGCCGCCTTCTGGGGCACCGGCCTCGGCTACCTCGTCCCCACCGTCTGGATGTTCGGGCTGGGCGCCTTCCTGCTGCTCGCGCGGGACATCGACGACGCCGCGGCGATCCCCGCCGCCGTCGTCGCGGGCGGAGCGCTGAGCGTGCTCGCGCTGCTGGCGCTGACGGTGGACGAGACCGACGAGGCCTTCGCGAACGTGTACTCGACCGCCGTGTCGCTCCAGAACGTGCTGCCGCGCGTGCCGCAACGCCTTCTGATCGTGCTCGTCGCGGCGATCGCGACCGTGGGTGCGCTCGTGATCGACCTGGGCAACTACACGACCTTCCTGTACCTCCTCGGCTCGTGCTTCGTCCCGCTCTTCGGGGTCCTGCTTGCCGACTGGCTGGTCAGGGGAGCCCACTACTCCCGGGACGACGTCTTCGCGTCCCCGGCAGTGCGGCCGGGCCAGCTCGGCGCCTGGATCGCCGGCTTCGCCCTCTACCAGTGGCTCGCCCCGGTCGGCCCGTCCTGGTGGACCGACCTCCTCTCGCACACGAACCCCGCGCCGATCGACTTCACCGCCTCGATCCCGAGCTTCGCCGCAGCCTTCGCCCTGTCGGCCCTGGCGAGCCGCTACCGGAGTCCTCGCACAGCGGGGTAGCATGGCCTGGGTGGCGGGAGACCGCGCCCCGGAGATCGCACCACGCCGCCGCGTCGGACTGCTGGCTCTGTCCGTCCTGGCACTCCTCGGCGTCGTCGCGCTCGCCAGCCGGGGTCACTCGCCGACCGGAACGGGCGAGTCCCGCGAGGTGCGCGGGATCATCCTCTTCGAGTACGTCGCGCTCTTCCTCGGGTTCATGGCGCTGATCGTGGTGCCGCTCGTCGCCTACACGGTCTGGACCGGCCGGCGCGACGTCCAGCTGCGGGACCGCGGCAACTGGATGGTGCGGCTGCTCGTGGGAATGGCGCTCATCAGCGTGATCTTCGCCTCGGTCGCGACGTACCGGCTGATCCGCGGCGGCGACTCCGGAATCGCGCCCAGGAGCGGCATGGCCACGAATACCGGCCAGGGAACGGGCGTCGACGGGGCACGAGGCGACTTCGACTGGGCACCGGTGATCGTCATGTCGTCGATCTTCCTCGGCGGAGGTGCCATCGCCGCTTTCCTCCTCTTCCGCACGGGCACCCGGCGGCCTCCCTCGGCCGCGAGAATCGCCGAGGAGCTCTCCAACGTGCTCGACGAGACGCTCGACGATCTGCGCGCCGAGCGCGACGCCCGGAGGGCCGTGATCGGCGCCTACGCCAGGATGGAGCGGGCGCTGGCCTGGTTCGGCCTGCCGCGCCACCCGTTCGAGGCGCCGCTCGAGTATCTGGCCCGGGTGCTCGTGGAGCACGACGCCAGCGCCGAGTCCGTCAGCCGCCTGACCCAGCTCTTCGAGCGTGCGAAGTTCAGCCAGCACGAGATCGGCCCCGACGCGAAGGAGGACGCGATCGAGGCCCTCGTCGCAGTTCGCGACGAGCTGCGGAGCCACCGCTGAAGCGCCCGCTGCTCAATGCCGCGGGCGTTGCCGTACTGCTCACGGCGGGGCTCGTCGTGGCGCTGATCTTCCGCCACGGCGACCGGGAGCTCGCACTCGACGCGTGGGTGCTCGCCCTCGGCGCCGTCGGCCTCGCGACGCTGGTCCACACGACCCGGAGCGCCCTGCCCGGCCCCGAGCCCTCGCCGCTCGATCCCGCGAGCGAACGTCCCGACCCGCCGGCCCCGCAGGTGCCCGAGCTGGCGCGCGTGGAGCGCGCGGTGGCGCTGGCCCGGGAGAACGCGTTCGACGTCCACTACCGGCTCAGGCCGCTCCTGCGCGACGTCGCCGAGCACCGCCTCGCCTCACGCCGCGGTATCGACCTCGACGCGCGTCCCGACGCCGCCCGCGAGCTCCTCGGTGACGAGCCGTGGGAGCTCGTCCGACCCGGGCGGGAGCGGCCCCGCTACCACTTCGCGAAGGGTCTGAGCCCGGTCGAGCTGCGGGGCGCGATCGGGGCGCTGGAGCGGCTGTGATCGAGGCGACGCTCTCCCTCGAGGAGGTCGGCACCCTCTGCAACCGGGTCCTGGCCCAGGTCGAGCGCGCGATCGTGGGCAAGCGTGACGCGCTCGAGCTCGTGCTGCTCGGGATCCTCGCCGACGGCCACGTCCTGATCGAGGACTTTCCCGGCCTGGCCAAGACCCTGATCGCGCGCAGCTTCTCCCAGGCGACGAGCATGCGCTTCTCGCGCATCCAGTTCACACCGGACCTGATGCCGTCCGACGTCACCGGGTCGTCGATCTACAACCAGCGGTCGAGCGAGTTCGAGTTCCGCCCCGGCCCGATCTTCGCCAACCTCCTGCTCGCGGACGAGATCAACCGCGCCCCGCCGAAGACCCAGGCGGCGCTGCTCGAGGCGATGCAGGAGCGGCAGGTGACGATCGAGGGCCTCACCCACCCGCTCGACCGGCCGTTCATCGTCCTGGCGACGCAGAACCCGATCGAGTACGAGGGGACGTATCCGCTGCCGGAGGCGCAGCTCGACCGCTTCCTCCTGCGCGTCCGGGTCGGCTATCCGTCCCGCGACGACGAGTGGGGCATCGTCGCGCGGCGGCTGGAGCGGGCGGTCGACGAGGTCGAGCTCGACGCCGTGGTCGACGCTCCGACGCTGCGGGCGATGCAGCGCGCGATCGAGGGCGTGCACGTGGCGCAGTCGATCGGCTACTACGTCGTCGACCTCGTCGACGCGACGCGCAGGAGCGCGAGCATCCAGGTCGGCGCGAGCCCGCGCGGGACGCTGGCCCTCGTCAAGCTCGCGCGCTGCCGGGCGGCGCTCGCCGGCCGCGACTTCGTCACGCCCGACGACGTCAAGGCGATCGCCCCGGCGGCGCTCTCGCACCGCCTCGCCCTCAGGCCCGAGCTCTGGGTGCAGCGGATCCGGGCCGAGGACATCGTGCTCGGACTGCTCGAGTCGGTGCCCACGCCCCCAGCCGAGGATCCGGTGGACGCCGCCCCCGGGTGACGCGGGCGGCCTCCCCGAAGCTCGCCGCCTACGCGGGCCTGGCCGCGCTCGGCCTGCTCGCGGGGCTCGCGCTCGGGCGCCCGGAGCTCGTCGTCCTCGGGGCGCCGTTCGCGCTGACGATCGCCCTCGGCGTCGCGCTCGCGCCCGACCCGCTCCTCGACGCCTCGCTGCGGCTCGACCGGGAGCGGGTGCTCGAGGGCGAGGAGGTCACCCTGTCGCTCGAGCTGGAGACCGATGACGCGATCGAGCACCTCGAGCTCCTCGTGGGGGTGCCCGAGGGGCTCGAGCCCGTCCACGGGTCGAACCCCGTGGCGCTGCACCTTCCGCCCGAGGAGCCGCGCTCCCTCGAGCTCCGGCTGCGCTGCGACCGCTGGGGCGGTTACCTCGTCGGCGACCTGACGCTCCGGGCCCGCGACCGGTTCGGACTCTTCGTCTACGACGGCGAGCTCGACGCGCGCGTGCCGCTGAAGGTCTATCCGCGGGCGGAGGCGCTGCGGGAGGTCGTGCGGCCCGCGGAGACGCAGGGGTACTCCGGCAACCAGGTGTCGCGCCACCGCGGCGAGGGGATCGAGTTCGCCGACCTGCGCCCGTTCGCGCCGGGTGATCGCGTCCGCCGGGTCAACTGGCGCGCGAGCGCCCGGCGGCAGGCGCTCTGGGTGAACCAGCAGCACCCGGAGCGAAACGCGGAGATCGTCGTCTTCCTCGACAGCTTCACCGAGGTTCGGCGCGGGGACTCCGGCACGCTCGACCTGTCGGTGCGCGTCGCCTCGTCGCTCCTCGCCGGCTACGTCGGACAGCGGGACCGGATCGCCTTCGTCAGCTTCGGCGGCATCCTGCGGTGGCTGATGCCCGGCACCGGCCTGGCGCAGCTCTACCGCATCGTCGACGCGCTCCTCGACACCGAGATCACGCTCAACTACGCGTGGAAGGACCTGGACGTCCTCCCCGCGCGCACGCTGCCGCCCCAGGCGCTCGTGGTCGCGGTGACGCCGCTCCTGGACGAGCGCGCCGTCTCCGCGCTGCTCGACCTGCGTGGCCGCGGCTTCGACCTGGTCGTCGTCGAGATCTCGCCCGTGCCATTCGCCGCACCCGCAGGGACCGAGGTCGAGGATCTCGCCCGACGCCTCTGGCTCCTGCGACGCGATGCGCTGCGGGCGCGCTACCAGCGTGCCGGTATCGCGGTCGTCGAGTGGCGCGAGGGAGTCCCTCTGGCCCTCGCTCTCGAGGAGGTGACGGCATTCCGGCGCTCCGTCCGGCATCTGCGCGCCTGATCCTCGCCGGCGCCGCCGTCCTCGCGGCCGTCGCCGTCGGCGCCTCGCCGGTGATCGCCGCATCGGGGTGGGAGCGCCTCGTCGGCCTCGCGGGCGTCGCGGCCGTGCTGCTTCTGCTCGTCGCCCTGGTGTTCGGCGCCGCCGGCGCCGTTCCCTGGGCGATCGTCGCGCTCGGCGCCGAGTACGGGGCCTGGCTCTTGCTGATCCGCTCCGGAGGCGTCGACGACCGCGCGCCGCTCTACGCCGCCGGCATCCTGCTCGTCGGCGAGCTCGCCTACTGGTCGCTCGAGCACCGCGGCGTCAAGGCGCGCGAGACGCCGCTGACGCTCAGGCGCCTGCTCACCGTCGTCGCGGGTGCGATCGGATCGCTCCTGCTCGGGGCGGGGCTGCTGGCCGCCTCCGCGGTCGAGGTCGGAGGGGGCGTCGTGCTCGAGGTGGTCGGCGTGCTGGGCGCGCTCGGAGTGCTCGCACTCGTCGCCCGCGTCGTGTGGCGCGAGCGCGAGGAGCGGTGAGGGAGCCGCGTGCGGCCGGTCGCCGTGCTCGGCAACCTCGCGCTCGACCGCCGCGACGCGGGGCCGCTGCGGCCCGGCGGCGGGCCCTTCCACGCCGCCCGGGCGCTGCGGGCGCTCGGCCGGCGCTCACTGCTCGTCGTCCGCTGTGCGGCAGGTGACCGGCCGGCGCTGCTCCCGCCGCTCGTGTCGCTCGGGCTGCCCGTGCACTGGCGGGAGGCCGAGCGGACGGCCGTCTTCGACATCGGCTACGAGGGGGAGCGGCGGCACCTGACGGTCGAGGCGGTCGGCAGCCCGTGGAACGCCGAGGATGCCGCGTGGGCCGGAGAGGTTCTCGCGGGCGTCGACTGGGTGCACGTCGCGCCGCTCCTGCGCTCCGACTTCGGTGTCGACGCTCTCGCCGCGCTCGCCCGGGGCCGCCGGCTCTCGCTGGACGGGCAGGGCCTCGTGCGCGTCCCGGCGAGCGGCCCGCTCTCGCTCGACGCCGACTACGACCCCGCGCTGCTGCGGTCCGTGTCGATCCTCAAGCTCGCCGAGGAGGAGGCGCTCGTGGCGGCCGGCGGCGTGGACGAGGAGGCGCTCCGGGAGCTCGGCGTGCCCGAGGTCGTGGTCACCCTCGGCTCGCGCGGCGCCATCGTCTGCGCAGGGGGGCCGGCCGAGCTGATCCCGACCCGCGCCCTTCCGCCGGGGTCCGTCGACGCCACGGGCGCGGGCGACGCCTTCGCGGCGGCCTACCTGGTCGCGCGGGCGGGCGGGTCCGCCCCGCCCGCCGCGGCCCGGTCCGCCGCCGCGGTCGTCTCCGGCGTGCTCACCGGAGAGGCCGGATGAGGGCGACCGTGACCACCGTCGACGGCGTCTTCGCGGTCGACCTCGAGGCGGAGGAGGTGCTCGGGGAGCGGCCGGGAGGGGTGGCGAGAGCCGCCGCGCTGCCGCTCTCGCTGCCGCGCCTGATCGCCAGCGCGGCCTCGGGCTCGACCGTCGTCGCGGTGGTGGACGCGCGTCCGCCGCTGGCGATGTCCCACGACGCCGGCCTCACCTGGCGGGAGAGCGGGCGGGGGCTGCCGGGCGGCCGCGCCGTGGCCGTGGCGGCGGACGATCCGGACACGATCCTCTACGCCGCCCGGAACCGCCTCTTCCTGTCCCGGGACGGCGGTCGTTTCTGGCAGGGGCTCGCGGTCGAGCTACCCGAGATCGAGGCCGTCTCGCTGGATTAGGCGGCGAGCAGCCCCGTCGCGTACATGATCGCGATCCCGGAGAAGAAACCGCCGATCACGTAGCCGGAGGAGAGCGGCACGGGCGCCCGGCGGACGATGAAGCGCGTCACCTCGACGACCACCTCGAGGGCGGCGCCGGCGGCGGCCCCGAAGAAGAGGACGCCGAGCACGTCGTTCGTCAGGAACCCGCCGATCCACGCGCCCGGGATGGCGGGGGCGCCGGCCAGGACCGCGAGACCGAGCAGAGCCCGCAGACTCGCCGCGCGGCCCCGCTCGGCGACGGGCGCCGCGATCCCGAGGCCCTCGGTGACGTTGTGGATCATGAACCCGACGATCAGGAACGTGCCGAGCGTGAGCTCGCCGAGGGCGAAGGACGACCCGATCGCCAGCCCCTCGCCGAGGTTGTGGACGCCGATGCCGATCGCCACGAGCGTCGCCAGGGCCAGCCCCCCGAGCGCGCCGCCGCTCTCGCCGCGCGTTCGCGCGAGGTGGCTGGACAGGAATGTCAGCGAGAGGTAGCTGACGGCCACGCCGAGCAGCACGAGGCCGGCTCCTCCGACACTGCCCGGCAGGGCCGCCTGCAGCTCGAGCGACTCCGACAGCGCCTCGACTGCGAGGAAGGTCAGCAGGCCCGCGGTCAGCGCCATGAAGGCCGCCAGCCAGCGGGGGTCGAGGCGGCGCAGCGACGGCAGCCAGAGCAGGCCGAAGGCGATCGGTACCACCCCGACGAGGAACCCGATCGCCGCGTAGCCGACCACGCTCCGGCCCGAGATGCCCGGGGTCTCCACGGCCGCCGCGATCTCCGCGGTCGTCTGGATGCCCGTCGAGCTCGTGACGCCCACCGCGATCGGGTCGTCCTCGACCCAGTCGAAGGGAACGACGATCGTCGTCGAGCGCAGACGCTCGAGCGTTCGCGGGCCGTCGAGCGAGAAGGGGACGATCGCGTCGTCCACGGTGACGAGCCCGATCGTGAGGTCCTCGCGCTGCGGGTTCGTGACCCGGATCCGGATCTTGCCCGGCTCGAAGGTGACGCGGCGGATGTCGAACTCGTCCGCCGGCGGCGGGTTGCGACCGACGAGGTCGAGCAGCGAGTCGCCCGCCGAGGCGAAGAGCGACACCGCCCCGATCAGCAGGACGATCGGCACGAGCGCCAGCAGCCGCCAGCGGGCGGCGCCGCCGCCGAGCCCGGCCGCGACCGTCCGGCTCGCCATCACTCGACGACGTCGAAGAAGCCCATCCAGCCCAGCTCCGCGAACTCGGACTGGTGCGCGTGGAACATGAAGGTCCCCGTGTTGGCGAAGTCGATCTCGATGATCCCCCGCTGGCCCTGGCAGAGCATGACCGTGTCCGTGTACTCGAACTGGTCGGTCGAGCCGGTCGGGTAGTAGCGGAAGAAGTCGCCGTGGAGGTGGAACGAGTTGATCAGGTCGAACTCGGTCAGGTTCGCGAGGTAGATGCGAACGGTCTGACTGCGGCGGACGCGGATCGGGTACTTCGCGTAGTAGAAGGCGAGCCCGTTGACGGTGTAGAAGTTGTTCTCGCCGTCGCCGTCGGTGTCGTAGCCGTTCATCACCATGACGAGCTCCTGCGCCGGTCTCCGGGCGGTCGGCGGGTCGATGATGAACGCGCCGTAGAGCCCCTTGTGGATGTGCTTCTTCAGCGGCGTGGCGTGGCAGTGGTAGAGGTGCATCCCGTGCGGGCGCGCCGGGAACTCGTACGTGAAGCTGCTGCCGGGTGCGACCGGCTCGAAGACGCCGTCCATGCCCGAGGGGTGGATGCCGTGGAAGTGGATCGTGTGCGGGTGCGTGCCGTTGTTCGTCAGCTTCACGCGCAGGAGGTCGTCCTCCGTGGCGCGGATCACCGGGCCCGGGATCGTGCCGTTGTACGTCCAGGCGGGGAAGAAGACCCCCTCGGCGACCTCGACCTCCCTGTCGAGAGCGGCGAGGTGGTACTCGCGCAGCCGCCCGGGCCGGTGCGGGAGAGCCGGCGGGGGAAGAAGGAGGTGGTCGAGCGTGTTCGGCCCGCCCGGGGCGGGCACGCCCTCGCCGACCATCGCCGCATGGCCGACACGCTTGTGCTCGGGCAGGTGCGTCGTCGGCCCGAGCGAGGACGCGAGCCGGGCCTGCGAGCTCTCGGGCAGCCCGATCCTGCAGAGCGGCGCGATCGCAAAGGGCGCAGCGCCGAGCAGCACGTCGCGGCGGCTCAATTTAGACATGGCGAAATTGTATATTAGATGTGATGAAGAAGCCGCTGAGCGAGGCGATCCAGGACTACGTGCGCGAGATCTACAAGCTGGAGGTCGACGGAGGCCGCGTCTCGACGTCGGCGATCGCGGAGCGCATGGGGGTGGCACCGCCGTCGGCGACCGCGATGGTCAAGCGCCTGGCCGCGCTCGGTCTCGCCGAGCACGAGCGCTACCGCGGCGTCGTGCTGACGCTGTCCGGGAAGAAGGTCGCGCTCGAGGTGATCCGGCACCATCGCCTGCTCGAGCAGTACCTCGTGGACACGCTCGGGCTCCCTCTCGACGCCGTCCACGTCGAGGCCGACCGCCTCGAGCACGCGCTCTCCGAGGAGCTCGAGGCGAGGATCGACGAGTCGCTCGGCTTCCCGACGCACGATCCTCACGGCGACCCGATTCCCAGCCCGGCGCTGGAGGTCGAGCGTCTCGAGCTCCGGCCGCTGGGAGGCCTGGAGCCCGGCGAGGCCGCGGTCGTCCGCCGGGTTCCCGACGGCGACGCCGAGTTGCTGCGCTACCTGGCCCGCATCGAGCTCCTGCCCGGCGCCAGCGTGGTCTTCGGCGAAGCGGCGCCCTTCGGCGGTCCCGTGACGGTCCGGGCCGCGGGCGGCGACCACGCGATCTCCCGCGAGCTCGCCGGCCGGATCGGCGTCGCTCCGGCGTAGTCGGAGGGCGGCCGGGCGAGCAGCCCGAGCCCGGGACACGGCCCGCGGAGCCATGACCCGGGGTCAGGCCCGCGGACCGGTCCCAGCGGGCCACCGTGGGGCCCGGGCGGACGCAGCGGACCGGACGGGATCGGCGTAGGCCCGTCCGGAAGCGACATGGCGCGGGGCCAGGCCCGGAGACGTGTCCGGAACGGACGAGGTGCTCGCAGGAGCGCTTCGGCTAGAGCCGGAACTCGCCGCGCGCGACGATCACGGCCGAGCCACCGACCTCGACCGCCTCCAGCCGCTCGGGCGTTCCGTCGACGCGCGCGTACAGCGTCGAGGGCCGGCCCACCTCCACGCCCTGGGAGATCTCGATCTCGTCGCCGAAGGCGATGCGCCCGTGCCTCGCGAGGTGGAGGGCGAGCGGGCCCGCGGCGGATCCGGTCGCCGGATCCTCGGGGACGCCGCCGCCGGGCGCGAACATCCGCGTCTTCCAGCGCCGGCCCGAGCCGGCGAAGCAGTTGAACCCGAGCGCCGCCGCTCCCGGCAGCTTGCGCAGCGCCGCCAGATCGGGCTCGATCCGCGCCACCTCCCTCTCCGACCCGAGACAGACGTACACATGCGGGATGCCGTTGTCGTAGACCTCGATCGGCAGCTCCGAGCGCTCGACGCCGAGCGCAGCGAGCAGCCCGGCGGTCTCTTCCCACGCGGCCACGCTCGGAAGCGGCTGGGCCATGCGCCCGAACACGAGCCGGTGGCCGTCCCGCTCGAGGCGGACCGGAATCACGCCGCGCCCGGTCTCGAGCCGGATCTCCTCGAGCTGGAGCGGGGTCGCCAGGACGAACGCCGTCCCGAGCGTCGGATGCCCCGCGAACGGCACCTCCAGGGTTGGCGTGAACATCCGGATCCGGGCGTGCCCCGCCCCCGCCGGCGGCAGCACGAAGACGGTCTCCGAGAGGTTCAGCTCACGCGCGATCCGCTGCATCAGCTGCTCGGGGAGCAGGCTCGCATCCGTGAAGACGGCCAGCTGGTTCCCCTCGAGCGGCGTGTCCGTGAAGACGTCGCAGACGACGTAGCGGTAACCGGCCACGCCCCGGCTACCCCCGGACCCGGTCTCGCAGCTTCCCCGCGAACGGAAGGCCGTACCAGAACAGGGCGAAGCCGCCCGCGAGGAGGGTCCCCGTCACCGACGCCCACGTCCGGTCGAACAGCACGTTCGTGATCAGGAAGACCGCGCCCGTCATCGCCGCCGCGAGCAGCGCGAGCCCGGCGATCGCGAGCGCGTTCGAGACGCGGAGCAACCGTTCCTTGTCGTGCTCGCGCCAGCGCAGCCGGTGGTAGGACGACGGGGCGATCAGGAGGATCGACGAGGCGGCCGTGCTGAGCAGCGTCACGAAGTAGGTGTCCTTCTGGAACTCGCCGAGGCGCTCGAACTGCTGCGTGAACGGCACCGCGAGCAGGAAGGCGAACAGCACCTGCACGCCCGGCAGCGCCACGCGCAGCTCGTTCAGGAGCTCGATCAGCTCACGGTCGAGCCGCTCGTCGTCCCCGGCGGGCATCCGCCTACCGGGGGGCGGCGAACGCGGTGGGCGGCAGCCCGAGGGCCGCGAGCGGCACGGCGATCGCCTCGAGGCGCTTGCGATGCCGGTGCACGATCGAGACCTGCGTCTTCACCTTCGTCTTCTTGCGGACGCGCTCGCCGTTGACCGAGAAGGTCAGCCGCCCGGACTTGACGTTGGAGACTCGCACGCGCACCGAGTTCGGCCCGCGCGTGGTGGTCACCTTGACCGGATCCACCCTCGGCGAGCTCGCCGCGGCGACGGTGCGGGCAGGGACGAGCTTGACGTTGCGGATCGTGAAGCGGTCGGCGGGCGTGGTCCACGTCGCGCGCAGCTCGATCGTGGCCGCCTCGGAGGGGATGCCGGCGCTGTGAGGACGTTTCTGCCCCTTGGACGCGAACGCGTCCGTCACCCCGATGGCATCGGAGACGAAGTGCTGCGCGTACCGGCCGCCCGATCCGGAATCCCGCCCCGCCGCGTCGACGAGGTTGAACCGCGACGAGACGAGGTAGGTCTTGCCCCGGTCGGAGTAGGCCTTGCCGTCGCGCGCGATCGACGCCTGGTACTTGAGCGCGCTGGCGCTCAGCGCCCAGGCGTAGCCCGAGAGCACGTAGTCCGGAGGGAAGATGATCGAGGTCGGGAACGTGCGCGGCCCGAACGCCGCGCAGGAGGCGATGCTGCCCGAACCCTTGCCGGAGAAGGTCCCCTGGATCTTCGTCGGCCCCTGGTTGATCGCGAACGCGCCGTCCACGCTCTGCACTGGCCCGGGCGGCAGCCCCAAGGCGCCCAGGCGCCCGGGGAGCGTCTGCGGCCCGACCTTGACGTCCGCACCCGCGCCGAACCCGCCGCGGTAGGGCCCGATCGAGGCCCCGTAGGCGTCCCGGAAGCTCAGCGTCGCGCCGCCGGGGCCGCAGATCTTCTCCGGCGCGGCCCGGATCGGCAGGAAGCCCGCGAAGACCTCGCCTGTGAGTGTGGCGACGCGGTCGAGATCGAGCGTCTGCTCGGCCCCGCCTGCCGGCGGCGGCGGCGCGACCCCGATCGGGGCGCCGTGCACCGCCACGTCCGTGGCGGGAGCGGGCACGGCGAGCGGGCCCTGGAGAACCGCGCCGCCCGCGAGATCGATCCGGTAGAGCAACCCCGCCTGGTTCACGGCCCAGAAGCTCCGGCCGTCCGGCGCCAGGTCGATCCCCGTCCAGCCGGACTGACCGGGAACGGCGTACGTCCGCACCGTCTTCGCGTCCGGACCGATCCGCCTGATCTCCGCACCACCGGCCGTCACGGCCAGCATGCTCGTGTCCGGCAGGAGCCGGAGCTTGGCGACGCCGAGGCCTCCGACGAAGTCCGGGAGGACGGCGAGCCGGCACGAGTCGAGCCGGCCGATGCCGAGCGCGCTCGCGTAGAAGACGGTGCAGCCGTCGGAGGCGGCGTCCAGGTCGGTCACCGGGGCCGGGACGAGGAAGAGCCCGACGAGCTGCTCGTTGCTGCCGACGGTCGGATCCTGCTTGAAGATGAAGACCTGGTTGATCTGCGGGCCGTGCGTGACCGCCGGGTACTCGATCCCGTTCGGGCCCAGCGCGAGCGCGGTCGTCCGCTTCGCCACGTCGTCGGCGGCGAAGAAGAACTGCTCGACGCCCGACGCGTTGTAGCTCCTGATCACCAGCGGATCGTCGACCGCGAACAGCGGCAGCGAGCCGCCGCCGGGGCGGAAGGCGACGGTCGTGACCCGCACGCTCGCCGGGACGATCTGGCCGACGACCGAGCCGTCGGCATGCAGCCAGCGCAGGCCCGCGCCGCTGACAACGAGGTCGCCCGGGACGAACTCGGCGGCCGGTGCGGCGGTCGACCCCGGAGCGATCGCGAGCACGACCGCAGCGGCAAGCGCGGCGCCCGTGAGCGCCCGTGGGAATACCCGGCCCCGGAGCATCGTCATCATTGTCCTCTCTGGACGAGCATTCGTCCAGGGGGAACCCTCGGGCGCTCTATCCTGGCGCGGTGAGGCTCTACGTGGTCCGGCACGCGAAGGCCGCTCCGGGCGAGCCGGACGCTCTTCGGCCCCTGACCGGGGCGGGGCGAGAGGCGGCGCGCGCTCTCGGGCGGCGGCTGGTCGACGAGGGGGTCTCGCTCGACGCGGTGCTGACGAGCCCCCTCCTCCGGGCCAGGCAGACGGGCGAGGCGCTGGCGCGCGCGGCGGGCGTCGTCGCCGAGCCGGACGAGCGCCTGGGCCCGGGCGCGACCGCCGAGGACGTCCGAGCGGTGGCCGCCGGTCGAGGCGAGCATGTCGCCGTCGTCGGGCATCAGCCCGACTGCTCGCAGATCGTCGCGGCGCTGACCGGCGGCCCCGAGCCCGCCTTCCCGGCCGGCGGCATGGTCGCGGTCGATCTGTGACCGCGGTCGCCGTCGCCGACCTGACGAAGAGGTACGGCGCCTTCGAGGCGGTACGAGGCATCAGCTTCGAGATCGCCCCGGGCGAGGTCTTCGGGCTGCTCGGGCCGAACGGAGCCGGCAAGACGACGACGGTGGAGATCCTCGCCGGCTACCGCCGCCGCGACGCCGGCACCGTCTCGGTGCTGGGCGAGGACCCGGGCCGCACCGGGTCCGCGTGGCGCGAGCGGATCGGCGTCGTCCTGCAGTCCTCGGCCATGTACGCGAACCTGCGAGTCGTCGAGAGCCTGCGGCTGTTCGCGGGGTACTACGCCCGCCCCCGCCCCGTCGAGGAGGTCGTGCAGATCGTCGACCTGCACGAGAAGCGAGACGCGCTCGTGCGCACGCTCTCCGGCGGGCAGAAGCGGCGCCTCGACCTCGGGCTGGCCCTCGTCGGCGACCCGGAGCTCCTGTTCCTCGACGAGCCGACCACCGGCTTCGACCCGGCCGCCCGGCGGGCTGCCTGGGAGACGATCCGGTCGCTGCGGGCGCTCGGCAAGACGATCCTCTTGACGACGCACTACCTCGACGAGGCCGAGCAGCTCGCCGACCGCGTCGCCGTGCTGCGCGAGGGCCGCATCGTCGCGCTCGGCCGCCCGGCGGAGCTCGCCGGGCGGGCGGCCGCGACCGAGATCCATTACCGCCGCGCGGGTGAGCCGGTCGTCCTCCGCACGGACGAGCCGACGCGAGCCCTGCACGAGCTGACCGGGCGGGCGCTCGCGGAAGGCTGGGAGCTCGACGCGCTCGAGGTGCGCCGACCGACCCTCGAGGAGACCTACCTCTCCCTGACGGACGCGGCCGAGTGAGGCTCTTCGGGCACGAGCTCCGAGCGCAGCAGCGCCTCTTCTGGCGCAGCCGGGAGCTCGCGTTCTTCACGTTCCTGCTGCCGATCCTGTTCTTCGTCCTGCTCGGCTCCGTCTACGGCGAGGACGAGATCGAGGGGGTCGAGGGATCGCGCTACCTGCTCGCCGGCCTCCTCGGCTACGGGGTCGTCGCGACCGCGTTCGCGGGCCTCGCGATCGTCGTCGTCCTGCGCCGCGAGGACGGGATCCTGAAGCGGCTCCGGGCGACGCCGCTTCCGCCCGTGACCGCGATCGCGGCTCTGCTCGGCTCGACGCTCGTCGTCTACGCGATCGAGGCCGTCGCGCTCCTCGTGCTCGGGCGGATCCTGTTCGACGTGCCGTTTCCGGGCCAGGTCGTCTCGATCTGCCTCGCGCTCCTCCTCGGCGCGCTCGCGTTCGCCGCGCTGGGCCTCGCCGTGACCACCGTCGTCCGATCCGGGGAGGGCTCCTCTGCGGTCGTGAACGCGATCTACCTCCCGATGGCGTTCATCTCGGGCTCCTTCTTCTCGCCGCACTCGTTCCCGCGCGCGCTGGAGCTGATCGGGGAGGCGCTGCCGCTGACGCACTTCATCAGGCTCGTCCGCGACGTGACGCTCCACGACGTGGCGATCTGGTCGCGGCCGGGGGCGGTGGCGGCCGTGACGGGCTGGGGACTCGCGGGCGCGGTCGTCGCCCTGCGGGGCTTCCGCTGGGTCCCCCGCGAGGGTTAGCGTCGGCGGATCGAGGTTAGGGTTGGAGGCATGAAGACCGGCCCTCTCGTCGCGTTCGCCACCCGCAACGCCGAGCAGCCCGCGCTCGAGGTCCGGATCAACTTCGGGCTGCTCGCCGGGCGCGAGGCGACGGCGGCGGAGATCGACGCGCTCGCGGCCGCGCTGCTGCCCCTCGTCGGCGACGTCTCGATCGTGTCCGAGGAGCGGCACGAGGTCGGCGAGGACGCCGAGGCGGTGGCGCACCAGGTTTGCGTCGAGGTCGCGGCCGACCGCCTGCCTGCCGAGGAGGACGTCGAGGCCCTCGGCGCGCGCCTCGTCGAGGAGGCCGTGCGCTGGACGGACGCCTGCGTCGCCGACCGCAGCGTCGAGATCGGCTAGGCGTCGCTTGCGACGCCGACCTCAGGAGCGCGGGCTTGCCCGTGCTCCGTCTGAGCCGACCGCACGAGCGCATCCGGGTAAAGACCCACGCTCCTAGCGCGCCGCCGTCAGCCGGCGCGACCCGCGCCCCGCTCGCGCGGCGTTGAGCGCGAACCGGACCATCGCGCGCGGCAGCCGCTCGGCCTCCGCCAGCACGGCGTCGAGCGCGCCGGCGAAGTGCTCGACGTCCTGCTCGGTGAGGACGAGCGGCGGCAGGCCCTTGATCACGTTCAGCCGATGGCCGGCCACCTGGCTCAGGATGCGATGCTCGGCGAAGAGCGGCCCGACGACGAGCTGCGCGAAGATGCCCTCCTGCACTCGCTCGAGCAGCCGCCAGGACGTCTTCCTCGTGTCCGGCTCGCCGAACTCGACCGCCCAGGCGAGGCCGAGCCCGCGAACGTCCGAGACGACCTCGTAGCGCTCGACGAGCGGCAGGGTGCGCTCGAGCAGGAGCGCGCCGAGCTCTGTGGAGCGCTCGAGGAGCCGCGCGTCGACGAGCTCGTGCAGCGTCGCCAGACCCGCCGCCATCGCGAGGTCGTTCGGCGCGAAGGTCGACCCGTGCGAGAACGAATGCTCGAGCGAGTCGAAGACCGCGTCGAATACCGCGGTCGACAGCAGGCACGCGCCGACCGGTACGTAGCCGCCGGAGAGCGACTTCGAGACGGTGACCACGTCGGGCTCCAGCCCCCAGTGCTCCAGCGCGAGCATCCGGCCGGTACGCCCCAGGCCCATCTGCACCTCGTCGACGCAGAAGAGCGTGCCGTACCGGCGGCAGAGCCGCTGCGCCGCCTCGAGGTAGCCCTCGGGCGGAAAGCGTAGGCCCTTGCCCTGGATCGGCTCGACCAGGAAGAGCGCGACGTCCTCGGAGCGCAGCTCGCCCTCGAGCGCGTCGAGGTCGCCGAAGGGGACGTGTGAGCAGCCGGGCAGGAGCGGCCCGAACCTCCCCGTGAACTCGTGGTTGCCGTTCACCGACAATGAGCCGAGCGTGAGCCCGTGGAAGCCGTGCTCGCAGGAGACGACGCGAGCGCGCCCGGTGGCCGCGCGCCCGAGCTTGATCGCGGCCTCCGTCGCCTCGGTGCCCGTGCTCGTGAAGAGCACCCGGCCGATGCTCGGCGGCGCGAGCTCGACCAGGCGCTCCGCGAGCAGGGCCGGGAGCGTCGCGACGCCGAGCTGGACGGAGCCCGGGGTCTCGAGCTCGAGAGCCTCCATGAGCGCCGCCCGCACGCGCGGGTTGTTGCGCCCGACGTTGAACATCCCGAAGCCCCCGAGGAAGTCGAGGTAGCGGTTCCCGTCGGCGTCGAAAAGGTACGCGCCCTCCGCGCGGGCCCAGTGGCGGTCGAAGCCGATCGTCCGCAGCACGCGGACGAACTGGGGGTTGATCAGGCGCGCGTGGAGGTCGAGCTCCTCGCCCGCGCGCGAGGCGAGCAGCTCGCGGAGGCGCAGCTCGGCCATGCCCGGATTATCACTGCGGGATCATTGCGGGCCCCCCACTCGGTCCTCGACCGCGCGCAGCAGCTTGCCCACCTGCCGCTCGGCGATCGGACGGAGCGTCGCCTCCCCGAGACGCCCGAGCATCCCGCTGAGCGAGAAGTCGGCGACGTAGCGCATGGAAGTCCGCCCATCGGGCCCTGCGAGATCGAACGACGTGTCGAGCGTGATTCCGGCGCCGAGCCCCTTGCCGCGCGCATGCAGCCGAGCGTGCTCGGGTCGCCGCTGCTCCCGGATCTCGAACGAGACCTTCATGCGGGGCGCGACCGAGAGCTTGATCGTCCCGGTCCAGCGGTCCGGGCCGCTCAGGTCCAGTCGCTCCAGTCCGGGCATCGTCCCGGCGATCAGCTCCGGGTCGACCAGGGCGTCGAAGACGTCCTCGCGCGCGGCCGCGAAGTCCCGTCTCCCCTCGATCCGCATCGCGCGAGCGCTACTGCCTGGTGACCGGCTTCGCCGCGAGGACGAGCTGCCTGCCGGCGCACAGGTCGACGACGGGCGTCAGCGTCAGCCGCTTCGCCTTCAGCTTGTAGTTGTAGACGCCGCTCTGCTGGTTGCCCTTGCACCGGAGCGGGCCACCCTGGTCGACGAAGGTGACCTTGTTGCCGGTGATGGCCGTGTCGCCGGAGACCTTGAGCGCTCCGTTCTTGCGCATCTGGAACTTGCCGGCGGGCCCGAACGTGGTCGTCAACCTCAGCTTCCAGTTGCCGTTCAGGACGGGACCCATCCCGGTGAGCTTCATGGCCTAGGTGCCGGGTGAGAGGGCGTCGGAGCCGGCACCGGCGGGTGCGGCGACGAGCAGGCCGAGGGCGAGGGAGAGCAGAATCGGGGTGAACCGCACCGGGACCTCCTGGGCGTCGAGTGAGGGGCCGCGCGACTCTAACGCGGCGCCGGTCGAGGCGGCAACGGGCAGGAGACGAAGGGCCTGCCGGTTGCCAGGCAGCCGAGCTTGTACGCCTCGCAGCCGGCGCAGAGTCCGGTCACTGCGGCGAGCAGGGCGAGCGCCGCCACGACTCCACCCAGCACCGCACCGATCGCGCCGGCCCCGAGCGCGTAGGCGGTCGAGGCGGCGGACAGGAACGCGAGCCCGCCCAGGTTGGCGAAGCGCGGCGGCCGTGAGTCCTTGAGCCGTCCCTCGCCCAAGCGCGGTTGGACGAGCTCGAAGTAGGCGAGACACGGAAGGCAGAACCGCCGGCCGAGGACGAGCCCGACGGCGAGCTGGGCCGCGAGCGCGGCGAGCAGCCACCACCACCCAGTGACGACGGCGAGAGCAGAGAGCGACCCCACGACCGCCTGGTTGAAGCGGGGCGCCCTGGAGTCGATCACCGCAGTGTCGCGGTAGGGGTCGGCCGATCGAGGCAGGCGGCCCATCTGTCGAAGTTTCCCCGTCGGCGGTCGCCGGGAGAACGCGCGGCGCCGGCGCTACAGTGGCCGGGTACCTGGAGCGCGACGCCCCCGTAGCTCAGTGGATAGAGCAGCGGTTTCCTAAACCGCGTGCGCTGGTTCGATTCCGGCCGGGGGCAATCACGCTTACGTTTGTTGCCTCAACAGGCGACTCGAGGGCCTGCGCCCGTTCTGGACGGTCGGCGAGGCCGCTCCCGCCCCCCAAGGGCGTCTGGACGGTAATAAGGGTCTCGCGGTGAGACGGATCCTGTGACGGCGCGCGTCGGCGCGCCGCTGGCTGTCTTGCTGGCCGCGCTCGTCGTTGGAACGCTCGCGTCGTCGTCCGCCTCGGCACGCCCGCGCTGCAAGGGCAAGCGGGCGACCCTCGTCGGGACTTCGAGAAGCGACGCACTCGGGGCACGAAGCGTGCCGATGTGATCGTCGGTCTCGGCGGCGACGATCGGATCAGCGGGCTCGGTGGGCGCGACATCATCTGCGGCGGCCCCGGCCGGGACACGATCGACGGTGGCGCCGGCGCCCGACACGCTCGTCGGTAACGGCGGCAATGACATCCTGCGGGGCAGGAGCGGTTTCCTCGACAAGCTCGAGGGCGGCGGCGGTGACGATTCGCTCGCGGGCGGTTCGGGCCCCGATCTGCTCCTCGGCGGTGCCGGGCGAGTGGGACCCGCGCGCACACATGCGAACGCAGGGTCTGCAGCAGGGCGCGCCGCGTGGAGCGCCGGACCGGGCCCGAAGGTACGCGCCATTACCTCAGATAGCCATTCGCTCGCAGCGCCTGCCGAACCGCCGCCTCGAACGCGCGGATGCAGTCGAGGCGCGACCTCGTCGTGGTGCAACTTCGATAGGCGTTGCTCGTTGCGAAGGCGGCCCTTGCGCGGGGCCACGCGGCCGAGCCTCGTCCTAGCTCACAGCCGCCAGAGTTCCGTTCCCCGCTGCTGCGCTGATTCGGCCGTCAGAGTTTCGTTCCCTGCTGGTCTCGGCGGGCGGTCAGTTGCCGCCGATCGTGATGCTGGCGCTGGCGACGATCTCCCCTTCGCGGATGATGCACAGGTTTCCCTCGCTGGCGGGGATGGCGAGGTCGAGGACGGCGGTGACGTACTCGTAGACGACTGTCTCAGGCATCGGGATCGCGCGGTTGAGGAGGCGGAGCTTCCGATCGGAGCGGATGAAACGGACGAACTCGATGCGGCCGGCGGCGGGCCAGTTGGCGGGTAGCTCGGTGAGCGGGCGCGGCCGTGGGAGCGTGCTGTCGCCGACGCTCTCGGCCGGGGTGCGCCCGTTGGTGGCGCGGTAGCGGTGGTTGGCGTTGTGGAAGGTTTCGAAGTCGCGCGCCCGCTTGCTGAGGTGGGCGAGCGAGTCGAAGCGCTCCTGGCGGAAGAAGCGTTTGTCGAAGGTGTCGTTGAAGTGCTCGACGGTGCCGTTCCGCCACGGCTCCCGCGGCGGCACGAACCGCGGCGTCACGCCCTGGTGGAGGCAGAGGCGAACGATCAGGCCGAGTCCTTTCGGGGCGACAAAAGGTCCGCCGTTGTCGAGCTGCAGCCGTCGCGGCAGCCCGAGCCGCTCCCACAGCGAGACGAAGGCGGCGGCGATCCGCTCATCGGCGCTCGTCTCCACGATCTCGATCCCGCAGCGGTGCGAGCCGCGGTCGATCGTGTTCAGGGCGTAGAAGCGCACGCCGCCGGTGAGGTGGCGAGGGCCGACGAGGTCGGCCTCGTGCAGGTCACCCGCTCGTTCGGCCGCGGCGGCCGGGTAGGGGACGCCCTTCGGCTGGCGGCGCCTGCCGCTGCGTCGACGGGTCGCGCCGCCACGGGCGAGGATCCGCTCCAGCGTCCGCTTCGGCGGCGGGTCGACGCCCAGCTTCTCAAGCTCCCAAGCGATCGCCTCCGCGCCGACCTGCGCCCATGGGTTGGCGACCAACCGCTCGCGCACGGCCAGCACGAGCGCCTCGAGCTCCGCCGGCGTGCGGTGCGGCGCCCGAGCGGGGCCGCGCTTCGCCCCGGCCGCCCAGCGCTCGCCACCAACCTCAGAGCGGCCGACCCACTTCGAGACCCAGCGGCGGGAGCGCCCGAGCGAGCGGGCGATCGCCTCCGGCGACTCGCCCGCCAGCCGCCGCCGCACCGCCTCCTTGCGCAGCTCCTCCTCGCTTCTCGCCATCGCGTCGCCTCCTTGCTCGCACGCCAAAGGCGGCGAGCGTCGAGAGCGGTGCGGACGTCAAGCCGAAGCGCAGACGGGAACGAAACCGTGGCGGCTCAGCCGCGACGCCTGGGAACGAAACTGTGGCGGTTCGACGAGAACGAAACTGTGGCGGCCGTCACCTAGCAGGTACTGGTCTGCGATCCAGCCCGCTAGAGCGCCTGGTTCGGGGCCGAAGCGCCAGGCACGCTGCGCGTCGGCGGCGACTGCCGATGGATAGCGACGGGTGACGACGGCGAAGCGGCCATGCCGGAAGTGCCAGATGCGGATGGGTGGCCACCCCTGCGACGGCGACTGCCCGAAGAAACCAAGGAAGACACAGCCGGTGAACTCGACGGCCTGCCGCCGGTCGAGCTGCCTTCGTTTCGGCGGGTTTGCGCCGCAGCCTATCTCGGCAGTGGTGCGCACGTACTGGCCGCTTCGGTACCAATAGACGGCGACGCCGCCACAACAGTGGTTCCCGCCACCGATGTTGAGGTCGATTACGACCGCCGGCTCGCCGCCGTCGAGCGGCAACACGCTCAGGTCCAAAACTAACGCGCCGATGCCGCTGACGCTCTTGTCGAAGACGGTGCTGCCGTGGCGCTTGATCTGCAACATCGGCAACGAGCGACCGGTCTCGCGGAGGACGGCGCTGACAGCGCGGTAACTATCGCGTAGCTCGCACGGAGGCTGGGGAAACGGCTGACACCGCGAAAGCCGCTGCGCGGCAGAGCCGCTCGCCGCCTTAGCCGACGACGTTAGGGGCCGCGCCATGGTCGTCGTGGCGGCGCACCCAAAAAAGACAACAACAACACCCATCACGATCCGGAGTGAGCCACTCGACCTAAAGTGTCTGCGGCGGATCAGCATGTGCTGGTGTATGTCGCCGGCGCGGATGTGGTTCCGTTCTCAGCGCGGAACTGGAACCGTGCCTTCCGACGAAGAGGCGGGACGGCTCGCGCGACGGCAACACCCTCGTCGTCAAGCCGAACGTGCCCGAACCGTTTTGCCATCAACGAGGAACTCCAACCGGTCCTCGTCACCCCATCCGAAGGTTCGGATGACGACAGCGCGCTTGGCGGCGCACAGCGGCGCGAGAACGGTCGCGGGCTCCGCGCGCAGATCGAACCCGTCGGCATACAGCAGCGGCGCAGCGACGTTCTGGATCGCGGCTGCGATCTCGCGTGAACCGTGCGGCCGTGGGTGCAGGCAGTCGCGCTCCTGCACCCACGACGACAGCAGCGCACTGCAGCTGTGACCCGCGAACGATTCGCGCAGGTCGACGACGTAGGTGTCCTCGATGCCGGCCGCGGCCCGCGCGATACCGACGTTAAGCGCGCCAACGCTGCTGCGCACCCGCGGCTGCCCCTCGTCGGGAATGTAGTAGAGCGTGACGAAGATCTCCGCGTACGAGTTCTTGCGGATGTAGGTCAGGATCGCCCGCAGATTTCGCTCAGCAGTACGGACACCATCATCGATCTTGCGCTGCGGACACTCCTTCAGACCCTTGATCACCGCCAGCTCCGGCAGCCGCTGGAGCAAGGGCTTTGACCGGACCCCGTTCGTCGGTCCACTCGTTATGTGAGTCGGCTTGTCAGTCGTCGCTCCAGGCCGCCGCGTAGGCGGCGGGGGTCTTCCAGCCGAGGCTCGAGTGCGGCCGCTTGGTGTTGTAGGTGTTTCTCCATTCTT
>JBHEMU010000173.1:0-3317 GCA_046262415.1 Gaiellaceae bacterium | reverse complement strand
GCGTCACCTTCACCGACCTCGACCGCCAGGCCATCGACCGCCTCTCACGCGAGCGACCCGACCGGGCGACCGCAGAGGAGGTGGTCGCCGCATAGACTGACCGCCACGGGGAGCCTGGGCCCGGCGAAGTTACAGCGGCTCTGGTGACCCCGTCCGCGGAGCCGACCTCGACGCGAGACCGCGCCTGCGTCCCCGCGACCACGCCGGCGAGCTCTGCGTCGAGATCGGGGGCGGCGAAGTCGACAGCCTCGAGCACCCGGTGCACGAAGGTACCGACGCGCACGCCGACCGGCATGCCGGAGAGCAGCGACCCCACCGCGCGCAGCGCCGTCTCGTCCTCGTCATCGCCTCCACCGATCGGCGGCGTCTCGACAATGGTCTCGTCGTCCTCGACCGACTCCTCCGGCTCGCTAGCCACCCTGGCCTCGTGCGCCCCGGCCGTGATCGCGCTGTAGGAGGTGCGCCGCCATTCCCAGTCGAGCCGGCGGTCGAAGCGGGCGGTCGAGAGCTCTGCTCGCTCGCGCGGCGTGCCGGACCATCTCCCGCCCGGCGCGATCGTCGCCCACTCGACGCTCACGCACCCAAGCCCCGCCTGCGCCACGAGCACCTCGAAGCGAGAGAAGGCGTCGGCGTCGCTCGGCGTCCGCGGGCCGGCGAACTCGATATTGCCCTCTTCGTCACGGGCGAACAGCAGGCGACTGAGCGGAGAGTTGCGGCTGTCCCACGATCCCGCCCACCACAGGACGGCCTGGTTCTGGGCGCGGGTCAGAGCGACGTAGGCCAGCCGCAGGTCCTCGCCGCGCTGCTCGATCTCGTGCTGATCGCGGTGGACCTCGAAGTCGTGCCCTTCCAGCCCGACGTCGATCGTCCGCTCGTCACCCGCGTCCGGATCGTGGAAGAAGACCGGCTCGCCTGGCCGGATCCACCCCGGCTCGTACAGGAACGGGCAGTAGACGATCGGGAACTCGAGCCCCTTGCTGCGGTGGATGGTGAGGACCTGGACCGCCTCGGCGTCCGACTCGAGCCGGCGGCTGCGCTCCTCGTTGCTCTTGTCCTCGTCGGCCTCGGCGATGCGCTGGCGCAGCCACCCCGTCATCGCGGTGACCCCCATCTGCTCGCTGGTCGCCGCGCCGTGCAGGAGCTGGGCGACGTGGCGGAGGTCGGTCAGCCGACGCTCGCCGTCGACGGCGCTGAGGACGCGGCCCGGAAGACCCTCGCCCAGCGTGATCGTCTCGGTCAGGGAGGCGACGCCCTTCAGGCGCAGCACGCGGGCCCACTGGTGCAGCCGGCGCTGGAGCTGGTCCCAGTCGTCCTCGCCGGCCGAGGCGACGCGCTCGGGCGCCCAGCCGAGGAACGGCGTCAGGGCCACCGAGTGAGCGCGGGTCGGCGAGGCCGGGCGCTCGAGCGCGGCGAGGAGCTGGAGCCACTGGCGGGCCGGCTCGGTGGCGAAGACGCTCCCGGCCCCGTTGATGACGGCCGGGATGCCGGCGGCGTCGAGGGCGTCGCGGATCAGCGCCGCATTGTTGTGCGTCCTCACGAGCACGGCGATGTGCCCGGGGCGGATCTGCTCGCCCGAGACCGAGGCGGGCGAGGAGAGCAGGGCGACGAGATCGGCCGCGAGGTCCTTCGCCACGTGCTGGCGAGCCGGGGCGGCGCGGGCGAACTTCTGCGGGGTGAGCCCGACCGACGGCTCGTCGCGGTTCACCACCCGCAACCGCAGCGGCGCGGGCGCCGGCGCTCCGATCAGGCGCGGCTGCTGGTTCGCCTCCGCCGCGCGCACCGGGCGGTAGACGATCCCCTCGTGCCCGAGCCGCGAGCCGCCGAACAGCGCGTCGTAAGCGTCGATCAGCCCCTGGTCGCTGCGCCAGTTGACCTCAAGCGTGGCGCGCTCGTCCGCGGCGCGTGCGGCGTCGAGGTAGGCGTAGACGTCGGCGCCGCGGAAGGCGTAGATCGCCTGCTTGGGATCGCCGATGAGGACCAGCGTCGCGCCTCCCCCACCGAAGGCCCGCCGCATGATCTCCCACTGCACGGGGTCGGTGTCCTGGAACTCGTCGACGAGGACCACGCGATAACGGGCGCGCAACCGGTCGACGCAAGCCGCGCCGCCGGCTCCCGCGAGCGTCGCGCCGAGGCGGGTGAGCAGGTCGTCGTAGGTCATGATCGAGCCCCGGCGCTTGCGGCGCTCGAGCTCGCCGCGGACGGCGTGCGCGAGCCGGCTGCGCATGGCGGGCGGCGAGGGGTCCCTGGGTGTCGCCGCGGGTTCGATCCGCGCCGCGGGGTTGCCGACGGCGATCCGAGCGATCTTCATCGCCTGGTCGCGACCGAACGGCGGCGTGCCGTGGGGGTGAAAGCGCCGCACGTAGAGATCGTCGACGACCTCTTCGATCAGATCGCCGACGTCCTCGACGAACGTCGTGTCGGCCTCGAGGTCTCCGGCGATGCCGAGCCCCCCCAACACCTCCTGGCAGAACCCGTGCGTGGTGGCGATCGTCGCGGAGTCGAAGTCGGCCAGCGCGCGGCTGAGCCGATCGCGCCGCTCGCCGACCTCCTGCGAGGACCCTCTCGCGAGCAGGGAGACGACCTCGTCGCGGTCGCCCGACTCGACGCCCGCGAGCGTGCGGTCGAGCCCCTGCTCGGCCGAGACCAGCCGCTCGCGCACGCGCTCGCGCAGCTCGCCCGTGGCCATGCGGGTGAAGGTCACGAGCAGCAGCTCGTCGAGGCGGGTCCCCTCGGCGACGTAGCGCGCCGCCAGGCCCGCGATGGTGAACGTCTTGCCCGTCCCTGCGCTCGCCTCGAGCACGGTGACGCCGGTCGGCAGCGGACCGCAGAGCTCGAACGGGCGGGCCTCGGTGTGCGAGGTGCTCAGTGGTCGCTCACCTCCTCGTGGGCGAGCACGGGGGTCCAGAGTCGCCGCGCGTAGCGACCGAAGCGGGTGGTCTCGGCGGGGTCCCAGCCCTCGCCGGCCTCGTCCGGGCGCGGCGGCTCGGCGAGCAGCTGGGCGAAGCTGCGCACTCCGCCGAACACGAGCTGATGCTCGAGGTCCTTGTCCTCCTTGTCGAAGTCGCGTGGCCCGGTCTCCCACGCCTTGCCTCCGGCCCGCTCGGGGTTCGTGCCGTGCGCGTACGCTGCCGAGGAGAGGCAACCAAGTGGGAGCGGCTCGCACATCCCGCGGTCGTGGAGGTCGACGAGCGCGGCGAGCTGCGCGCGGGCGAGCTCCGCTCGCGCTGTCGCGTCCGGGGCGAGCGGCGGAAGCCGAACGACCGTCACCTCGATGCCCTTCTTGGCCCCCTGCCTCGCCCGCCCGACCACTGCCGCCT
>JBHEMU010000172.1:0-11712 GCA_046262415.1 Gaiellaceae bacterium | reverse complement strand
GCTTGCCCGTGCTCCGTCTGAGCCGACCGCACGAGCGCATCCGGGGAGAGACCACACTCGTAGGCGTCGCTTGCGACGCCGACCTCAGGAGCGCGGGCTTGCCCGTGCTCCGTCTGAGCTGACCGCACGAGCGCATCCGGGTAGAGACCCCCCTCCTAGCCCTCAGTCCCAGGGGGGCGGATTGTGGACCCAGCGCCCGCCCAGCATGGTCGCGACGACCTGCAGCTGGGGTAGCTCCTCCGGCGGGAGCGCGACCGGGTCGCGGTCGAGCACGACGAGGTCGGCGAGGTAGCCGGGGAGCAGCTTGCCGCGGCGGCGTTCGTCCCCCGTCAACCACGCCGGCGCGACCGTCGTCGCCTCGAGCGCCTCGTGCACCGTCAGGGCCTGCTCGGGGTGCCACCCCGGGCGCTCGTCGAGCGTCCGCAGCACGCCCGCCCTGAGCCCGAGCAGCGGGTCGAGCTCCTCGATCGGGGCGTCCGAGCCGTTGGCGAGCACGGCACCTGCGGCCAGCAGCGAGCGGTAGGCGTAGGCGCGCCCGGTCGCACCCGCCCAGAGCCTGTCGGCGAGGTCCCGGTCCGATGGAGCGTGGCTGAACTGGACCGACGCGGCGACGCCGATCCGGCCGAACCGGGGTACGTCCTCGGGGTCGAGCAGCTGCGCGTGCTCGATCCGGTGGCGCAGCCCGCGCGGCTGCCATTCCGCGCGGGTCGCCTCGAAGGCGTCGAGCGCGTCCCGGTTCGCGGCGTCGCCGATCGCGTGCACCGCCACGGGCCACCCGGCCGGGGCCGCCCGCCAGAGGATCTCCTGCAGCTCCGGCCGGCTCGTGATCTGCACGCCCGAGCCGTCGAGCAGCCTCGCGGTCTGCGACCCGAGCGTGCCGTCCATGAACACCTTCAGGTAGCCGATCCGCAGCAGGTCGTCGCCGATCCCCGGCGGGATCGAGGTTCCCACCAGCGCGTCGAGGTGCTCGTGCGGCAACGACTGCCAGACGCGAAGCGTCAGCGATCCCTCGGCGGCGAGACGACGCCAGAGACGTGGCGCACCGAGCGCGCCGTCCTTGTCGTGCACGGCGACGACGCCCCGCGAGTTCGCCAGCCTGACCGCGGGGCGCATCGCCTCGACGTACTCGTCGTCCGTGGTCTCGACGTACCGCTCCTGGAACCGCCAGGCGGCCTCCTCGCGCAGGACCCCCGTCGGCTCGCCGCGTCCGTCGAGCTCTACGACGCCGCCCGCCACGTCGAGGTCGCCGTTGGCGCGGGCGAGCGCGGCCGAGCTCAGCCAGAGCGAATGGGAGTCGCGGGCGACAAGCGCGACCGGCCGGTCGCCGACGACCGCGTCGAGTGCCTCCTTCGTGGGCTCGACGGCCGGCGACCAGTCGCCGCTCCGCCAGCCGATGCCGCGAACCCACCCGGGGCTCGCCCCGGTACCCGCGGCGTCGCGCACCCGCGCGAGCGTCTCCTCGAGCGACCGAGCACCTTCCAGCCGGACCTGCCGCTGCGCCGCCGCCCAGCGCGGAAAATGGACGTGCGAGTCGGTAAAGCCGGGAACGACGCAACGGCCGCGGAGGTCGACCCGCTCGGGGCTCGGAAGCGCCCGCTCGTGCGTCCCCACCCCGCCCGCGACGACGTCGCCGGCGATCGCGAGGCCCCGCGCCACGGGCAGCGACGGCTCCATCGTCCGGATGACGCCGTTCTCGAGAATCACCGACGGCAAACTCTAAACTCGGCGCCGTGTTCGACCACGTCACGATCCGCGTGACCGACTTCGCGGCCTCGAGGGCGTTCTACGACACGGTGCTGGCGCCGCTCGGTCACGCGCTGGCGTGGCAGGACGAGGCGTTGCGGATGGCCGAGTGGGGCGACTTCTCGATCGGCATCGACGGCAAGCAGGTGACCCGCCGTGCGCACGTCGCCTTCACCGCGGCCAGCCGCGAAGAGGTCGATGAGTTCCACCGCGCCGCGACCCGCGCGGGCTACCGCGACAACGGCGAGTCCGGCGAGCGCCCGCTCTACGGCGCGGGGTACTACGGGGCGTTCGTCCTCGATCCCGACGGCAACAACGTCGAGGCGGTGCATCGCCCGTGATCGACCACGTCTCGATCCGCGTCCGCGACCGGGCCGAGAGCAAGCGCTTCTACGAGACGGCGCTGGCGCCGCTAGGGATCGGCGTGCTTCACGAGAGCCCGCACGTGCTCGGGTTCGGCGGGCGCGCCGGTAGCCTGTGGATCAACGAAGGTGAGCCGACCGAGGCTCTCCACATTGCCTTCGCCGCTCCGGACCGCGCGACCGTGGATGCGTTCCACGCCGCCGCGACCGGGGCCGGCTACCGCGACAACGGCGCCCCCGGCGAGCGGCCGGTCTACCACCCCGGCTACTACGGCGCCTTCGTGCTCGACCCGGACGGCAACAACGTGGAGGCTGTCTTCCACGACCGCGACCGTTAGCGGAGTACCTCGAAGGTCGATTCCGCCGCCTCGTCGACCTCGCCGACGCTCCCCCACCGAAAGAGTGCGGGCTACCCAGACGACGGCCCAGAGGCCGCCCGTACAGAGCGTGAGGACCCCGTGAAAAGAGATGATCGGGGCCTCGCCCGCCCACCATCACCGCGCGGCGATTCGATCGCGTCTCGAGCCGCCAGCCGCCCCGGTAGGCGTCGGCGATCGCCACCTCCAGGACCTCCTCGGGGCTCGGCCCCGAGCCGCCGGGGAGGTCGGCCGTCAGGCTGCGGAGCACGTCCAGGGTGCGCGCGGCGTACGCTCGCTCGATCCGCTCCGGCAGCTCGTCGACTGTGAGCCGCCCGGAGCCGCAGCTCTCGCGCAGGAGCTCGACAGTGGCCTCACGATCCTCGTCGGACGCTCTGATCTCCAGCGAGGCGGCTGAGGCTCGCTTCCGCACGCCTGCATCTTCACGCAACGAGCGCCCCGCCCAGCAACGTTCACCGGCTTCTGGCTCGCGATCATGCGGCGCCACGCGTCGTCCTCGGTCGCCCCCGTACCTACGGGTACGCGGGCGCCCTGCGTCCTAGCCTGGCTTGATGCTCGCGACCCAGAAGGGCGGCAACGCCACTGGACGGGGCACTAGAATCCGTGCCAGTGCCGTACGAAGTCCTGAGCGAGGAGCAGCTCGAGATCCGGGACCTCGTACGAACCCTGGCACGCGACCGGATCGCGCCGCGCGCGGCGGAGATCGACGAGTCGCACGAGTTCCCCTGGGACGTGGTCGAGCTCTTCCGCGAGCATGAGCTCTTCGGCCTCCTCTTCGACGAGGAGTACGGGGGCACGGGCACCGGCACCCTGCTCGCGCTCGTCGCGATCGAGGAGGCGTCCAAGGTCTGCGCTACGAGCGGGCTGATCCTCGCCGTCCAGGAGCTCGGCTCCCTCGGGCTCAAGCTCGCCGGCTCGGAGGAGCAGAAGCAGCGCTTCCTGCCGAGGCTCGCCTCGGGCGAGTGGCTGGCCGCCTACGCCCTGACCGAAGCGGGGTCGGGCTCCGACTCGGCCGCCATGCGGACGACCGCCCGCCGTGACAACGGCGAGTACGTGCTCGACGGCGGAAAGCGCTTCATCACGAACGCCGGCGTCGCCCAGCTCTACACCGTCTTCGCGAAGACGGACCCGGCCGCCGGGCACGCGGGCATCTCCGCGTTCGTCGTCGAGGCCGACACCCCGGGGTTCGAGGTCGCGCGCCTGGAGCCGAAGATGGGGATCGCCGGCTCGACCACGGGCGAGCTCGTCTTCACGAGCTGCCGCGTCCCGGAGTCGAACCGCCTCGGCGCCGAGGGCGAGGGGTTCCGGATCGCGATGCGCATCCTCGACCGCTCGCGCCCCGGCATCGCCGCGCAGGGCCTCGGGATCGGGCAGGGCGCGACCGACTACGCGCTCGAGTACGCGAAGAGCCGCGAGACGATGGGCAAGCCGATCGCCCAGCATCAGCTGATCGCGGCCAAGCTCGCGGACATGGAGACGAAGTGCGAGGCCGCGCGCGGGCTGCTCTACCGGTTCGCGCTGATGGTCGAGGCGGGCGTGGAGGGGCCGGAGCTGACGAAGGCCTCCGCGATGGCGAAGCTCTACTGCACCGACGTGGCGATGGAGGTCTCGACCGAGGCCGTGCAGATCCTCGGCGGCTACGGATACATCCGCGAGTACCCGGTCGAGCGGATGATGCGCGACGCGAAGATCACGCAGATCTACGAGGGCACGAACGAGATCCAGCGCCTCGTGATTGCCCGCGAGATGGTGAAGGAGAGCCGCTCCTCCCTGCTCGCGGGCGTCGGCTGACCCGTCACGACTAACCGCCGCGCGGTGGTGATCGGCTCGGGGCCCAATGGTCTCGCGGGCGCGATCGTGCTCGCCGAGGCCGGCTACGCCGTCGAGCTGCACGAGGCCGAGGCGACGATCGGCGGGGGGATGCGCACCGCGGAGTTGACGCTTCCGGGCTTCCGCCACGACCTCTGCTCCGCCGTCCACCCCCTGGGGCGGGGCTCGCCGTTCTTCCGGCGGCTCTCCCTGGACGTCGACTGGATCGAGCCGCCGATCGCCGTCGCGCACCCATTCGACGACGGGACGGCCGTCGCGCTCGAGCGGGACGTCGACTCGACGGCCGCGCGGCTCGGGCCGGATGCGGCGGCATACCGGCGTCTCGTGCAGCCTTTCGTCGAGCGGTACGGCGTGGTCGAGCCGCTGCTGCTCGGCGCGTTCCCGCCGCGGCCCTCGGACGTGGCCGGCGCGGTCGGCGCCCTGGGGCCGCGGGCGCTCGGGCGTGGGCTGCGCACGGCGTTCGACTCCGCGCGTCGGGTGGCCGAGTCCCGGTTCCGCACGGAGCGCGCCCGGGGTCTCTTCGCCGGGCTGGCCGCGCACGCGATCCTGCCGCTGGAGCGGCGGCCGAGCGCGGGCTTCGGCCTGGCGCTGGCGGTCCTCGGCCACGCCGTCGGCTGGCCGAGCCCTCGGGGCGGCTCGCAGGCGATCGCGGACGCGCTGGCCGAGCGCCTGCGGTCCCTCGGCGGCGAGATCCGTACGTCGAGCCCGGTCGACGAACTGCCTCGCGCGGACGTCGTGCTCGCGGACGTGATGCCGTGCGAGCTCGTCCGCCTGGCGCGCGGGCGCTTCCCCCTGGGGTACGAACGCGCACTCCGCGCCTACCGTCACGGGCCGGGAGCGTTCAAGCTCGACTGGGCCCTCGCCGGGCCGCTCCCCTGGCGGGCAGCCGAGTGCCGACAGGCGGGCGTGATCCACCTCGGCTCCACCCTCGACGAGATCTCGCGCTGGGAGTGGGGGGCCTGGAGCGGCGCCGTCGGGCGGCGTCCCTTCGTGCTCCTCGGCCAGCAGAGCCTCTTCGACCCGACCCGAGCGCCGGAGGGCAAGCACACCGCCTGGGCCTACTGCCATGTCCCGAACGCCTCCGAGGTCGATCTGACCGCGGGCGTCGAGGCGCAGGTGGAGCGGTTCGCGCCCGGCTTCCGCGACCTGATCCTCGCGCGGAGCGCGCTCGGCCCCCGCGCCCTGCAGGAGCACGACCGCAACCTCGTCGGCGGCGACGTGGCCGGGGGAGCCATGGACCTCGGCCAGCTCTTCTTCCGCCCGGCGCGGCGCCTCGTCCCCTACCGGACGCCGCTCGCCGGCGTCTACATCTGCTCTGCCGCGACGCCGCCGGGCGGCGGCGTGCACGGCATGTGCGGAGTCTCAGCCGCGGCCGTGGCGCTGAAGGATCGCCGCTAGGCGTCGCTTGCGACGCCGACCTCAGGAGCGCGGGCTTGCCCGTGCTCCGTCTGAGCCGACCGCACGAGCGCATCCGGGTAGAGTCCCACGCTCCTAGCGCGGGGTCCGATCGTCCCCAGAGCTCCAGACCGGGCTCGAGCGGCACCCAGCGGTAGCAGAAGACGAGGCCGGCGTCGTCGCCGCCGCCCTGAACGACGTGGTCCCATTCGTCTGGCGCCTCCTCGTCCAGAACGAGCTGGAACGCGTGCGTTTCGTACCTGCTCGGCAACCCTTCGGTGACACCCACGAGCTCTCGCTCGACCCTGGCCCGCTCGAGGCCGGACTCCTCGCGCAATTCGCGCAGCAGTCCCTCCATCAGCGTCTCGCCGGAATCGATCCGGCCGGCGGGAACCTGCGTCCCCGCTTCGGGGAAGTCGCGGTGGTCGAAAACGAGCAGCTCGAGCCGGCCGTCACGCTCGCGCGTGACGTACGCGAGCACGCGCGCTGGCGCTTCAGCCGCTCTCCGCCCGCCGGGACGCCTTGTAGGCCCGCTTCGCGGCCTGGTAGCGCTCGAAGGCCTCGGGGGAATCGACGTCGCCCAGCGTGGGGTGGCTCGGGACGAGCGGGGCCGCCGCCTCGACCCCGAAGCGCTTCGCGAGCACGGAGGCGAGCCCCCGGATCTTCATCTCGCCGAAGCCGGGCAGGGCCGCGATCCGGCGGCGGAGGTCGTCACCGTCCCGTGCCTCGGTCCACAGGCGGGCGGCGTCGCCCCCGTACTCCTCCGCGACGAGGGCCGCCAGCGACTGCACCCGCTCGGCCATCGCGCCGGGGAACCGGTGCAGCGCCGGCTTGTCGCGGAACGCGCGGTCGAGCTCGCCCGGATCGATCGTCGCGACCCGGCCGGGGTCGAGCGTCCCGATCCGCCGCTTCAGCTCGAGGGGCGCCGCGAAGGCGCGCGGCACCGAGACCTGCTGGTCGAGCGCGAAGCCGACGAGGAGCGCGAAGGGCTCCTCGACGAGCAGCCGGTCGGCCTCCGCGTCGCCCGTGAAGTGGAGCCGGTCCGTCGCCGTAGCGGTTCCCACGACGGGATCTTACGAGCGGGGCCGCAGCGAAGCGGTGTTCACGACCTGGAAGTCCGAGCCCTTGACGCGCCCGAGGGTGCGCAGGGCGTCGTTCGACCAGCGCGGGTCGGGGGCGCCCGTGATGAACCAGTTCGAGCCGTTGTCGGCGACGATCATCCCGTAGCGCTTCAGCGCCTCCAGCACGACGCGGGCCTGCCTCGGGAACCCCGCCGTCGGATAGTTGGCCCGCAGCCGCAGGCGCAGTCCCATCGGCGGCAGCGCGGGGTCGGTCTCGTCGCTCGCGAAGTGGCGCGCCGGATAGACGTACGCGCGGCGAGTGCGCTCGACGGTGAACCGCAGGGCGTGGTCGATCACGCCGCGGGAGACCTCGTCGTAGCGGGCCAGTCCCGGGAGGATGGGGAGGCCGGCCGCGTCCGCCGACGTCCAGCCCGCTGGTCTGACCCGGTTCGAGCGGAGATCCCAGATCGCCCCGGAGCCGGCTCGCCAGCCCCGCCCGCTCGGCGCGAGCGCGTAGAGCTCGTAGAGCCGGCAGCGCTCGCGGTCGACGATCAGCGCGTGCCGGTCGCCGCTCGCCTTCGGCCCGCCCTCGATCTTGACGTTGCGGGGGATCGGATACGGCCCCTTGTCGCTCTCGTCGCCGTAGAGGAACACGGGCCGGTGCTTCGGCGTCTTGCTGCCCTGCACGACCGTGATCGGAATCCCGATCGGGCCCCCCTCGTAGAGACCCGAGCCGAAGTCGGGGTGGAGGGTGCCGCCGGCGCCGATCGCGGCGATGACCTTCTTCGAGTTGGCCGCGACGGGCAGCCGGTCGACCTTCCGGTTCCACGGGTTGTCGGCCGGGAAGATCGGGCAGCCGGGCGCGGCCGGGAGGCGCAGGCTCTGCGCCGAGGCCGCGCCGAGGAGGAGCGCGCCGGCTGCGACGACGAGGATGCGGAGAGCGCGCATGTCCGAAGTGTCGCAGGAGCGCCGTACACTCAACGCCCATGCCCGCCTGTGCGAGCTGCGGGGAGACGAATCCTGAGGGGGCACGGTACTGCTCGGGCTGCGGGAGGCCGCTCGGCCGAGAGGCTGAGGCCACGGAGGAGCGGCGCCTCGTCACCGTCCTCTTCGCCGACCTCGTGGGCTTCACGGGCCGCGCCGAGCAGCTCGATCCCGAGGACGTCGGCCGCGTGCTGCGGCCCTACTACGCCCGGCTCCGGGAGGAGCTCGAGCGCTACGGGGGCACGGTCGAGAAGTTCGTCGGCGACGCCGTCATGGCCGTCTTCGGCGCGCCCGTCGCGCACGAGGACGATCCCGAGCGCGCCGTGCGCGCCGCCTTCGCGATCCGCGAGACGCTCGCGGAGCTGAGCCCGGAGCTGCGGGTGCGGATCGGCGTCAACACCGGTGAGGCGCTCGTCTCGGCCCGTGAGGGCTACGGCCTCGCCGCCGGCGACATCGTCAACACCTGCTTCCGGCTGCAGCAGGCGGCGCCGGTCGACGGGATCCTGGTCGGCGAGGCGACCCAGCGGGCGACCGAGGCCGAGATCGAGTACCGCGCCACCGAGCCGGTCGACGCGAAGGGCAAGGCCGCGCCGGTGGCGGTCTGGGAAGCCGTGCGTCCTCGCCCGGGCCACTTCGATCAGCGCGGCTCCGCGCCGCTCGTCGGGCGGGAGCAGGAGCTGGAGCTGCTGGTCGCCGCGGCAGAGGCGGTGCGCGCCACGTCGGCGCCTCGACTTCTCACCCTCGTGGGCGAGACCGGGCTCGGCAAGACGCGCCTGGCGTGGGAGCTCTCGAGGAAGCTCGCCGACACCGGGGAGCCCTTGCTCTGGCGGCAGGGGCGGTGCGTCCCGTACGGGGAGGGCCTCGCGTACGGCGCCTTCGCCGAGATCGTCAAGGCACAGGCCGGGATCCTCGAGAGCGACCCTGCTGTGGCGGCGGGCGAGAAGCTGGCCCGCACGGTCGAGGCCGCGGTCGACGACCCGCACGAGGCCGCGTGGATCGTGCGGCACCTGCGGCTGCTCGCCGGGCTCGACGCCGGGAGCGCCCCGCCGGCTGACCGCCGCGGCGAGGCGTTCGCGGCCTGGCGGCGGTACGTCGAGCAGATCGCCTCCGACGGCCTGACGGTGCTGCTGTTCGAGGACCTGCAGTGGGCGGACGAGGGGCTGCTCGACCTGATCGAGTACCTGGCCGAGTGGAGCAAGGCGGCGCCCCTCCTCCTGCTCTGCACCGCCCGGCCCGAGCTGACCGCGCGCCGCCCCGGCTGGCAGGGGGTCACGCCCCTGGAGCCGCTCTCGCAGGAGGACACCCGTGCGCTCCTGGACTCGCTCCTCGCCGGCCTCTCGCTCGAGCCCGCGCTGGAGTCGGCGCTCCTCGCTCGCGCGGCGGGCAATCCGCTGTACGCGGAGGAGTACGGCCGGATGCTCGCCGACCGGGGCGTGCAGGGCGGCGACCTTCCCCTGCCGGAGTCGGTGCAGGCGATCGTCGCCGCACGCCTCGACGAGTTGCCGGGTCACGCGAAGGCGGTCCTGCAGGACGCGGCGGTCTTCGGCAGGACGTTCTGGCACGGCTCGCTGGCGCACATGGGCGGAATCGCCCCGGCCGACGTCGCGTCCGGGCTCGCCGAGCTGCGCCGGCGCGGCTTCGTGCGCCCGCTGCCGCGCTCGGTGGTGGCGGGCGAGTACCAGCTCGCCTTCTGGCACATGCTCGTGCGGGACGTGACCTACGCCCAGATCCCCCGCGCACGGCGGGCGGAGAAGCACGCGCGCGCCGCCGAGTGGATCGAGCGCCTCGCGAGTGACCGCGCCGACCTCGCCGAGGAGCTCGCCTTCCACTACTCGAGCGCGATCGAGTACGCCCGGCTCTCCCACCAGGACGCCGCTTCGCTCGAGGAGAGGGGCCGCGCCGCCCTGCGCACGGCCGGTGACCGCGCGCTCGCCCTGTCCGCCTTCCCCGCCGCCGTCCGGTTCTACCGCGCCGCTCTCGCCCTCTGGCCGGAAGCCGACCCCGCCCGGCCGCAGCTCCTCTTCGCCTACGGCAGCGCTCTGGCGTGGGCCGAGGAGAGCGGAGCGGAGGAGCTGGCGGAGGCGCGCGCGGCCCTGCTCGCCGCCGGCGACCGCGAGACGGCCTCGGAGGCCGACGTCGCGCACGCGCGGCTGCTCCTCGTCCGCGGCCAGCGAACGCAGGCGCTCGAGCTGGCGGAGCGCGCGGTCGCCAACCTGGCGGACGCGCCCCTGTCACGGGCCCGGGCCCAGGCGCTCAGCAACCTCTGCGGCTTCCACATGTTCGCGCGCCGCGCCGGGGAGGCGATCCGCGTCGGCTTCGAGGCGCTCCAGCTGGCGGAGGAGCTCGGGCTCGACGACATCCGCGCGCACACGCTCGCGAGCATCGGGATCGCCCGTTCGACCCTGGGTGACCCCGGCGGCATCGCCGACCTCGAGCGGAGCATCGACCTCGGCGAGCGGCTGAGCTCGCCCGAGGTCGTCCGCGCCTACGCGAGCCTCGCGAGCGTGCACGCGAACGGCGGCGACCTGGGCCGGGCGTTCGCGCTCTACGCCGCGGCGAGGCGGGCCGCGGAGCGGTTCGGCGACGCCCGCGGGCTCCGCTGGCTCGCGGCCGAGCGGCTCTACGAGGACTACTGGACGGGCGACTGGGACGCCGCCGGCCGCACCGCCGAGTCGCTGATCGCCGAGGCCGAGGGGGGCACGGAGCACTACATGGAATCGGACTGCCGCCTCGTACGGGCCTGGATCAGGCTCGCGCGCGGAGACGGCTCCGGCGCGGTCGCCGACACCGAGCGGGCCCTGGAGCTCGCGCGCGAGGGCAACGACCCCCAGGCGCTGCTGCCGGCCCTGGCGCTCAACGCCCGGGCGCTGCTCGCCGACGAGCCGGAACAGGCCGTGCGGGTCGCCCGCGAGCTCGTCCAGTCCTGGGAGGGGCTGGGCTCCGAGCCCCCCTCGTTCTGGGTGGCCGACCTCGCTGCCGTGCTCTGCGCGACCGGGCGGGGCGAGGAGATCGGCGGTCTCACCGGTACGACCACCGGGCCGAGCCGCTGGCTCGACGCGGCGGAGCTCGCCTGCGCGGGCGACCATGCCGGCTCGGCCGAGCTCTACGCGCAGATCGGCGCGCTCCCGGCCGAAGCCGAGGCCAGGCAGCTCGCGGCGCGCGTGCTCCTCGCCGAGGGACGCCGCGAGGAGGCCGACGAGCAGCTGCGGCGCGCGCTCGCCTTCCACCGGCACGTGGGGGCCACGGCCTACGCGCTCGAAGGCCAGGCGCTGCTGGGCGTCAGCTGAGCTGCTGCGTCGACGCCGGCGGCAGCAGGTTGTTCGCCTCCTGCGCCTCGTCCTTGTCGAGAAGCTCGATCGTCCCACGCTGGGCTTCCATCTCCTCCAGCATTGCCTTCTTGCCGACCGCGCTCTGATCAGCGTTCAACCGGACGAGCACGTAGGCGATCTCGAGCTCGTCCAGGGGGGTGTAGATCTCATTGTCGACGATCTCCGCGTGGTACTTCTCGGCGATCGCCTTCAACTCGTCGAGGCGTTCCGCGGGCGGGCTGGAGTGCGTCCGGACCCAGTAGTTCGGCACCGCGCGATCATCCTCGATCCGGGTCCGCGGCGCAACCCTCTTACCGGGGTACCCTGGAGGCGTGGAGCCCCTCGAGCTCTTCAGCGAGGCGACCCGGGCCTGGTTCCGGCGCGCGTTCGCCGCGCCCACTCCGGCGCAGGAGCTCGGCTGGCCGGCGATCGCCTCCGGCGAGCACGCGCTGATCCAGGCGCCGACCGGCTCGGGCAAGACGCTCGCGGCGTTCCTGTACGGGATCGACCGGCTCAAGGATTCGCCGGGGCGGTACCGTGGCGCCGAGGAGGACGTCGGCAGCACCGCGGTCCCGGGCCCGGGAAGGGCGACTTCGTGCGCGCTTTTCTGGCCTGCGCGAGCAGCGGAGCGGATCGGCGAGCAGTTGTAGGA
>JBHEMU010000171.1:0-11193 GCA_046262415.1 Gaiellaceae bacterium | reverse complement strand
GAAGACGTGGTCGCAGGCCGTGGCCGCGGCCGTGGGCGGCTTCGCGGCGGCGGGCGCCTGGGACGACGCGTGGGCGTGGTGGGCGCTGCTCGTCGCGCTCGCGTTCACCTGGGTGTCCGGGCTCGACTACGCCCGGGTCGCGCCGGGTCTCCTGCGCGGCCGCGCGACTGCCTAGGCGTCGCTTGCGACGCCGACCTCAGGAGCGCGGACTTGCCCGTGCTCCGTCTGGGCCGACCGCACGAGCGCATCCGGGTAGAGACCCACGCTCCCAGGCGTCGCTTGCGACGCCGACCTCAGGAGCACGGGCTTGCCCGTGCTCCGTCTGAGTCGACCGCACGAGCGCATCCGGGTAGAGACGCACGCTCCTAGACGTCTTCAGAGGTGTTCTCCTGGAGACCGCGGCGCCACCATGGGCTTCTCGGGTCCTGCTCGACCTGCGCCTCCGCCAGCGCCGCCGCGATCGCCCCGCGCTCCGACTGGCTCGGCTCCGGGTCCACGTCGAGGTCCACTCGCTCAGCGTAGCGGCGTCGGATCCCTCGTTCCGGGGATGCGGCCGGCCGGAGCGGGGATCCCCCGTTCGGGGTACTGCAGTCACCCCTTCCGGGTGATTCCCGAGCGCGCCGCGCAGCGCAGAATCGGGACATCGACGGGAGAGGAGAGGGTTGCATGCAGTGGAGGTCAGTTCGTTCGGTGGTTCTGTTCGTCGTTCTCGTCCTCGTGGCGGCGGTGCTCGCGCAGGCCGGCAGCGACGGAGGGCTCGCGCCCGCGGGCGACGACGATCCCGGCACCACGTTGGAGTTCAGCGACAGCGTCACCGAGATTCACTTCGGGTGGTGAGGAGCGAGCCGTGAAGACGATTCCCCGGCCGCTCCTGGCCGTCGTCGGGCCGACCTGCCTCGCCGGCGTGGCCGCGCTGGCGTGGGCATTCGCGTCGCTCGCCCTCGGCCCGCTCGACACCGTGCAGCTGATCGGCATCGCCGCGCTGCTCGCAGCCTCGACGCTCGCCGAGCGGTTCCCCGTCCCCCTCGAGGGCGTGGACGCGGGCGGCGTCTCGCTTTCCTTCGTCTTCGGCATCGCCGCCATCGTCCTCTTCGGCTGGGAGGCCGGAGTGATCGTCTGCTTCGCCGCGCCGGCGATCATGCAGCTCGTCGAGCACCGTCCCCCGATCCGGGTCGTCTACAACGCCTCTGTCTTCGCGATCGCCGCCGCCGTCACCGGCGCGGCCGTCGCCGCCGTGCCCGGCGACGGTGCCGGTGCCCTCGTTGCGCGCATCGCCCTGGCCGGCCTCGTGCAGTACGGGGTCAACATGGCGCTCGTCACGGCCGTGGTCTCCGTCAGCTCCCGCCGGCCGCTGCACGCCCTGCTCGCGTCGAACGTGCGCTCGACCGCCCTCCCCTTCGCGCTGATGACCTCGACGGCACTCGCGCTCGTCGTGCTCTGGGAGCGCGCCGAGATCCTCAGCCTCGCCCTGTTCGGCCCGCTGCTCGCGATCGGCCTGTACCAGCGCTCCAGCTACCACGCCCTGCGGGCGATGAGGCTCGCGCTGACCGACCCGCTGACCGGGCTCGGCAACCACCGCCATTTCCACGAGCGACTCGGGCACGAGCTGGAGCGGGCCGAGCGGAAGAACGAGGACCTCACCATCTGCCTGCTCGACGTGGACGACTTCAAGCGGATCAACGACCGCTTCGGCCACCCGGCCGGCGACCGGCTGCTGAAGCACGTCGCGGGCAGCTTCCGCCAGAACGGCGAGACCTTCCGGCTCGGCGGAGACGAGTTCGCGATCCTCCTGCCCGGGCGCGGCGAAGCCGAGGCGTCGGCGGTGGCCGCCGCGGTCCTCGAGCGGCTCGCCGGCCAGGAGTTCGAGCAGGCGGGCTCGATCACCGTCAGCGCCGGCGTCGCGACGTTCCCGGTCCACGCGACCACGAGCGACGAGCTCGTGCGCCTGGCCGACGGGGCGCTCTACTGGGCGAAGGAGCACGGCAAGAATCAGGTTCGCGTCTACCGGGCGGCGATCGTCGAGCTCGCGGAGCTGCGGCGGCTCGCCGACGTCCGCGACCGCGCCGCTCACTTCCGGGCCGCGGCCAGCCTCTCCCGCGCCGTCGACGCGCGGGACACGTACACGGGGACACACTCCGAGCGGGTCGCCGAGCTCGCCGCGAGGATCGCCGTCCGGCTCGACCTCGACGAGGAGCACGTCGAGCTGATCCGCCTCGCGGGCAGCCTGCACGACCTCGGCAAGCTCGCGATTCCCGAGCACCTCCTGCGCAAGCCCGGCCCCCTGACGCCGGAGGAGCGGACCACGCTCCAGCGACATCCCGAGCTCGGCTTCCGCATGCTCGAGAGCCTCGGCGTCGACCCGGTCTCGACGTGGGTCCTCCACCACCACGAGCACTGGGACGGGAGCGGCTATCCGGACCGGCTCGCCGGGGACGCGATCCCGCTCGGCGCGCGCATCCTGCTCGCCGCCGATGCGTACGACGCGATCACCTCGGAGCGCTGCTACGGGCCCGGCGTCGCCGCCGAGGAGGCGCTCGCGGAGCTGAAACGCTGCTCCGGCACCCAGTTCGACCCGCAGGTGGTCGTGGCGCTGGCCGCGGAGATCGAGACGGGCGAGCCGCCGGTCGAGCTCGTGGCGCTGGCAAGCTAGGCGTCGCTAGGACCCGCCGAGCGCCGCCACGACAGCGCTCCGGTCTACTGGTTCCACTTGTCGGCGGTGACCTTGCCCTGACGCGAGCTCTTCGCTCGAACGCTCGTCACGTCCTGCGGGGTGCCCGCCTTGAAGGCCTCCTTGACCTCCTCGGCGGCCCGCTGCTCGGACGCCTCCCGGCGCGGCTCGTCCTGACCCTTCTTCATCTTCTCCTCCTCGGTCGCATACGCCCTGTCTGCGCCGGAGATCCGGACGCCAAACGCCCACGTAGCGCCCGGGGGAGCGCACCTCAGAGGGGGATGTTTCCGTGCTTGCGGGGCGGCCGGCGCTCCCGCTTCGGCAGCGACGTCTCCAGCGCGTCGATCAGGACCGGCCGCGTCCGCCTCGGCTCGATCACGTCGTCGACGTAGCCGCGCTCGGCGGCCGAGTACGGGTTCGCGAACCGCTCCCGGTAGTCCTCGATCAGCTCGGCCCGCCTGGTCTCGGGGTCCTCGGCCTCCGCCAGCTCGTCGCGGAAGACGATGTTGACGGCGCCCTCCGGCCCCATCACCGCGACCTCGGCCGTCGGCCAGGCGAAGTTGAAGTCGGCGCGGATGTGCTTCGAGCTCATGACGTCGTAGGCGCCGCCGTAGGCCTTGCGGGTGATCACCGCGAGCTTGGGCACCGTCGCCTCCGAGTAGGCGTAGAGCAGCTTGGCGCCGTGGCGGATGATCCCGCGCCACTCCTGGTCGGTGCCCGGGAGGAAGCCGGGGACGTCGACGAAGGTGACGAGGGGGGCGTTGAACGCGTCGCACGTGCGGACGAACCGGGCTCCCTTCACCGAGGAGTCGATGTCGAGCACGCCCGCGAGCGAGCGCGGCTGGTTGCCGACGATGCCCACCGGATGGCCGCCGAGCCGGGCGAAGCCGCAGACGATGTTCTCCGCGAAGCGCTCGTGCACCTCGAGGAAATCGCCGTCGTCGACCACCCGGCAGATCACGTCCTTGATGTCGTACGGCTTGTTGGGGTTGTCCGGGATCAGCGTGTCCAGGCCGGAGTCCTCGCGGTCGACCGGATCGGACGGAGCCGAGTACGGCGGCGGCTCGAGGTTGTTCTGCGGCAGGAACGACAGCAGGTAGCGCGCGTCCTCGAGGCAGGCCTCCTCGTCGGGTGCGGCGAAGTGCGCGACTCCCGATCGGGCGGCGTGGGTCGCGGCCCCGCCGAGCTCCTCGAACGAGACCTCCTCCCCGGTCACCGTCTTCACGACGTCGGGCCCGGTGATGAACATGTACGAGGTGTCCTCGACCATGAAGACGAAGTCGGTGATCGCGGGCGAGTAGACCGCGCCGCCGGCGCAGGGGCCCATCACCAGGCTGAGCTGCGGCACGACCCCCGAGGCCTGCACGTTCCGCCAGAAGATCTCCGCGTACCCGGCCAGCGACACGACGCCCTCCTGGATCCGGGCGCCCCCGGAGTCGTTGATCCCGATCACGGGGCAGCCGTACTTGACCGCGAGGTCCATCACCTTGCAGATCTTCTCGGCGAAGACCTCGGAGAGGCTGCCTCCGAAGACGGTGAAGTCCTGCGAGAAGACGAAGACCTTGCGCCCGAGGATCGTCCCGTAGCCGGTGACCACCGCGTCCCCGTAGGGCCGCCGTTCGAGCATCCCGAACTCGGCCGTTCGGTGCCGCATGTAGCGGTCGAGCTCGACGAAGGAGCCGGAGTCGAGCAGCTTCTCCAGGCGCTCGCGCGCGAGCAGCTTCCCGCGCTCGCGCTGCCGCTCGATCGCCTTCTCGTCCCCCTCGTGCAGCGCCTGGTCGCGCAACCGTTCCAGGCGCTCGAGCTTGGCCTGCGTCGAGTCCTCGGTCGTGGCCATCCTGGGGAGCCTAGAGCAGCGGTATCGTCGGGGCTGTGGGACGGCTCGACCGGTCGACGATCTGGGCCTTCGAGGACGGTGAGCCCGGGGCCTTCTACTACTCGCGCTACGACCATCCGACCGGAGCGCAGGCCGAGCGGGCGCTCGGCGGGCTCGACGGTGGGCACGCGCTCCTCTACGCCTCGGGCGCGGCGGCGAGCGCGGCGGCGGCGCTGGCGCTGCTCGGGCCGGGTCAGACCGTGGCCCTGGCGGAGGGCTGCTACTACGGGACGCCGCTCCTCCTGCGCTCACTCGAGCGCTGGGGGCTTCGGTGTGTCGAGTTCGACCAGACCGGCGCGCCGCCCGAAGGAGCGGATCTGGTCTGGCTCGAGGCACCCTCCAACCCGTTCCTGTCCTTCCCCGACCTCGAGGCCGCGGCGGCCCACCCCGGGCTCGTCCTCGTGGACGCGACCGCCTCGACGCCGGTGCTGCTCCGCCCGCTCGAGCACGGCGCGGACGTCGTCCTGCACAGCGCGACGAAGTACCTCGGCGGCCATTCGGACGTGCTCGCCGGGGTGCTCGTGTGCCAATCGGCCGAGCACCACGAGCGCCTGAAGAGCTGGCGCGGGCTCTCCGGCCCTGTCGCCGCACCCGACACGGCCTGGCTCTTGCTGCGCGGGCTGAAGACCCTCGAGCTGCGCGTCCGGCGCCAGTCGGCGACGGCGCTCGAGCTGGCCGGCCGGCTCGCCGCGCATGCGTCGGTCGAGCGCGTGCGCTACCCCGGCCTCGGCGACGAGCGCGCCGCCCGGTTCATGCAGGGCGGCTTCGGGGGGCTGCTCTCGTTCGACGTCGCCGGCGGCGGGGCAGCCGCGCGAAAGGTCGAGACCGGGACGCGGGCGATCAAGAACGCCACCAGCCTCGGCGGCGTCGAGTCGGCGATGGAGTCGCGGCATCGCTGGGAGGGCGACCGCGTGCCGGAAGGGCTGCTGCGCCTCAGCGTCGGACTCGAGGACGTTGGCGTGCTCTGGGCGGATCTGGAGCAGGCGCTCGCGGCCGCGGACTGAACTCGTCACGACGGAGGGCGGCCGACGGGTTCCCTAACATCGATGCTCACCACAGAGAGGAGCTTTCGATGGCAGCCGAGACCTATGTCTTCAACACCGCGCTTGTTGGTTTCCGGGGAGTCAGCCGCAAGCTCGCAGTACGAGGCGACGAGACGCTGGCCGACCTCCACCAGCTGCTTCAGCTCGCGTTCGACTGGGACGACGACCACCTCTACTCCTTCTGGCTGAGCGGCACGTTCTGGGACAGCCAGTCGGGTAGCGAGTACACCTGCCCGAGCCCATGGCTCGAACGCGGTCAGCGGACCGCCCGGGTGCGGCTCGACCGGCTCGGTCTTCGGACCGGACAGAAGATCGCCTACGTCTTCGACTTCGGCGACGAGTGGCGTGTCCGGCTCACGCTCGTCGAGATCCGGGCGGCCGACGCGGAGCCGTGCCCGCCGATCCTCGTGAGCCGCGGCGAGGCACCGCCTCAGTACGTGTACGACGACGACGAGTTGGCGGAGACTGCCTGACGCCGCCAGGTCGGCCGCCTGCTGAAACGAGAGCCGGAGGCGGGACTCGAACCCGCGGCCTACGCTTTACAAGAGCGTTGCTCTACCAGCTGAGCTACTCCGGCGCGGGCCCAGCGTAGCGCGGAGTTCGCCCCTGCTCAGCTCAGGACCTCGCGCTCGCGCTGGTGCTGCACGATCTTGCGCTTGACGCGCTGGAGGGCGTTGTCGATCGCCTTCGTGTCGCACGTCAGGTGCTCCGCCATCTCGTCGTAGGAGGAACCCTCGAGGTAGAGCCGCAGCGCGTCTGCCTCCAGCCGCGAGAGGCCGCTGCCCAGGCAGAAGACGAGGCTCTGGAGCTCCTGGGTCGAGATCACGCAGACGGAGGGGTCGTCCACGCTCGGGCCGGGCAGCGCGTCGCCGAGCGTGCAGTCGCTCTCGGCCCCCTGGCCGGCCGGGGTGTGGCTGAAGGAGACGTAGCCGTTCAGCGGCTGGTGCTTGTACCGGGTCGCGCTCTTGATCGCGGTGATGATCTGCCTCGTCACGCAGAGCTCCGCGAAGCTTCGGAAGGAGGTCTGCATGTCCGGCCGGAAGTCCCGCACCGCCTTGTAGAGGCCAATCAGCCCCTCCTGGACGAGATCCTCCGAGTCGCCGCCGGCCAGGAAGTACGAGCTCGCCTTCAGCCGGACGAAGCCGGTGTAGCGGCGCATGAGCTGGTCGAGCGCGTGCTCGTCGCCGTTCCGCGCACGGACGACGAACTGCAAATCCTCAAGCTCTCGTTGAGCCTTCTGGGGTGTTCGTACCGCGGTCGCCGTGCGAGGGGCCATCGTGATCTCCCGTGGTTGCTGGCAGTTTGTCGAGCCGGGCGCCAAGCCAACAGGACAAGTCTCACCCTGAAGTTGAGGAAGAACATAGCAAGACGCCCGCGGAGATACAAGCGAGTTGCCGATCGAGGCGTTTCGCTCTGCCTGGCGTCAACTCTCGCCGCGGCGCAGGCGCTCGAGGCGAGTGAGCGTCTCCGCGTCGAGGCGACCGGCCACGTCGGTCCGCACGCGCTCGGCGTGGGCCGCCGGCACCAGGTCGCGCAGGAACGTCTGCGAGCTGAGCATGGCGACCTCCTGGCCGGAGGTCGCGCGCACGGCGGCGTCCGACGACACGAGGCAGATCCGCTCGCGGCTGCGATGCTCCGCGGACAGGCGCTCGAGCAGCGCGTCCGCGTTCGCGGCATAGCGGATCTCGAGCGGCCCCCGCCGGTCGTCCCGGCCCGCGCCGTCGAAGACGGCGACTCCCCGCGCGCCCTGGAGCGCGACGAAGCTCGCCAGCGTGTCGACGAGCGAGCCCACGTCCTCGAACCCGCCCGCGTGCAGCAGGTTGTACCCGTCGAACAGGTAGAGCGTCGGTTCAGAGTTCATTTCGGGACGAACACGCGCTGCCGGCGGGCCTCGTAGAGGAGGAGCGCCGCCGCGACGCTCACGTTGAGGGACTCGACCCGGCCCGCCAGGGGGATCGAGACGGCGCCGTCGCAGGCGCGGCGGACGAGCGGCCGGATTCCCCTGCCCTCGGCGCCGAAGACGAGCACGACGCCGCCGGCCAGGTCCGCCTCCCAGAGGGAGGTGCCCGACTCCGCCGAGGCGGCCCAGACCCAGAGCTCGGCCCCCTTGATCTCGGCCAGGTAGCGCGCGAGGTTGGTCACGACGGCGACCGCCAGGTGCTCGACCGCTCCGGCCGAGGCGCGGCAGACCACCGGGGTCACCTGCGCCGAGCCGTGCGCCGGCAGCACGAGGCCGGTCGCGCCCGCACCCTCGGCGCTGCGGCACACCGCGCCGAGATTGCGGGGGTCGGTGACCCGATCGAGGCAGGCGATCAGCGGCCGGTCGACCGCGGCCAGCTCGTGAGCGTCCGCGTAGCGGTACGGCTCGCAGTAGGCCAGCACCCCCTGGTGGTCCGGCGTCCCGGCGGCGGCCGTGAGCGCCCGCTCCGGCCTGACCTGCACGCGCAGGGCCGCCTCCTCGCGCAGCCAGGCTTCGGCCCGGAGAGCCCGTTCGGTCGCCCAGAGCTCGCTGACCTCCCGCGGGCCGCGGAGCGTCTCGGCGACGGCGCGCCGGCCGTACACCTGCTCGTGGATCATCGCCGCGGCACGAGCCGGAAGCCGGGCGCCTCGGCGACGTCCCGCACCTCCCAGCCGGCTGCCTCGATCTCGGCGCGTGCGCGGTCGGCCTCGTCGAAGTCCTTGCGCCTCCGGGCCTCCTCGCGCTTCCGGGCGAGCGCCTGGACCTCGTGCGGGGCGCTCTCTGCCTGCGCGAGCGACCCCAGCCCGAACAGGTCGAGGCCGTATCGCAGCGAGGCGAGGTCGCCACCCGCACGCCACTCGTGGAAGAGGGCGAGCGCGTCCGGGGTGTTGAAGTCGTCGTCGAGCACCTTGGCCAGGCGCTCGCGCTGCACGGGCCCCGACGCCGCCCCGGCGCCGACGAACGCGTTGCGGAACGTCTCGATCTGCGCCCGCGCCTGCTCCATCGTCTCCTCGGAGAAGTCGATCGGCTTGCGCCAGTGCGCGGTCGTGAAGAAGAGGAGCAGCGTCTCGCGGCCCCATTGGTCGAGCACCGCGCGGATCGTGGCCACTGGCCCCTTCGACTTCGACATCTTCTCGCCGACGAACCGGAGCATCCCGTTGTGCATCCAGATCCGCGCGTACTCGCTCCCGAGGGCACGCGACTGCGCCAGCTCGTTCTCGTTGTGGGGAAAGACGATGTCGAGGCCGGCCCCGTGGAGCTCGAAGACCGGGCCGAGCAGCTTCTCCGCCATCGCCGAGCACTCGATGTGCCACCCGGGGCGACCGCAGCCCCAGGGGGAGTCCCACGACGTGTCCTCGCCCTCCTTCGTCTCCTTCCAGAGGGCGAAGTCGCGCGGGTCCTCCTTGAGCGGATTCGGCTCCTGCTCGGCCATCTCGTCCGGCCGCTGGTTCGAGAGCCGGCCGTAGTCGGCATGGCTCGAGACCCGGAAGTAGACGTCGCCCTCGACCGCGTAGGCGTGGCCGGACGAGACGAGCCGCTCGATCATCGCGACGATCTCCGGGATCGTCTCGGTCGCCTTGGGCATGTGGTCGGGCAGCCCCAGACCGAGGCCGGCGATGTCCTCGAGGTACCAGGCCGTCGCCCGCTCGGCGAGCTCGGCGCTGGCCCCGGGCGCGGCCTCGTAGATCGAGTCGTTCACGTCCGTGATGTTGTGGACGAACGTGGCCTCGTAGCCGCGCTCTCGCAGCCAGCGGGCGAGCCAGGAGAAGATCACGAACGGGCGGGCGTTGCCGACGTGCGCGCGCTGGTAGACGGTGGGGCCGCAGACGTACATGCGCACCGGCCCGGGCCGCGGGGGCAGCGCCTCGAGCCTGCGGCTGAGGGTGCTATAGAGCCGCATCGATCCGCCTCAGGGTCTCCTCGCGGTCGAGGGCCGCGACCACCGCCCAGAGCTCCGGCCCCCGCTCCCGGCCGGTGAGCGCCAGCCGGAGGGCGCGGAGGTCGCCTCCGACCGCCTTCAACTCGCGCACGAGTGCCCGGGCGGCCTCGGCGTCGAGGCCGCCGTTCGCCCCCGCCCTCAGCTCTCGGAAGCGCTCGAGAGTCGGGCCTGCACCGTCGGGCAGAGTGGCGCGGGCGGGCTCGAGGATCGAGCGGACCGCCTCGCGGGCCTCGTTCAGGTCGCGCACGCCGCGCAGGGCGGGGACGAGCGCAAGCGGGGCGCCGGCGCGCGCGGCCAGCTCCTGGTCGGGCAGCGAGGCGATCGCCTCGACCGCGAGCCTGCGGATCCGTCCCAGGTCGTAGCGCACGTCGTGCTTCGGCACGCCCAGCTCCTCGAGGTAGGCGCGGACGGCCTCGCCGGGGATGCCGGCCTCGCGCAGCGCCACCACGGTAGCTCCCGGACCGCGTTTGGAGAGCTTGCGGCCGTCGTCGCCGAGGACGAGGCCGTGGTGCACGTACGTGGGCGGGCGGGCGCCGAGCGCCTCGGCGAGCCGCGCGTGCAGCGACTCGTTGGCGCGATGGTCCGCTCCCCTGATCACGTGGGTGATCCGGAACTCGACGTCGTCGACGACGCTCGCGAGGTGGTAGGTCGCCGTGCCGTCCGGGCGCAGCAGGGTGATCCCCTGCCAGAGCAGGGCGCCGTTCTCTTCGGACGGGTCCAGGCTGGCCGCCGCGGCGCGGTAGATCGCGGCGCGCTCGCTCTGCCGGACCGGCCCCTCCTCCCAGGCGAGGCCGAGCCAGGTGAGGTCGGCCAGGATCGCCTTCTCTCCACCGGGCACGTTGCGCGTCGGGTCGGTGTCGTCGATCCGCAGCAGCATCCAGTCTCCGAGCCGGCGGTTGGCGACCGCGCTGAGGGCGTTGCCCACGTGCAGCGACCCGGTCGGGCTGGGCGCGAAGCGGACTCTCTTCATCGCGAGACGAATCTACACTCGGGCTCTTGCGGTACGCCCTGCTCGCCTGGTTCGCCGACAACGGCCGCGACCTGCCGTGGCGGCGGACGCGCGACCCGTACGCGATCCTCGTCTCCGAGGTGATGCTCCAGCAGACGCAGGTCGCCCGCGTCGTCCCCCGCTACCTCGCCTGGCTGGAACGCTGGCCGACGGCGGAGTCCCTAGCGGCCGCGCCGCTCGCCGACGTGATCCGCGCGTGGCAAGGGCTCGGGTACAACCGCCGGGCCGTGAGCCTGCACCGGGCCGCGCGGCACGTGGCCGCCCACGGCTGGCCCGAGGATCTGACCGAGCTTCCCGCCGTCGGCCGCTACACGGCCGACGCGCTCGGTTGCTTCGCCCTTGGCCGGAACGTCCTGCCCGTCGACACGAACGTCCGCCGCGTCCGCGACCGCACCGGAGTCGCCTTCGACGCCGGCTGCGCCTCCGCGTTGATGGATCTCGGCGCCACCGTCTGCCTGGCGCGCGTGCCGCGGTGCGAGGTGTGCCCGCTCGCGGGCGCGTGCCCCTCGCGGGGACGCCGTTACCCTCCGCTGCGCCGTCAGCCGGCCTTCGAGGGGTCGTTCCGGCAGCGCCGGGCGAGGGCGCTTCGCCTGCTCGTCCACGGGCCGCGACCGCTGGCGTCGCTGGACGAGGAGGCGGTCGAGTCGCTGCGAGCCGACGGGCTCGTCGCCGTGCAAGACCGGGTGGCCGCCCTGCCC
>JBHEMU010000170.1:0-4020 GCA_046262415.1 Gaiellaceae bacterium | reverse complement strand
CCGCGCGAGTACCTGCTCGTGCTGGGGACGCGGCGGTGACGCCGCGCGAGGAGGTCACCGAGCTCCTGCGCGAGCTGATCCGGCTCGACACGGTCAACCCGCCCGGGAACGAGTCGCTCGCCGCCGAGCTCCTGCGCGAGTACCTGGGAGACAACGGCGTCGCGTGCGAGCTGTACGCGCGAGTACCCGAGCGGGCGAATCTCGTCGCACGGCTCCCCGGTCGCGGCGGCGGCTCCAGCCTGCTCCTCCTGTCCCACACGGACACGGTGCTCGCGGATCCGGCCGAGTGGAGTGTCGACCCCTGGTCGGGCGCCCTCGAGGACGGGCACGTCTGGGGCCGCGGGGCGCTGGACATGAAGGGACAGGTCGCGGCGAGCGCCGTGGCGATCGCGTCGCTCGCCCGCGAGGGCTTCGAGCCCGCCGGCGATCTCGTCTTCGCCGCGACCGCCGACGAGGAGCTCGGCGAGGGAGAGGTGGTCGGGCTGCCGTGGCTCTGCCGGGAGCATCCCCAGTCCGTCCGGACGGACTACGCTGTCAACGAGGGGGCAGGCGAGCGCGTCGTGCTGGGCGGTCGCGCCTTCTACCTCTGCGCCACGGCCGAGAAGATGAGCTCGCCGTTCCGGCTGCTCGTGCGGGGCCGCAGCGGGCATGCGTCGATGCCGGGGATCGCCGACAACGCGCTCGTCAAGGCGGCGCCGCTGATCGAGCGGCTTGCCGCCTTCGCGGACGAGCCTCGGCTCTCGCCGGAGCTCGAGCGCCTGCTCGAGGCGGTGACGGGCAAGGTCCCGGCACCCGCGGAGGCGCTGTCCCGCGCCCGCGAGGTCGACCCCGTGCTCGCCGAGCTGATCGAGCCGCTCCTGGCCCTGACGCTGTCGCCGACGATGATCGACGCCTCGCACAAGCGCAACGTCATCCCTGCGGTGTGCGAGGTCACCGTCGACTGCCGGCTGCTCCCCGGACAGACGCAGACGGACGCGGAAACGGTGCTCCGAGCCTGGCTCGGGGAGGGCGACTACGAGCTCCACTGGCGGGAGGGCCAGGGCGGCACGAGGTCGCCGATGCGCACGCCCCTGTGGGACGCGGTGGAGGCGTTCGTCTCCGAGACCGAGCCCGGCGCGCAGGCCGTTCCCGTGGTCGTCGCCGGCTTCACGGACAGCCACTGGCTGCGCGAGGCCTTCGGGACGGTCGCGTACGGGTTCTTCCCGATGCGAGCCATGGACGCCGAGCTCGCCGCGCGTCTGATCCACTCCGCGGACGAGCGCGTGCCGGTCGACGACCTCCAGCTCGGGCTGGACTTCCTCCGCCACGCGGCGCAGCAGGTCTGCGGGCCGGCGGTCGCGTAGTCCACCCCGGACCAGGGGCCAGGCGCGGAGCCATGTCCAGCCGCGTCACCGTCGCGTGAGGCCAGGTCCAGGGGCCAGGCCCGGAGCCAGGTCCGTTCGGGAGCCTCCGTTGCCCTCCGGCTACGCTTCGGCCGTGCCCGACGAGGAGAGGATCCGGCTCGGCGGGATGGCGCTCTCGAACGGCGTCCTCGTCCACGGCCCGTCTGCCTGGGCCTGTGCGATCCGCCTGCCGGACGGCACGCTGAAGGTCGCCTCCGCGTACAAGCGACTCCCCGCCGCCCGCGTCGAGCGGCCGTTCCTGCGCGGGATCGCCCGCGTCGCCGAGGTCTTGGCGCTCCTGCCCGCGGTCCGGCGCCGGCTGCCCGAGGCTCGCCTGCCGTTCGAGCGCCCCTCCGTGGTCGCCGCGATGGCGGCCAGTGCCGTGACCGTCCGGCTGGTCAAGGGCTCGGGCCGCCTCGGGCCGGCCTCGCAGGAGTTGATGTCCGGCCTCCTGTCACTGGCGCCGGCGACGCTCGCGCTCCGCGGCTCGGCGCTCGCCGCCTATCACGGCGCCGAGCACATCTCGATCGGCACGTACGAGCACGGCGAGGCCCGGGAGCGAGAGCACGAGCGCTGCGGCTCTCACCTTCTGGGGCCGTTGCTCGCGACCTCTGCGCTCGGAGGAGCGATGGCCGCGCGTGCCCCGGCGCATCTGCGCGGCCCCGCGCGGCTCGCGGGCTCCATCGGGGCGCTCGCGGTCGCGACCGAGATCTTCGGCTGGATGGTGCGGAACCCAGACACGGCCCTCTCGCGCGCCCTCGCGCGGCCCGGCCACGAGCTCCAGCACCGGCTCGCGACCGCGTCGCCGACCGCGGCGCAGCTCGAGGTGGCCGAGACCGCCCTCGCCGCGTGCCTGGAGTTGGAGCATGGCGTTCGACACGGGGACTAAGCGGCTCCCGCCGGAGATCTTCGAACTCCCGGTCGAGAAGATGCGGGAGGGGTACTACACCGACGCCTACTTCAATCACACGCGCGAGGTGCTGCTCGCGGACGGCCGGCATCCGCGGGTCGTGATGCAGGTCTTCCAGCGGCGGCACGCGCTCCTCGGCGGCATGGACGAGGCGATCGCGATCCTCAAGCTGTGCTCCGACGACTGGGAGCAGCTCACCGTCCACGCGCTCCACGACGGCGACGAGATCGAGCCCTGGGAGACGGCGATGACGATCGAGGGCGACTACACGCTCTTCGCCCACCTCGAGACCGTCTACCTCGGCGTGCTCGCGCGGCGGACGCTGATCACGACGAACGTCAGCAAGGTCGTCCGCGCGGCGAACGGGAAGCCGATCATCTTCATGCCGGCGCGGCACGACCATCACCGGATCCAGACCGGCGACGGCTACGCCGCGTACGTCGCCGGCGCGAAGATCGGCGTGCCGATCGGCGTCACCTCCGACGCCCAGGCGTCGTGGTGGGGCGGCCGCGGCATCGGCACGATCCCGCACGGCCTGATCGCCGCCTACGGAGGCAGCACCGTGCTGGCCGCGACGAAGTTCGCCGAGTACGCCGACCCGGACATGAGCATCGTCGTCCTCGTCGATTTCGAGAACGACTCCGTACGGACGTCTCTCGAGGTCGCCCGCGCGCTCGGCTCCCGTCTGTGGGGCGTACGGCTCGACACCTCGAGCCAGCTCGTCGACCGCTCGCTGTGGCAGGAGCTGGGCGAGTTCGACCCGCGCGGGGTCAACGAGCAGCTCGTTCGGAAGGTGCGGGACGCGCTCGACCGCAACGGCTTCGAGCACGTGCGCATCGTCGCCTCGGGCGGGTTCACGGTCGAGCGGATCGAGGAGTTCGAGGCGATGGGCGTGCCGGTGGACTCCTACGGAGTCGGCTCCTCGCTGATCCGCGGGAGCAACGACTTCACCGCCGACGTCGTGCTCACCGACGGCCACTCCTCGGCGAAGGTCGGCCGGCGCCACCGCCCCAACCCGAGGCTCGAGCTCGTTGTGTAGTCGCGCGGGTACTGGGGACCCCACTGACCGCGCCCCTGCCGCCCAGGCTACGGCGCAGGTCCGCACGCGTGGCGAACGAAGCGTGCCGGAATCGTGACCACGGGCTCGAGGCGGATTCTCCTCTGGGACGTCGACACTCAGGTCGACTTCATGCTGCCGGGAGGCAAGCTCTACGTGCCGGGCGCGGAGCGGACGATCCCGGCCATGGCGCGGCTGGTCGAGGCCGCACGCGCGGCGGGCGTCGTCCACGTCGCCTCCGTCGACGACCACGAGCTGCACGACCCCGAGATCTCGGACGAGCCCGACTGGCGGAACACGTACCCGCCGCACTGCCTTCGCGGCACCCGCGGCGCGGAGAAGATCCCGGAGACGAAGCAGGACGACCCCCTGCCGCTCTCGCACGTCCCGATCCCGCCGGGCCTGCTGCCGGACCTCGTCGCCGGCCGCCGCGAGCTCCTGCTGCTGAAGAAGAACTTCGACGTGTTCACGAACCCGAACGCGGCGGCGCTGCTCAACGTGCTCGACCCGGAGGAGGTCGTCCTCTTCGGCGTCGCCACGGACGTCTGCGACGACGCGGCCGTGCTCGGGCTCCTGGCGCGCGGCCGGCGCGTCCGGTTTGTCGAGGACGCCGCGCGGGGCCTCGACGAGGACCGGGTGACGAGTTGCACGGCGGTCTGGCGCGAGCGAGG
>JBHEMU010000169.1:0-2578 GCA_046262415.1 Gaiellaceae bacterium | reverse complement strand
GCCGCGCCCTCCATCGCGAGGGGCGCGAGCGACACGCGGGGGAGAATCCTCGGCGGTCCGCCCCGAGGCCAGCTCCTGGCGGATCACCCGAAGCGGAAGGAACTCGTCGCGCTGGAGGCGCAGGATCGTCCTCAGCCGCGCGAGGTCGCTGACGCTGTAGAGGCGGTAGCCGCCCGGCGTGCGTCGCGGCGCCACGAGCTTCTGATCCTCGAGGTAGCGCAGCTTGGAGATCGTGATGTCGGGGAACTCCTGCTGGAGTGTCTTGCACACCGCGCCGATCGTCATCGACTTGCGGTCGCGTCGCACCGGAGCGTCGTCGTCCGGCGGATCGGGAATCTCGAGGTCCGGCGGGCTGGCGGGCGGGGTGCTCATCGGTGGTGGTAGGTGAGCTTGTACTTGCCGATCTGGAGCTCGTCGCCATCGACGAGCCGGTGGGACTCGACGCGCTGGCGGTTCACGTAGGTTCCGTTGAGCGACCCGAGGTCGTCGAGGTAGTAGTCGGCCCCTCGCCGCACGAGCACGGCGTGGTCGCGCGAAACCGTCACGTCGTCGAGGAAGATGCCCGAATCCGGTCGGCGGCCGATCGCCACCCGATCGTCGTGGAGGGCGAAGCTCTCCCCCGTCCTGCCCCCACCCGCCCGGATGACGAGCGCCGCCCCACCCGCGACGACGTCCTCGAGCTCGATCGGCTCGATGTCTCCGGTCTCGCCGATCCGGTAGGTGGTCGTCGTGGCGTCGTCGACCCGGTTCGCCGGGTCCAGGAAGGCTCCGCACTTCGAGCAGTAGCTCGCCCCCTCCGGGTTGACGAACCCGCACTCCGGACAGTGGATGGCCATGGTCGCCGTCGCTGCGCGCCCGCCGCGGTCGACGGCCTACTCGGTGGTCTCGGGCGGCACGCGCCCGGCGAGGATGTCGGTCAGCTGGTCGAGGTGGGCCCCGGTGAGGATCGGCTCGCCGCTGTCGTTCTTCTTGCGCAGGCGGTTGACCAGCTCGGCGCGGAGGATGTCGATCTTCCCGTGGAGGATCCTTCGCCGGTAGGAGACCTCCAGCTCCTCGTCGGTGAGCTGGTCTATGACGTTCTTGAGCTCCTCGTCGGAGAGGGCTCCAAGGTCCGGAAAGGTGTCCATGCGATCTCCTTGACGCAACCGGCTGGCCGAGCGAGGCGCGAGTATACCCCCGCTCGCCAATCCAGGGTCAAGCTCAACTTGAGAGTTTGCGTGCAGGGAGTCGGGGGGTGCGGCGGCGTCAGTGCCGGGCGCGGAGTTGGACGACACCGTCGCGGACGTAGAGCGCCGTCGCCACGAGCGTCAGCCCGAGGCCGACGTAAAGGCCGAGCAGCGCGAGGAAGCGGACGTCCATCATCGCCCAGAACGGCGCTGCGAGCGTCCACCAGATGCCGATGCGGCCGAACCAGTTGATCTTGAGCTCGAGATCGTGGCGCATGCCGTAGCGCGCGAGGCCCAGCATGAACAACTCGCGCGCGACGAGCACGGCGAGCGCCCAGCGCGGCAGCAACTCGAAGCCCCAGCAGACGGCGAGGCCGGTGACGACGAGCAGGCGATCGACGAGCGGATCCATGATCGCGCCGAGCCGGCTGTACTGACCGGTGACGCGGGCGATGATGCCGTCGAGGTAGTCGCTGATCGCCAGCACCCAGTACAGGAGCGCCCCCGTAACGGTCGTGCCATCGCCGGAGGCCAGCGCGATGGCCAGGAAGACGGGAATCCCGGCGAGACGCAGGGCGACGATGAGGTTGGGAAGCGTCCATGGGTTCAGCGGGCGGCCGGCAAGCGTCTCGGGTGGAGGCGGGCCGGAGCGATCAAAGCCAAAGAGGCGCCGGACGGTGAGGCGGGCCCGCTGACCAGCCCCGCTGGCCCGCCCGCCGGCCTCGGGGGCCCGCTTACCCCCCTCGCTTCCCGGCCCACCGGGCCTCGCGGCGCTCACGCCCGTCCGCTCCGGCCGCTCGGACCCCTCGGGGGGATCCTCGGCCGAGGCGCGGTCGCTCAGGGGAGCGTCCGCCACAGCTCGGCCACCGCCTCGGCCGTCCCCTCGAGCGGCGCCGAGCGCCCCTCGCGTCCGCGCCGGACCTGGACCTCGAGCTCGCCGGCGGCCAGCGTTCTGCGGCCCACGGTCAACCGCAGCGGGCAGCCGAGCAGCTCGGCGTCGGTGAACTTCTCGCCCGGGCCGGCGTCGCGGTCGTCGTAGAGGACGTCGAGGCCGGCGGAGCGCAGCTCCTCGTAGAGGCGCTCAGCCAGGGCGTGCTCCTCACTGCCCGGCCTCCCCAGACCAACGAGCTCGACGTCGAAGGGGGCGAGCGAGCGCGGCCAGGCGATGCCCTTCTCGTCGGCGAACTGCTCGATCGCCGCCGCCAGGATGCGCGCGGGGCCGATCCCGTAGGAGCCCATGACGATGGGGTGCTCCTTGCCTCCCTCGTCGAGGTAGGTGGCGCCGAGCGGTTCGGCGTAGCGCGTACCGAGCTTGAAGATGTTGCCGACCTCGATCGCGGGCTCGATGCGCACCGGCTGCCCGTCGACGGTATCGCCCGCCTCCACCCGGCGCACGTCGGCGACCTCGAAGT
>JBHEMU010000168.1:0-55038 GCA_046262415.1 Gaiellaceae bacterium | reverse complement strand
CCGACCCGCGCCGGGCCCTCCCTGCTGCTCGACTCGGGGGCGAACGCCGACGCGCGCGCCGAGCACCTGCTCCAGTTCGCGTACATGGGGTCGGTGTTCGCCGAGATGATCCTCGAGCTGAAGCGTCCGACCGTGCGGCTGCTCTCGATCGGCGAGGAGCCCGAGAAGGGCAACAAGCTGACGCTCGAGGCCCATGCCCTCCTGTCCGAGACGGAGCTCAACTTCGGCGGGAACACCGAGAGCCGGCACCTGCTGTCGAAGGCCGCCGACGTCGTGGTCTGCGACGGCTTCACGGGGAACGTCTGCCTGAAGCTGCTCGAGGGCACGATCAAGACGGTGCTGGAGGCCCTGCGGGAGGACATCGCCTCGACGCCGCGCGGAAAGCTCGGCGGCCTCCTGATCCGGCCGGCGGCGCGGAAGCTCCGCTCGCGGCTCGACCCGGAGACGTACGGCGGCGCCTACCTGCTCGGCCTCCGCGAGCTCGCGGTCAAGGCGCACGGGAACTCCTCGCGCCGCGCGATCGCCAACGCGATCAGGCTCGCCGCGAGGGGCGTCGAGCACCAGGTCGTGGAGCACCTCGGCGACCGCCTGCCCGCGCGGGTCAGGGCTTCCGCCTGAGGTGAGCCCCGTATAGGATCGCGAAACCCGACACCGAGGGGGCCCGCGGGGAGCCGCGGGCGGCCCGTGCCCAACGAGTGAGGTGACATGGCAGGTTCGCGCGAGGAAGTGTTCGAGCGGGTCAAGGAGGTCCTGACCGAGCAGCTCGGGATCGAGGAAGGCGAGATCACCGAGGAGGCCTCCTTCCAGGAGGACCTCGACGCCGACTCGCTCGATCTCGTCGAGCTGATCATGGAGCTCGAGGACCAGTTCGGGATCAAGATCTCGGACGACGACGCCCAGAAGATCACGACGGTTGGTCAGGCCGTCGACTACGTCTCGTCGCACCAGTAGCCGGGCGCCCTCCGGGGACCCGGCGGAGCTCCGCCGGCTGATCGAGGAGCTGCCTCCGGACCTGCGCGAGCAGGTCTACACGCATTCGGCCTGGGCGGCGGACCGCAGTTCCTCGTACGAGCGGCTCGAGTTCCTGGGCGACAGCGTCCTCGAGCTCGCGATCGCGCGAGCCCTCTACGATCGCTTCCCGGACTTCAGTGAGGGGCGGCTGGCCAAGATCCGCTCGCACGTCGTCTCCCGGCAGAGCTGCGCCGTCGTGGGGCGGGAGCTCGAGCTCGGCGCGGGGCTGTCCCAGCGCGGCGACTCCTCCCTCCCGCCCGACGAGCTCGCGGGGCTCGCTCGCAACGGCAACGTGCTGGCGGCGATCCTCGAGGCGGCGCTGGCGGCGCTCTTCCTCGAGCACGGCTACCCGACGATCGAACCCGCGATCCAGGCGGCGTTCTCGGGCCGGATCGAGTACGCGGCCACCCAGCACGTCGACCACAAGACGGAGCTGCAGGAGGTGCTGGCGCGGCAGCGGCGCCAGGTGAGCTACTCCGTCGTCGAGGTCGAGGGGCCGGCGCACGACCGCACGTTCACGTGCTCCGTCTCGGTCGACGGCGAGCAGGCCGGTCTCGGCAGGGGTCGCTCGAAGAAGGACGCGGAGCAGATCGCCGCGCGCGAGGCGCTCGAGAAGCTCTCCCTCGAGGCCCAGCCCGTCCGCTAGAGCGTGGGTCTCCACCCGGATGCGCTCGTGCGGTCGACTCAGACGGAGCACGGGCAAGCCCGTGCTCCTGAGGTCGGCGTCGCGAGCGACGCCTAGGACCGCCTCGCCAGCCGGAGGGACGGTCATGCTTCGTCCCGCGTGCATCTCCGTGCGATCAAGCTGCGCGGCTTCAAGTCGTTCCCCGAGCCGACCGAGGTCCGCCTCGAGCCGGGCGTCGCCGTGGTCGTGGGGCCGAACGGCTCCGGGAAGTCGAACGTCTCCGACGCGATCGTCTGGGCGGCCGGCAGCCAGAGCCCGAGCGAGCTCCGCGCCGAGCGGGCGGACGACGTGCTGTTCGGGGGCGCTGCGAGCAGGCCCGCGGCGGCCTTCTGCGAGGTCGAGCTGCTCTTCGACAACGCCGACGGAGGGTTCGCCGAGCTGGACTTCGCCGAGGTGTCGATCGCGCGCCGCCTCCACCGCGGCGGCGAGGGTCAGTACCTCGTCAACGGCGCCGGCGTCAGGCGCCTGGACGTCGTCGAGCTGCTCGCGGACGTCGGCCTCGGCGGAGGCCTCGGCTCGGTGATCGGCCAGGGCCGCGTCGAGGCCGTGCTCGCGGGCAAGCCGGAGGACCTCCGTGCCCTCGTGGAGGAGGCGGCCGGGCTCGGCCGGTTCAAGCGGCGCCGCCACCGCGCGGGGCTGAAGCTCGCCCGGGTCGCCGCGCAGGCCGAGCGGGCCCGCGACGTCGAGGCCGAGGTGGCCAAGCGGCTGCGGCCGCTCGCGCTGCAGGCGACGGCGGCCGAGCGGGCCGAGCGCCTCGGCGGCGAGATCGCGGGACTCCGGGCCGCGGTCGCGACGGTCGACCTCGCCGAGATCGAGGCCCGGGCCGACGCGGCCCGGGAGCGGCAGGCGGCGGCGGCCCTCGAGCGCGGGCGGATCGAGCGGCGCCTTGAGGCCCTGCTCCGTGAGCGGGCGGGCGTCGAGGACGAGCTCGCCGACGCGGCGGGGCGGCGCGAGGCGGCGACGGCGGCGCTCTACCGCCACCGGTCCGCCTCGGAGCGCCTGGCGCTGCGGCTCGAGACCGTGCTCGCGCTCCGGGACCGCCTCTGCGGCGAGCTCGCCGAGGCGGTCGAGCTCTCCGAGGCGGCTCCGGGGACCGGGGCCGAGCTGGAGCGCGCCGCCGCCGAAGCGGCGGGCGCGGCGCGGACGCTCGCCGGCGAGCGCGACCTGCTCGCCGAGCGGGCGGCGCTGGCGCGCGCCCGGCTGGAGGCGCTGGACCGCGGCCTGGCCGAGCGCGAAGGTCTACCCCCGGCGGCGCGCGCGCTCGCGGAGGCCGGGCAGGAGCTCGTGCTCACCCTGCTCGAGGTCGAGCCGGGGTACGAGCGTGCCGTCGCCGCCGCGCTCGCATGGCGCGGCGCCGCGGTTCTCGCGCCCGACGTCGCGGCCGGCCTGAAGCTGATCGAGCGCACGCGCGCGGAGGGCCTCGGCAGCGTCGGCGTGGTCGTCGCCGGAGGGCGGCGAGGCGACGAGCTGCCGCCGCCTCCCGGTGCCGGGGCGCTGCGGGAGCGCGTCCGCGAGCGTCCGGGGGGAGAGGCCGCCGCCGCGCTGCTCGACGACGTCCGGGTCGTCGGGCTCGGGGAGCTGACCGGCACCGGTAGCGGCCTGGCCGTCACCCTGGAGGGGCACTGCTACGACGCGCGGGCCGGCGAGCTGCGGTTCGCGGGCGAGACGGCGGAGTCCGTGCTGCTCGAGCTCGCCGCCAGGCGGAGGGCGCTCGCCGCGGAGGCGGACGAGCTCGGGCGGAGCGCCGAGCTGGCGGCCGCTTCGGCGGCTGCGGCGGCCGAGGCGGCCGCCCGCGCGGAAGCGGCGCTCGGCAGGGTCGGGTCGGCGCGGGGCCGGACCGTGCTCGACCCCGAGCGGCTGCGACGGCCGGCGCAGCTGGCCGAGCGCCTCGCCGCCGCGCTCGAGCATGCCGCCGGGCGCTCGGCCCGCTTCGAGGCGCCGCTCCGCGCCCGGGTCGACGCGGGCTCCGGCCGGGCCGCCGAGCTCGGCGCGCGGCTCCGGACACTCGGAGCGGGGGAGGCCGGGACTCGCCGTGAGGCCGCCGAGGCGGCGGAGAGGGCGGGCGCCGTCGAGATCGAGCTGGCGAGGCTGGCCGCCGAGGCCGACGAGGCCGGGCGACGGCTCGCCGCGGCGGGTGCCACTCCGGCGGAGGGGTCGGACCCCGAGGCGCTCGCCGCGCGGCTCGAGCGGCTCGAGCGCCGCCGCGAGTCGCTGGGCGGGGTCAACCCGCTGGCGAAGGAGGAGTACGAGCGGGAGAAAGAACGGCTCGCGGAGCTCTCCGAGCAGCGAGAGGACCTCGAGCGGAGCCTCGCCGAGCTCGACCGGTTGCGCGCCGACCTCGTGGAGACGGTGGAGCGCCGCTTCGCCGAGACGTTCCAGGCCGTCGCGGCGCACTTCGAGGAGGTGTCGGCGACCCTCTTCCCGGGCGGGCACGGCCGGCTGCGCCTGACCGAGCCGGAGCCGGACGAAGGCGAGGAGGCCGGATCGCCGGGCATCGAGGTCGAGCTCCGCCCGGCGGGGAAGCGCGTGACGCGGCTGTCGCTGCTCTCGGGGGGCGAGAAGGCGCTCGGGGCGATCGCGTTCCTCTTCTCGCTCTTCCTCGCGCGGCCGTCGCCCTTCTACCTGCTCGACGAGGTCGAGGCGGCGCTCGACGACGCCAACATCGGCCGGTTCGTCGAGCTGCTGCGCCGCTACGCCGACCGGGCGCAGTTCATCGTGATCACGCACCAGAAGAGGACGATGGAGGCCGCCGATATCCTCTACGGCGTCACGATGGCCGCCGACGGGGTCTCGCAGATCGTCTCGCGTCGGCTGCCCGAGGCCGGCCGGGCGCTTGCCGCGACGGGCGCGTGACGCGGAGCTGGGGCGAGCTTCTCGGCGAGGCAGGCGCGCGGCCGGAGCCCGAGCAGGAGCGTTCGGGGCTCTTCTCCCGCCTGCGCGACTCGCTCTCGAAGAGCCGGCGCGCGCTGACCGGCGAGCTGGCCGCCGTCGCGTTCGACCCGGGTGACGCCGAGTCGTGGGAGCGTCTGGAGGAGGCGCTGATCGCCGCCGACGTCGGCGTCCGGGCGACCGCGGAGCTCGTCCGGCGCCTGGAGGCCCGCGGGGACGCGATCGACCTGAACACCGCCCTCGCGGAGGAGATCGCGGCCCTGCTCGGGGAGCCCGCCGTGCTGGGCGTGCAGGAGCGACCGAGCGTCGTGCTCGTGGTCGGCGTCAACGGCACCGGCAAGACGACCACGATCGGCAAGCTTGCGCACAGGCTCTCCGTCCACGGGAGGTCGGTCCTCCTGGCCGCCGCGGACACGTTCCGCGCCGCCGCGGAGGAGCAGCTGGAGATCTGGGCCGTGCGCGCGAAGGCGGACTTCGTCGGCTCTCGCCGGGGTGCCGACCCCGCCGCGGTCGCCTTCGACGCGGTCGAGGCCGCGAGCGCACGCGGCCGTGACGTGGTCATCGTCGACACGGCCGGCCGCCTGCACACGCAGACGAACCTGATGGAGGAGCTGGCGAAGATCCGCCGCGTGATCGCGCAGCGCCTGGAGGGAGCGCCGCACGAGACGCTGCTCGTGCTCGACGCGACGACGGGCCAGAACGGGCTCCAGCAGGCGCGGATGTTCGGCGAGGCGGTCGGCGTGACGGGCGTGGCGCTGACGAAGCTGGACGGCTCCGCCAAGGGGGGCGTCGCGGTCCCGGTCGCCTACGAGCTCGGGCTGCCGGTCAAGCTCATCGGCGTGGGGGAGAAGCTCGACGACCTCCGGCCGTTCGACGCCGCCGAGTACGCCAGGGCGCTCGTGATCCAGTAGGCGCCCGGTCGGGGTTAGGAGCGTGGGTTTTACCCGGATGCGCTCGTGCGGTCGGCTCAGACGGAGCACGGGCAAGCCCGCGCTCCTGAGGTCGGCGTCGCAAGCGACGCCTAGCCGCCGGCGCTGCGCTCGATCTCGAAGGCGATGTTGACCGTCGCCCGGTACTGGGTGACACGGTCGTTCTCGACCTTGCAGGTCATCGAGACGACGTCCGCGCCGGAGATGCCCCGCAGCGTCTTCGACGCCTCCTCGACGGCCGCCGCGGCCGCCTCGGCGAAACCGGTGGGGGACGAGCCGATGATCGTGATCACCTTGGCGATGCTCATGCTGCTGCTCCTTTCCGTGGGCTGGACGCGGAATCCTGACACGTACACTTCGCCGCCGTGTTCGACTCCCTCTCCGACAAGCTGCAGCTGACCCTGGGCGACCTCCGTGGTCGCGGGCGGCTGGACGAGGACCGGGTCTCCGGGGCGATGCGCGAGATCCGCCTCGCCCTGCTCGAGGCGGACGTCAACTTCGGCGTCGTCAAGGACTTCGTCGCCCGCGTCCGGGAGCGCTCGCTGGGGGCGGACGTCCTCAAGAGCCTGACGCCCGGGCAGCAGGTGGTGAAGATCGTCCACGAGGAGCTGACGGCGCTGATGGGTAGCGGCGACTCCCGCCTCGTCTTCGCGAAGCGCCCGCCGACCGTGATCCTGCTGGCCGGTCTCCAGGGCTCGGGCAAGACCACGACCGCGGGCAAGCTCGCCCTGCTCCTGCGCAAGGAGGGCAAGACGCCGGCGCTCGTGGCCGCCGACCTGCAGCGACCGGCCGCGATCGACCAGCTGGAGCAGCTGGGCCGCCAGATCCAGATCCCGGTCTACCGGGAGGAGACGCGCGATCCCGTCGCGGCCGCGCGCAGGGGCCTGGAGCGCGCTGCGGAGGAGGGACGCGACGTCGTCATCCTCGACACGGCCGGGCGCCTCCACGTCGACGAGGCCCTGATGGACGAGCTCGCGGCCGTGCGGGACGCGGCGAAGCCGACCAACGTCCTGCTGGTCCTCGACGCGATGACCGGGCAGGAGGCCGTCGCCGTGGCGCAGGCGTTCCTCGAGCGCGTCGCCTTCGACGGCCTCGTCCTGACGAAGCTGGACGGCGACGCGCGCGGCGGCGCGGCCCTGTCCGTGAAGGCGGTCACCGGCAAGCCGATCAAGCTGGTGTCCGTCGGCGAGAAGCTCGACCAGCTGGAGTACTTCCATCCCGACCGCATGGCCTCCCGCATCCTCGGCATGGGGGACGTGCTCAGCCTGATCGAGAAGGCGGAGGCGGCCGCCACCGACGAGGAGCAGGCGGAGATGGAGAAGCGCCTGCGCGCGGGTGAGTTCACCTTCGACGACTTCCTCTCGAGCTACCGGATGCTGCGCAAGATGGGTCCGCTCAAGGGCGTCCTGTCGATGATCCCCGGGCTCGGCCAGCAGCTCCAGGGCCTCGAGGTGAACGAGCGGGAGATGGCGCGCGTGGAGGCGATCGTGCTGTCGATGACCCCGAGGGAGCGCAGCCTTCCGCACCTGATCGACGGCTCCCGGCGCCTGCGGATCGCGAAGGGCAGCGGGACGACCGTGCAGCAGGTGACGCAGCTGCTGTCCGCGCGCAAGCAGATGGCGAAGATGATGAAGCAGATGGGCAAGGGCAAGCTCCCGTCGTTTCCCGGGTACGCCGGGAAGCGTTAGCGATGCTTGTTCGCCAATTCCCGCGGCGCGGTGACGACCCAGACGCGGCGGCGGCCAGCCCGCTCGCGCGCCACCCGTACTTCCAGTACGAGCGGCCCACGATCGAACTGCCCGCCTTCGTCTGGATCGCCCCCGCGGGCGCGCGAATTAACGATCAGGCATCTAGCGAGAAAGGACGAGGATGGCCGTACGGATGAGGTTGACCCGTGTCGGGTCGAAGAAGAACCCGATCTACCGCGTCGTCGTGGCGGACTCGCGCTCGCCGCGGGACGGCAGGTTCATCGAGATCGTCGGGCGCTACAACCCGCAGACCGATCCGTCGACGATCGAGCTCGACGAGGCGAAGGTCAGGGACTGGCTCGGGAAGGGCGCGCAGCCGTCGGGGGCCGTCTCGAGGCTGCTCAAGGCGGCGAATGTCGAGCGAGGCTGAGCTCGTCGCCTACCTCGCGCGGCGCCTCGTCGATGACCCGGAGGCGGTGAACGTCGAGGAGGTCGAGCGGGAAGGCGCGCGCGTGATCGAGCTGCGCGTCGCCGCCGAGGACGTCGGCAAGGTGATCGGCCGCCAGGGGCGCATCGCCCGTGCCCTCCGGTCGGTCGTGCGGGCGAGCTCGGTGGGGTCGCCCCAGCGGGTCCTGCTCGAGATCGTTGACTGAGCGGGCTCAGAGCTCCTTTCGAACTGAAGCACGGGCCGCCTGGCCGCGCTGGGCGGCGCGATGCGTCGTCCTCGGTCGTCCCCGTGGCGCTGCCACGCGGACGCCCTGCGTTCTAGCCTCGCACTCGCCCAGCCCACCCAGGCAGCGCGTGGTCAGCCCGAAATGAACTCTGAGCCCGATCACCTCGTTCCGGTGGGGCGCGTCGGCCGCGCCCACGGGCTCGACGGCTCCTTCGTCGTGGAGCAGCCGAGCGAGGAGCCCGACCGGTTCGCCGTCGGCGCCAGCCTCCAGGCGGGGGGAGAGCCGGTCCGCGTCGCCGCCGTGAAGCGATCCGGCGGGCGGCTCGTGATCCGCCTCGACCGGCCCGTGCCCCGCGGCACCCCGCTCGAGCTGCCGCGCGAGGCGCTGCCGCCTCCCGCGCCCGACTCGTACTACGTCTTCCAGCTGCTGGGCCTGGTGGTGGAAGAGGAGGGCGGCCGCGGGCTCGGTCGCGTGCGGGAGGTCGAGCCGGGCGTCGCCAACGACGTGCTCGAGCTCGACTCCGGCCTGCGCCTGCCGCTGATCGAGGACTGCGTTCGGGCGATCGATCTCGCCTCCGGCCGCATTGTTGTCGCGCCCGGCTTCGCCGACCCCGGGTAACCTCATCGGTCCTTTGCAGGTCGACGTCTTCACCCTGATTCCGCATGCGTTCGCCTGGTTGTGCGAGCAGCGGCCGGTGGCGGCCGTGCTCGGCACGGAGCTCGACCTGCGCCTCTTCAGCTACCGCGACACCACCCCGCTGCGGGCCGCTCAGGTCGACGACGAGCCGTACGGCGGGGGCGCGGGGATGGTGCTCCGCGTCGACGTCGTCGCGGCGGCCCTGGACGCGGTCTACGGGGGCGCTCCGGAGCACCGCGTCGTCGCGCTGGCGCCGACGGGCCGGCAGCTCGACCAGGCCCTCGTCGAGGAGCTGGCACGCGAGGAGCGGCTGACGCTCCTCTCGGCGCGCTTCGAGGGGTTCGACGAGCGGATCGTGACGAAGCTCGCCTCCGACGCGATCTCGGTCGGGCCCTACGTGCTCTCGGGCGGAGAGCTGCCGGCGATGGTGGTCGTCGACGCGATCGCCCGCCTGCTGCCGGGTGCGCTGGGCAGTCCCGCCTCCTCGCGGTTCGAGAGCTTCTCCTCGGAGCTCGAGGGCGGGCTCGAGCACCCGCACTTCACGCGGCCGGCGGAGTTCAGGGGGTGGCGCGTGCCCGACGTCCTCCTCTCGGGCGACCACGGCCGGGTCGAGGAGTGGCGGCGCCAGCAAACGCGAGCCCGGAACGCGCGGTGAGGGACCTCTACGCCGTCCTCGGCGTTCCGCGGGATTCCTCCGGCATCGAGATCGCCCAGGCGTACCGGCAGCTGAAGCGCGATACCGACGGGGAGACGCCATGGGGCGCTCAACGGCTGCGCGAGGTCGAGCATGCCTACGGGGTGCTCGGCGATCCGGAGCGGCGCCGGACCTACGACGCCGAGCTCTCGGTCGGCCTGCACCCGCCCCAGATCCGGACGCTCGGCGCGGCCGGCGAGGCCCTGGAGCGCCCGGGTTCGAGATCGAGGGACGCTCACCGCTCCTGGAACCCAGTCGACCGGATGACGCGGGGGCTGCCCCGCCCCTGGCGCGTGACGATCGACTGGATCGTGACGATCGTCGGGGCGATCGCGATCGTCCTCGCGATCAAGGCGTGGGTCGTCAACCCGTACCGGATCCCCTCGTCCTCGATGGAGCCGTCGCTCCATTGCGCCCGGCCCGCGAACGGCTGCATCGCGCGTTTCTCCGACCGCGTGCTCGCGAACCGCGGCATCTACCACTTCCGCAAGCCGCGCCGCGGCGAGATCATCGTCTTCAAAACGCCCAAGCTCGCCGAGGAGCGGTGCGGTGCGGGCGGCACGTTCGTCAAGCGGCTGATCGCGCTGCCCGGCGAGACGTGGGAGGAGCGGAACGGCTTCGTCTACATCAACGGGAAGCGCCTGTCGGAGCCATACGTGAAGGGACCCCGTCGGGACACGCGCACGCTGCCCGCTCAGAAGATCCCCAAGGACGGCTACTTCTTCATGGGCGACAACCGCGTTCAGTCGTGCGACTCGCGCGAGTGGGGGGCCGTGCCGCGGGAGAACCTGATCGGTGAGGTCTTCGCCGTCTACTGGCCGCCCAACCGGATCGGGTTCCGGTAGCGCGGAGGCCTTGCGCTAGGATGCGCGCTCGCCCGTCCAGGGCCCGCCTTTCCCGATGAGCAAGGTAATCGAGTCACTCGAGCAGCGGCAGCTGCGTCCTGATCTGCCCGGCTTCAAGGCGGGTGACACGGTGCGCGTGCACTTCCGCGTCATCGAGGGGCAGCGGCAGCGCATCCAGGTCTTCGAGGGCATCGTGATCAAGCGTCAGGGCGCCGGCGTGCGCGAGACGTTCACCGTGCGCAAGCAGTCGTTCGGCGTCGGTGTCGAGCGGACCTTCCCGGTGCACTCGCCCAAGATCGACAAGATCGAGGTGCAGGCGATCGGCGACGTCAACCGCGCGAAGCTGTACTACCTCCGCGGCAAGGTCGGCAAGAAGGCGCGGGTCCGCGAGAAGCGTTAGCCGGCGACCGCGGTCGGAAAAGCCCGCAGTTTCCGCGTCACGAATCTGTGCCTTCCCTGGGGTGAGCCGGGGCCGGGGCTATCCTCGGCCGATGCCCCGCGCCACCGGCCAGAGGCTCCTCCGGTTCGACCGGCGGCTCGGTGCCCGCTTCGTCGCCGGCGCCGACGAGGCGGGGCGCGGATCCCTGGCCGGGCCGCTCGTCGTGGCGGGCGTCCTCCTCGACTACGACTGCCTGCGGGACCATCGCGTCCGCCCGCTCGCGCTCCTCAACGACTCCAAGCAGCTCTCCCCGGCGCACCGCGAGGAGCTGTTCGCGGCGATCGTGGGCTGTGCCGAGCGCATCTCGGTCCAGGTCATCTCCCCGGCCGAGATCGACCGGAACGGCCTGCACCGCTCGAACCTCGCCGGGCTGCGAGCTGCCCTGACCGCGCTCGCGCCGCCGGCCGAGGCCTGTCTCGTGGACGGTTTCCGGCTGGGCCCGGCCGCGCCGGAGCACGTCGCCGTCGTCGACGGCGACGAGCGCTCCGCGGCGATCGCGGCGGCCTCGATCGTCGCCAAGGTGACCCGGGACCGCTACATGCGCCGGGCGGCCGCGCTCTACCCCGCGTTCGGCTTCGCCTCCCACGTCGGGTACATCACGCCGCGTCATTCGGCCGCCGTGCGCGAGCGCGGGCCGTGCGAGATCCACCGCCGGTCCTTCCAGGCGCTCTGCTATGCCGCGGAAGGCGTCACGGCGTAGCACGTCCGCCCTCGGTGCCGCGGCCGAGCGCCGGGCGCGCCGCTTCTACCGCCTGCGCGGCTACCGGATCCTCGCGGTCAACGCCAGGGCCGGCGGCAACGAGCTCGACGTCGTGCTGCGCCGGGGGCGCCGCCTCGTCTTCTGCGAGGTGAAGGCCAAGTCGAGCGACGCCTTCGGCGATCCGCTCGAGATGGTCGGCCGCGAGAAGCGTCGGCGTCTGCGCCGAGCGGCTGAGATCTGGCTGGCGGCGCACCCGTCGCTCGAGGGCCTCGAGGTGTCGTTCGAGCTCGTCGCGATCCGCGGCGGGTCGCTCGAGCGGGTGCGGGAGGCCTTCTAGAATTCGCTCGACGGGCGCGCCGTCCTCGCCGGCGTCGCGCCCGTCTTTCGCTTTCACGGTCTCGCCACCGAGACGGCACACCTCCGCGACACCTCGCTGCCTACGGTGGCCGGGTGCTCGCGCGCACGGTCACCCACGCTCTCGTCGGCCTCGACGCACGCCGCGTCGAGGTGGAGGCGCACGTCCAGCACGGCATCCCGGGCTTCACCATCGTCGGCCTGGCCGACCGGGCGTGCCAGGAGGCGAAGCACCGTGTCCGCAGCGGCATCGGCTCCGCCGAGTGCCACTGGCCCGGGGGCCAGGCCCGGATCACCGTCAATCTCGCGCCCGCCGACCTCCGCAAGGAAGGGTCGGGCTTCGACCTGCCGATCGCGCTCGCGATCCTCGCCGCCACGAGGCAGGTGCCGCTCGACGCGCTGGACGGTCATGCGGCGCTCGGCGAGCTCGCCCTGGACGGACGCGTCCGGCGGGTCGGCGGGACGCTCGCGGCCGCCGAGGGTGCCCGTCGGGCGGGGTTGACCCGACTGCTGTGCGCGGCGCAGTCGGCGGCGGAGGCTGCGCTCGCCGGAATCGAGCCCGTTCCGCTGCGTCACCTCGCCGAGGGGGTCGCCTACCTGCGCGGGGAGTGCGGCCCGCCCGCCTGGACGCCGGTCAACGGCCACCATTCCGAGCGCCCGCCCCCGGATCTCGCCGACGTGCGCGGCCAGGAGCGGGCCCGGCGCGCGCTCGAGCTCGCGGCCGCGGGCGGCCACAACCTGCTGCTCGCGGGGCCACCCGGGACGGGCAAGACCATGCTCGCGCGCCGCCTGCCGGGGATCCTGCCGCGCCTCGGCTCCGAGGAGGCCCTGGAGGTGACCCGCATCCATTCGGTCGCAGGCGTGCTCCGTCCGGAGTGCCCACTGCTGTCGCGGCCGCCCTTCCGCGCGCCGCACCACAGCGCCTCGACGGCCGCGATCGTCGGCGGGGGACACGGACCGAAGCCGGGCGAGGCGACGCTGGCGCACCGCGGCGTCCTGCTGCTGGACGAGCTGGTCGAGTTCACGCGGCCGGCACTCGAGGCGCTTCGGCAGCCGCTCGAGGACGGCGTCGTCAGCATCGCGCGCGCGCACGGGAGCGCCGTCTTCCCCTCCCGCTTCCAGCTCGTCGCGACGATGAACCTCTGTCCATGCGGCGCGCGCGGGGATCCCGCGGCGGAGTGCTCATGCTCGGCGCAACGCCTGTCTGCCTTCGGCGACAAGCTGTCGCGCGCGCTGCTCGACCGTTTCGACCTGGTCGTGAAGGTGCCGCGGCCGCGCGCGGAGGAGCTGGCGCGGGCTCCCTCCGAGCCCTCGGAGCGGGTGCTCGAACGGGTGCTCGCCGCGCGGGCCCGGCTGGCGGGCGTGCTGGAACGGACCGAGGAAGCGGACGAGCTCCTCACCCGCGCCGTGGACCGCCTGCCGCTCTCCGGTCGCGGACGCGCGAGGGTGGCCCGAGTCGCCCGCACGGTTGCCGCCCTCGCGGGAGCCGGACGGGTCGAGCCCGCTCACGTGGCCGAGGCGCTCGCCTACCGATCGCCCAGGGAACTCGGAGCGCTGTGAGAGACGGTGCGTCTCCCGCATACGTCGGACGTCACGACGCCGCCTTCCCGGCCACGCTCGCGGCGATCTTCGATCCGCCGCCCGGCCTGTACCTGCGGGGAAGCGCACCCGTGGAGCTGCTCGATCGGCCGGCGGTGGCGATCGTCGGCGCCCGAGCTTGCTCCGCGTACGGCCGGACGGTGGCCCGCTCCCTCGCCCGGGACGTGGCCGCCGCGGGCCTGCTCGTGATCAGCGGCCTCGCCCGCGGCGTCGACGCCGAGGCACATCGGGGCGCCCTCGACGCCGGTGCGCCGACCGTGGCCGTCCTCGGCTGCGGCATCGATCGGGACTACCCCGCCGCGAACAGGGAGCTCGCGGCCCGGATCGCCGCCGACGGCCTGATCGTCTCCGAGTACGGGCCGGCAGTCGAGCCGGCGGCCTGGCGGTTCCCCGCCCGCAACCGCATCATCGCCGGCCTCACCGCAGCCACGGTCGTCGTCGAGGCGAGAGAGCGGAGCGGAGCGCTGATCACGGCCGATTTCGCCCTCGAGGAGGGTCGGGAGGTGCTGGCGGTCCCCGGGGAGATCACCTCGTCGCTCTCGGCCGGGACGAACGCGCTGCTGCGGGTCGGGGCGACGCCGCTGACCCGGTCGGACGATCTGCTCGAGGTCTTCGGCCTGCTCGTGCCGAAACGCGAGCTGCCCGCGGTCGAGGGCGAGGCCGCGACCGTCCTGGAACGGCTCCGGGCCGGCCCGGCCGGCGCCGACGAGCTGATCCGGGAAACCGGCCTCGGGGCGGGCGCCCTCGGCGGGGCCCTGATCGAGCTCGAGCTCGCCGGGCACGTCACGGAGGAGGCCGGGATCTACCGTGCGACGTCTCCCTGACTACGATCGCCGCCGTGAGCTCGTACTGGCTCGACGAGCTGGCTGCGCCCGTTCGCCGCCGCGCGCCGGCCGGCCCACCCGAGGTCGAGATCGTCGGCGGCGGCGTCACCGGTTGCACGGCCGCGCTCGTCCTCGCACGCGAAGGGCTGCGCGTCCGCCTGCACGAGGCGCGGGAGATCGCCTCCGGCGCGAGCGGCCGGAACGGCGGCTTCGCGCTGCGCGGAGGAGCGATGCCCTACGACGTGGCACGGCGGCAGCTCGGGGCCGAGCGGGCGCAGGCGCTCTGGCGCCTGACCGAGCGGGGCCTGGATCACCTGGAGGAGCTGGCCGGCGACGCCTTCCGCCGCACGGGGAGCCTGCGGCTCGCCGCCGACCCGGCCGAGCGGCTCGAGCTGGAGGCCGAGCACGCGGCGCTGGTGGGCGACGGCTTCGACGCGGAATGGGAGGACGACCCGGGTCCTGTGCTCCGGGATCTGTTCCACGGCGCGATCCGGCACCCGGGCGACGGGGCCCTCCACCCGGCCCGCTGGGTGCGGCGGCTGGCCGCCCTCGCGGCCGACGCCGGGGCGGAGCTCCGGGAGGGCAGCGACGTCACGTCGCTCGACGAGCTGGAGGCGCCGACGGTGCTCCTGGCCACCGACGGGTACACGCGGGGCCTCGTCCCGGAGCTCGACGCCGCCGTCCGGCCCGCGCGGGGGCAGGTGCTCGCGACCGAGCCGCTGGCACAGAGGCTCTTCGCCTGCCCCCACTACGCGCGCCGCGGCTACGACTACTGGCAGCAGACGCCGGACGGCCGGCTCGTCGTCGGCGGATGCCGCGACGCCGCCCTCGAGACCGAGTTCACCGCCGAGGAGGCGACGACGCCGGGCATCCAGGCGCGGATCGAAAGGCTCGTCCGCGACCTGGTCGGAGAGCTGCCGGCGGTCACGCATCGCTGGGCGGGCGCCTTCGGAGTCACGGAAGACCGGCTCCCGCTCGCCGGGCGGGCGCCCTGGCGCGAGGGTCTGTGGCTCGCGTGCGGCTACTCCGGGCACGGCAACGTACTCGGGCTCGTCTGCGGCGAGCTGGTGGCGCAGGCGATCGCGGGACGGCCCGCGCCCGAGCTCGCGCCGTTCGATCCGGGTCGGCTCGCCCCTCAGGGAGCCGGCACCGACGAGTCGTCCTGGTAGATGGAGAAGGAGTTGCCCTCCGTGTCCTCGCAGCGCGCATACCACCCGACGCCGGGGATCGGGTGCTTCTCGTCGGCCGTGCCGCCGAGCTCCCGGACCTTCGCCAGCTCCGCGTCGATGTCCTCGGTCCCGAAGTAGACGATCGGCCCGCGCTGGTCGTCCTCCGCGGGGAAGATCGCCCCGCCCGGCTCGCCCTCGAACATGTGGTACTCGACCGGGCCCTCCCAGTCCTGGAACTGCCAGCCGACGAGCCCGCTCCAGAACGCCTTCGCGCGCGCGGTGTCGCCCGCGGGCAGCTCGAGATGCACCAGCTTTCCGTCCACGTGCCCTCCCTCGTTGCTTGCGGCGGAGCTTAGACGCGTGATCGGTAATTAGCGCACCCGCGGGGGCGATCCAGACCAAGGTGGCCAGCTCGATCAGGCGCCGCACGTACTGGAAGTACGGGCAGCGCGCGAGCGGGCTGATCCACCGCCGCGTCTGGTTCGTCACCGCGCGGCGTGAATTGGCGATCACGCGTCTAGGTCAAATCGACGCCCCCGATCCCGTCGAACTCGTCGGGATCCTCGCGAAAGCGCTCGTAGGCGGCCCGGACGATCGCGAGATCCTGGATCGCGAGCCCCGTCGAGTCGAAGACCGTGATCTCGCCCGCGCCGCCGCGGCCCCGAGCGCTGCCGGCGAGGACCGCTCCGAGCTCGGTCACGTCGGCCCGGGCGACGACGCCGGCGCCCACGGCGGCCGCGAGGTCGCCCCCGTGGCTCGCCTGCTCCCAGTCGTCGCAGAACACCCGCACCCTCGCGAACTCCGCCGCGGCGATCTCCGCCTTCCCGGGCCCGTCCGCCCCCATCAGCGAGACGTGCTGGCCGGGCCGGAGCGACCCCTCGGCGAAGAGGAGCTCGTGACCGGGAGTGACGGTGACGACGACGTCGGCCGCGAGCGCCTCCTCGCGCGTGGTCGCGGCCCGCCCTCCGGTCTCGGCCGCGACCGCCTGCGCCCGCTCGGCTTCGAGATCCCAGACGAGCGGGCTACGGCCGCGGGCCGCGAAGGTACGGGCCACCGCCCGTCCGTTGACACCGGCCCCGACGACCGCCACGGCGTCGGCGTCCGCCCGCCCGAGCGTCTCGGCCGCGAGCACGGCCGCTGCCCCGGTGCGCAGCGCCGTCACCGAGGCGGCATCGAACAGCGCCGCGAGCGCGCCGGTCTCCGCGTCCGAGAGCAGGACGAGCCCGGTAACGGTGGGGAGGCCGCGCGCCGGGTTGCCGGGAAACGACGTCACCCACTTGAGCAGGGCGTAGCCTCCCCCCAGCGCCGGCATCGCCCTGAAGTCGCCGGCGGGGTAGTTGGTGACGTAGACCTTGGGCGGCATCGTCCACTCGGCCCGGGCGTGGGCGACGAAGGCCTCGCGGACGGCCTCGACCGCCTCCCCCGGGGAGACGGCGGCCTCCACGTGCCGCGCGGAGAAGACCGGGATCAGTGCCTCGTCCAGTGACGTAGCCGGATTTCTGGGTCGTGAGCACCAAGCCGGGCAAGGACGCAGGGCGTGTGCACAGGGCGGACGCCGGATACGGGGGCGACCGAGGACGCCGGCCGGCGCCGCGTGATCGCGGGCCAGAAGCCGGCGGACGTCGCTGGGCAAGGCACTAATGCTGCTTGACGGCGGCGAGGAGCTTGACGACCGAATCCTTGGCGTCGCCGAACAGCATCAACGTCTTCGGGTCGACGTAGAGCTCGTTGTCGATGCCCGCGAACCCGGGACTCATGCCGCGCTTGAGCACGACGATCGTCGCGGCCCGGTCGACGTCGAGGATCGGCATCCCGTAGATCGGGCTGCCCGGCGACGTGCGGGCGGCCGGGTTCGTGACGTCGTTGGCGCCGATCACGAGCGCCACGTCCGTGCGCGGGAACTCCGGGTTGATCTCGTCCATCTCGTGCAGCTGCGGGTAGGGCACGTTCGCCTCCGCGAGGAGGACGTTCATGTGCCCCGGCATCCGGCCCGCGACGGGATGGATCGCGTAGCGGACGTCGACGCCGCGGTGCTCGAGCTCGTCCGCCAGCTCGCGCACGCTGTGCTGGGCCTGGGCGACCGCCATGCCGTAGCCCGGGACGATCACGACCCGCTTCGCGTACGCAAGCATGATCGCCACGTCGTCGGCGCTCGCCGAGCGCACGCCCGCCCCGTCGGCTCCCGGCCCGGCCGCGGCGGCCTCCCCGGCAGCCACCTGCCCGAACGCCCCGAAGAGCACGTTGCCGATCGAACGGTTCATCGCCCGGCCCATCAGCATCGTCAGCAGCGTCCCGGAGGCGCCGACGAGCGCGCCGCTCACGATCAGGACGTTGTTGTGCAGGACGAAGCCCGTCGCGGCCGCGGCCAGGCCCGTCAGCGCGTTCAGGAGCGAGATCACGACCGGCATGTCCGCGCCGCCGATCGGCAGCACGAAGAGGACGCCGAACAGCGCCGCCCCCGCGATCAGGCCGATCAGGAGGCCGTCCTCCTGGGGGCCGGCGAGGATCGCCACGCCGACGCCGGCCGCGGCGGCGAGCAGGAGGCCGTTGCCGACCTTCTGGCCCGGGTAGGTGATCGGCCGGCCGGAGACGAGCTCCTGGAGCTTCGCGAAGGCGACCAGGCTGCCCGTGAAGGAGATGCTGCCGATCAGCGCGCTCAGGATCGTCGAGAGGCCGACGTTGAAGGGGATCCGGCCCGGCTCGGGCACGCGCTCGTGGAACTCGGCGAGCGCGATCAGCGCCGCCGCGCCGCCGCCGACGCCGTTGAACAGCGCCACCATCTGCGGCATCGCGGTCATCTTCACCGCGCGCGCCGCCACCGCCCCGATCGGCGCCGAGACGACCATCACGGCGAGGATCCAGCCGTAGTTGTGCAGGCCGCGCTGCGCGAACGTGGCGCCGATCGCGACCGCCATCCCGGCGGCGCCGAGCCAGTTGCCGAGCCGCGCTGTCGTGGGGGAGGAGAGGAAGCGGAGCGCCAGCACGAAGCTGACGATCGCGACGAGGTAGGCGAGGCTAACGAGGTTGTCTCTGGTCATCCCCCGACCGCTTCTTGAACATCTCGAGCATCCGGTCGGTGACGACGAAGCCACCGACGACGTTCATCGTCCCGAGCGCGACCGCCGCCAGCGATACGACGCGGATCCACGTGTCCTGATCGGGCAGCCCCGCGACGATGATCGCGCCGACGAGGACGATCCCGTGGATCGCGTTCGTCCCGGACATCAACGGGGTGTGCAGCAGGGTCGGCACCTTCGAGATCACCTCGAACCCGACGAAGATCGCCAGCACGAGCACGGTCAGCTCGATCACGAGCCGGCCCGTGGTCACGCCGGCACCTCGAGCGGTCGCGTGACACACGCGCCGGCGGTGATCTCGTCCTCCCAGTCCAGCCTGAGCTCCCCGCCCGGGGCGAGGTGCTGCAGCAGGGCGCTCACGTTCCGCGCGTAGAGCTGGCTGGCGTGGAAGGGCATCGCGCTCGCGAGGTTCCTCGAGCCGGCGATCGTGACGCCCTCGCGCACGACCTCCTCCCCCGGCGCCGTCAGCTCGCAATTCCCGCCTGCCTCGGCTGCGAGGTCGACGATCACCGAGCCCGGCCGCATCCCCCGCACGGCATCCGCCGAGATGAGCAGGGGCGCCGGCCGCCCGGGGATCAGCGCCGTCGTGATCACGGCGTCGAAGTCGGGAATGCGCCGCTGGAGCTCGGCCTGCTGCAACGCCTGCTGCTCGGGCGTCAGCTCGGCGGCGTAGCCCCCCTCGGTCTGCTCGCCGCGGACGCCGAGGTCGAGGAAGGAGGCCCCGAGGCTCTCGACCTGCTCCTGCACGACCGGGCGCACGTCGAAGGCGGAGACGACGGCGCCGAGCCGGTGCGCGGTCGCGATCGCCTGCAGGCCGGCAACGCCGGCCCCGAGCACGAGCACCTTCGCGGGGGCGACCGTGCCGGCCGCGGTCATCAGCATCGGGAAGAACCGGGGCAGCCGGTCGGCGGCGACCAGGACCGCCTTGTAGCCGGCGACGGTGCTCTGCGACGAGAGCGCGTCCATCGACTGCGCGCGGCTGATCCGCGGGATCGACTCCATCGCGAACCCGATCAGGCCCCGGGCCCTGAGGCGCTCCAGGCCCTCAGCGTCGGTGAGGGGCTGGAGGAACGCGATCAGGATCGTCCCGCGGGGGACGGCCTCGAGCTCGGCCGCCCTCGGCGGGGCCACCTTGACGACGGCACCCGCGCCGGCCGCGGCCGCGTGGAGATCGGGCGCGATCGTCGCCCCCGCCCCGGCATACGCCGAGTCCGGAAACGAGGCGGCCGCTCCGGCGCCGGCCTCGACGGCCACGTCGAAGCCCCCCCCGGCCAGACGGGCGACGCTGTCCGGCACGAGGGCCACGCGTCGCTCGCCCGGCGCGGTCTCCCTGGGAACGGCCACCCTCACGGCGCGCGAACTCTAGACGCGTGACCGGTAACTCGCGCGCCGCGGGAATTGGCGGTCACGCGTCTACAGGGTCGCCCAGACTTCGAGCTTCGACCTCGTCCGGCGGATCACCTCGGCCGTGAACTCCGACGTCGCGTTGTGGCCGCCGAGGTCGGCCGTCCGCACGCCGTCGGCGACCGCCTCCAGCGCGGACTCCCGGATCGCGCGGGCCGCCTCCCGGGCGCGCTCGTCGCCGTGCGCGAGCAGCGCCGCGACGGCCAGGATCATCGCCATCGGGTTGGCGACGTCCTTGCCCTGCAGCGCCGGCGCGGTGCCGTGGGCCGCCTCGGCCATCAGCGCAGTCGTCCCGAGCTCGCCGCCGGGCCGCTCCTCGAACGCGATCAGCATCGACTCCGAGCCCGCGATCGAGCCGAACAGGGGCAGGACGAGATCGGAGAGGATGTCGCCGTCGCGGTTCAGGGCCGGGATCACGAGAGGCTCGCCGCTCGAGGCGATCAGCAGGGCGAAGGTCGCGTCGATCAGCTGGGGGTCGTAGCGCACGTCCGGGTGCCGCTCGGCCGCGGCGTCCATCTCCTCCTTCAGCATCCCCTCGTAGGTCGGGCTGACGGTGTACTTGGGACCGCCGAACACCTTCGCGCCGGTCTGCTTCGCCTGCCGGAAGGCGTATTCCGCGACGCCGCGACAGATGCGCCGCTCGATGCGCTCGGTGCGGAAGGCGACCTCGTCGTCGCCCTCGCCCTCGCGCCACTCCTTCGCGCCGTACGCATCGCCGACGGCCATGCGGACGATCGAGATCGGGTGGTGGGCGCCGCCGAGCGGCACGATGCCCGGGATGCGCCTCCCCGTCCGGACGATCACCCGGCCGCCGATCTCCTCGCGCAGGATGCGGTTCGGCGAGCCGACGTCGTCGCGGCCCTCGGGCGTGATCGTCGCCGCCTTGAGCCCCACGCCCGTCTCCCGGATCGCCGCCGCGGCCTCGTGGACGACGCCGTTGCCGCTGGCCCGGCGCGACTCCAGCGAGAGGTCGAAGCGCCGCAGCTCGACCTCGAAGCCGAGCAGGTCGGGGACGAGGAGCCGGAGCGACTCCTCGAGCAGCTCCTGCCCCGTCTCGTCGCCCTCGAGCACCGCGATCGCCCGGATCTCCACCAGGGCGGCATTCTACGGGCGCGGTTAGCGACCCTCGCGGGGCGGTATGGATCGGCAGTGACGCGCAGGGGCGGCTGGCGGCGCGAGGGGTCGCGGGGACGGTTTCGCTACCTCGACGCGCGCGGGAACCGGATCGTCGATCCGGCCAAGGTCGCGCGCGTCGAGTCGCTGGTGATCCCCCCGGCGTGGCGGGAGGTCTGGATCTCGCCGCGCGCGAACGCGAAGCTTCAGGCGACGGGTCTGGACGCGGCGGGCCGCCGGCAGTACCTCTACCACCCCGACTTCCGGGCGGAGCAGGAGCAGGCGAAGTACGACAGGCTGATCGGCTTCGCCGAGCGGTTGCCTGATCTGCGCACGGCGATGGCGGAGCACATCGGCCACGAGCCGCTCGACCGCGAGCGCGTGAGCGCTGTCGCGGTACGGCTGATCGATCTCGGCTGGTTCCGGGTCGGCTCGGATCGCTACGCGAGGGATTCGAGGACGTACGGGATCACGACGCTGAACAAGAGCCACGTCTCCGTTCGCGGCAGCCGGATCGTCTTCCGCTTTCGCGGCAAGCACCGGGCCTGGGTGCGCACCGCGATCCTCGATGCGGAGCTGGCCGCGGCGATGCGCGAGCTGCAGGCGCTGCGCGGTGCGCGCCGCCTCTTCCGGTACGAGTGGGAGGGTGGGCTCTACAACCTGACCTCGGCCCGGCTGAACGACTACATCCGCATCCACCTCGGCCAGGAGTTCACGGCCAAGGACTTCCGCACCTGGGGCGGGACGCTGACGGCGGCGATCGCCCTCGCGGAGCGACGGCCGGCCGAGACCGCGGCCGAGCGGCAGCGCGCCGTCGCGGCGGTGATGCGCAGGGTCGGCGAGCGGCTGGGGAACACGCCGGCCGTCGCGCGCGCGTCGTACGTCAGCCCGGCGGTGGTCGAGCAGTACCTCGACGGGCGGACGATCGAGGACTTCCGTCCCCGCCATCTGCGCGTCGTGCGCGCGCGCGAAGTGGGCCTCGATCCCGAGGAGACGGCGCTCCTGAGCCTGCTGCGGTCGTGGCGGATTCGCCGCGCTCGCCGGGCCGCGTAGCTTCCTTCGCCTCGCCGAAGGGCTTCCAAGCGCTCGCGCCGGAGGGGACGAAGAGACGGTCCCGCGACCGGGCGGTGCCGTCGCGTCCCCGCACTACGATGGGCGGATCGGCCTGACGCTGCTCACCGGGCCCGCGCACGCGGGCAAAGTGGCGCTGCTGCTCGAGCGTTACCTGGAGCGGCTCGACGACGAACCGTTTCTGATCGTGCCGAACCGGTCGGACGTCGAGGCCTGCGAGCGCGACCTCCTCCGCCGCGCGGGCGCCCTGATCAGCGGGTCGATCGGCACCTTCGACGACCTGTTCGAGCGGATCGCCGCCGCCGACCCCGAGCGGCGCCCCGTGGCGACCGAGGCGCAGCGCGTCCTCGTCGCGCGCCGGGCCGTCGCGCGCGCCGAGCTGGGCCCGCTGCGATCCTCGACGCGCTTCGCCGGCTTCCTGGACTCGCTGCTCGCCACGCTGGACGAGCTACACGGCGCGCTCGTGGCGCCGGAGCAAGTGGACGGCGATCTCGGCGCCCTGCTCGCCGCCTACCGCGCCGAGCTCGACGGGCTCGGCCTCTGGGACCGGGCGCTGCTGCGCGCCCGGGCGGCCGAGCGGCTCGGCACCGACCTCGGGGCCTGGCGCGGCGAGCCGGTCTTCGCCTACGGCTTCGAGGACCTGACCGCTTCGGAGTGGGCGCTCGTCCAGGCTCTCTCGGGCCGTGGCGACGTGACCGTGTCGATCCCCTACGAGCCCGGCCGGCCGGCTTTCGCCGCGCTCCAGGGCACGGTCGACGAGCTCGCCGCGCTCGCGCAGGGCCGACTGGAGCAGCTTCCGCCCCGGTTCGCTGAGTTCGCTCCCCCCGCCCTCGCTCACCTCGAGCGCGGGCTGTTCGCCGACGTGGCGCCGGCTCCAGCGCCGATCGAGGGAGCGGTGAGGTTCTTCGAGGGAGCCGGCCCGCGGGGTGCGCTCGAGCTCGTGGGCGAGGAGCTGCTCGGCCTGATCCGGGCCGGGACGGCGCCGGAGCGGATCGCGATCGTCTGCCCTTCCGTCGAGCGCTGGCGGGCGCCGCTCGAGACCGCGCTCGGCACGCTCGGCGTTCCCTACGCGCTCGAGGGCCGGGTCCGCCTCGCGCAGACTCCCTACGGGCAGGCGCTCCTGGCCCTCCTCCGCTTCGCGTGGCTCGGCGGCGGGCGCGGCGATCTCTACCGCTACCTCCGCTCTCCGTACTCCGGCATCTCGAGGCAGGCGGTCGACTTCGCCGAGGGCCGGCTCCGCGGGCGGGCGGTGACGGCGCCGGAGCGCGTCGAGGCCGAGACGGAACGCCTGCGCGGAGCCCCCGTGCCCGCGCTTGACGCGCTCCGGGTCGCCGGGACGGCGGTCGAGGCCGCCCGCAGCCTGGCCCGATCGATGCTCCGGGCCGCCCACGGCCTGGAGGCGCCGCCGCCGACCGAGGCGGCGCGCGACGACCTGCGGGCCCACGACGCGGCGCTGCGGATCCTCGACGAGCTCGACGCCTGGGAGCGGCTGGCCGAGCCGGTCGACCGAGAGGGAGTCGCGGCCGCCCTCGAGCACGGCCTGCTCCGTCGCTCGGCGGGGGAGCGGGGGCGCGTCGCCGTCCTCGACCTGATGCGAGCCCGGACCCGCCGGTTCGACGCCGTCTTCCTCCTCGGGTTGGAGGAGGGGTCGCTCCCGCGCCGGAGCCTGCCCTCGCCGTTCCTCGACGACGAGAGCCGCGAGCGGCTGGGCCCGCGCCTGCGGCGGCCCGATCCGGTCGCGCGCGATCGCCACCTCTTCTACACGGCCTGCACGCGCGCCACCGCGCGCCTCTACCTCGTCCGCGAGGCGGCGACCGACGAGGGGACGCCGCGGCAGCCGGGGCCGTTCTGGGACGAGGTCCAGGCGCTCTACGACCGGGAGGACGTGAGCCGCTGGACCCGGAGCCGTCCGCTCTCGCAGCTGACCTGGCCGCTCGAGGGCGCGCCGACCGAACGCGAACGCCTGCGCGCCCTCGCAGCCCTCGTGGACGAGGACCCCGGTGCCGCCGCCGGCCTGGCAGCGGCCAACGGCTGGGAGCGCGCACTCGACCGTGCCAGGGCCGCGTTCGATCGCCGGACGCGCCTCACCCACCCCTCCGTGCTCGCGGGGCTCGGCGCCCGGACGACGTTCAACGTGACCGAGCTCGAGCGCTTCGCGGACTGCTCCTCGGCCTGGTTCGTGGAGCGGTTCCTCGATCCGAAGACGATCGACCCGGAGGTGGACGCGAAGCTCAAGGGTTCGGTCGCCCACAACACCCTGCACCGGTTCTTCACCCGCCTGCCGAAGGAGCTCGGGTCGGAGCGGGTCGAGGCGGGTCGACTCGAGGGCGCCCTCGGGCTGATGGTGCGCTGCCTGGACGAGACGCTGCAGGGGCTCCGGCTCGAGCTGACCGACATGCAGCGCCGCGAGCTCAGGCAGTCGCTCCTGCGCGATCTCGAGCAGCTCGTCCGGCTCGAGGCCGAGAGCGAGCTGGCGCTCGTCCCGCGCCGCTTCGAGGTCGCCTTCGGATCCGACCGGGCGGCGCCCGAGCTCCAGCGCGGCCTCGATCTGGACGGGATCAGGCTCTCGGGCAAGATCGACCGGATCGACGTCGACCCCTACAGCGCCAGCGGGATCGTCGTCGACTACAAGTCCGGCCGCAGCGCCCACTCGGCCGCGGAGATCGAGAAGGAGCTCCGCCTTCAGATCCCGCTCTACATGCTCGTCCTGCGCGACCTCGTCGGCATGGAGCCGCTCGGAGGCGTCTACCGGCCGCTGGGGGGAGACCGCCGGCCGCGCGGGCTCCTCCGCGCCGGGGCCCGCGAGGAGTCGCTGCCGGGGTTCGCCGGGAACGACTACCTCGACGAGGACGCCTTCTGGGCGCAGGTGGAGGGTGCCCGTGAGACGGCGCGAGGGCTGGCCGAGCGGATTCGCGGCGGCGACGTCGCGCACGACCCGAAGGGAGGCGAGTGCCCGGCGTGGTGCGATCTCTGGACGGTCTGCCGGATCCGGCGGCCGTGACCGCGTGGGTCCCGAACCCCGAGCAGCGAGCCGCGATCGAGGCGCGCGGCCGGGTCTTCCTGTCCGCCGGCGCCGGCACGGGGAAGACGGCGGTGCTCGTCGAGCGCTTCGCGCGGGCGGTCTGCGACGAGGGCCTCGACGTCGGCTCCGTGCTGGCGATCACCTATACGAAGCGTGCGGCCGGCGAGCTGCGAGGTCGCATCCGGGCGGCCCTCGTCGACCGCGGCCGGCCCGACCTGGCGCGCGAGCTGGACGGGGCGTGGATCTCCACGATCCACGGCTTCTGCAACCGGCTGCTCAAGACGTACCCGTTCGCGGCGGGGCTCGATCCGAGGTTCCGGGAGCTGGACGAGGCGCAGGGTGCCGTGCTCCGCAGCGAGGCGTTCGAGCGCGCGCTCGAGTCCTTCTGTTCCCGCGAGGAACCCGATCGCCTGGCGCTCCTCGCCTCGTACGGCTCGAAGCGGCTCCGGACGATGCTGGTCGGCGTCTACGAGACGCTCCGCTCCGCGGGCCGCGATCTGGTGCTCGAGCTGGGCGAGGCGAGGCCGCTCGGCGAGCGCGTCGAGGAGCTCCGCGAGGCCGCGGGCTGCCTCGCGGGCGACGCCTCGGCAACGGAGGTGCAGACCGCCGCGGCGCAGGGCCTGCTGGATCTGCTCGACCGCGCGCCGCCCCCCGACCGGCTGCTCGACCTGGCCGCCTTTCGCGCGCGCGGCGAGCGCGCCGCGAGCTTCGAGGAGGCCCGCCGCGCGGTCGAGCAGGCGGCGCTCGACGCGGCCGCGGGGCGGGACCGCGACCTGCTCCAGGAGCTGCTGACCGGCTTCGGCGCCGAATACCAGGCGGCCAAGGAGCGGGAGTCGCTCGTCGACTTCGCCGATCTGCAGCTGCTCGCGCGCGACCTGCTCTCCCGCGATCCGGATCTCCTCGCGCGCGAGCAGCTCCGCTTCCGTTCGATCATGGTCGACGAGTTCCAGGACACGAATCGCCTGCAGTGCGAGCTCGTCGACCTCGTCGCCGGCGGCCCCGCGGCGCCCGAGCTCTTCTTCGTCGGCGACGAGTTCCAGTCGATCTACGGGTTCCGGCACGCAGACGTCCAGGTGTTCCGCGAGCGGCGCCGGGCGGCGGGAGGGGGCCTCGCCCTCACGCGAAACTACCGGTCACGGCCCGAGGTGCTCGCGGCCGTGAATCACCTGTTCCGCGACGACTTCGGCGACGGCTTCCAGCCGCTCGCCGCCTCGGCCGAGTTCCCCGATCCCGTCTTCGGCCATCCCGTGGAGCTCCTCGTCACCGACAAGGCGAGCTACGCCGGGACCGGCCTCCACTGGCGGCGCGGGGAGGCGAGGCACATCGCCGGCCGGATCAGGGAGCTCGTCGACTCCGGTGCCGCGGCACCCGGGGAGATCGTGCTGCTCTTCGCGGCCGGCACCGACGCCGAGTGGTACGAGGAGGAGCTGCGGCGGCGGGGGCTGCCCACGTACCGGGCGACCGGCCGGGGGTACTTCGGCCAGCAGCAGGTCGTCGACGTGCTCGCGTACCTGCGCCTCCTGCACAACCGCTACGACGACGAGGCACTCCTGAACGTGCTCGCCTCGCCCTTCGTCGGCGTCTCCAACGACGCCCTCGTGCTGATCCGCCGCGCCGCTCCGCGCCGGCCGCTCTTCACCGGCATCGAGCGGTCGCTGCCGCCCGACCTCGACCCGCGCGACGAGCGGCTCCTGCGGGCCTTCCTGCAGCGCTACGAGCGCCTGGTGGCCGCGTCGGCGCGCCTCTCGCTCGAGCGGCTGTGCGAGCGCGTCGTGGCCGAGCACGACTACGACCTCGCGGTGCTCGCGCAGTGGGACGGTCGGCGCCGGTACGCGAACATGCGCAAGCTGGCCCGCCTCGCACGCTCCTACGAGGAGCTTCGCGGGCCCGACGTGGAGGGGTTCGTCCGCTTCGTGCGCGAGCAGGAGGCCGTCGGCGCGAAGGAGCTGGAGGCAGTCGCGGAGGAGGAGGGTGCGGACGCGGTCAGGCTGCTGACGATCCACGCCGCGAAGGGGCTCGAGTTCAAGGTCGTGGTCGTGGCGGACGCCGGGCGCGACCGGCCACCGCCGTCGGGGGACGAGATCCTGGCGCTCTCGGACGGCAGCTTCGGCTTCAAGGTCGCCGACCCGGTCACGAGCGTCCGCCGGGGCGCGTTCGCCTACGACGACGTCCGGGAGCGGCGGAACCAGGAGGAGCGCGAGGAGCGCCTGCGCCTCTACTACGTCGCCATGACCCGGGCGGTCGACCGGCTGATCGTCTCGGGGGCGATCGATCCCGAGCGCTCGGGCGACACGACCACGCCGATCGGCTGGGTGCTCTCCCGCCTCGGCGCCGAGGCGGAGGTCGCCGCGGCCGGCGACGAGCCGCGTGAACTGGAGCGTGGCGACGCGCGGCTCCTCGTCCGGGTCGATCGCCACCGCCCCGAGCCGGATCCGCTGCCGGCGGAGGCCGAGCCGCGGGCCGGCTCCGAGGCCCAGCTGACGCTCTTCCCGGCGCTGTTCGAGACCGTGCCGCCGCCCGCGCCGACCCTGCCCCGGCTCGTCCCGGTCTCTCCGCCCGCGCTCCACACGGTGCGAGCCCTGTCCTACAGCGCTCTCGCCCTCTTCGGCAGCTGCTCGTACCGCTACTACGCCGAGCGCGTGGCCGGGCTCCGCCCCGGGCGTCCACAGGGGACGGCCTCGGGCGACGGAGTCCTCGCGGCGACCGAGGTCGGTGACGCGGCGCACCGGCTGCTCGAGCTGGTCGACCTGCGCCGCCCCGTGCCGCCGGACGCCGGCCTGGTTCGCGCCTGGTATCCGGCCGTCACCGAGCCGGAGCTCGAGCGCATCCGCTCGCTCGTCGCCGCGTACTGCGACTCCGACCTGGCCGCTCGCGTCGCCTCGCTCGAGGGCGCCCGCGCGGAGCGGTCGTTCGCCTTCGAGCACGACGGCGTCCTCCTGCACGGCCGGCTGGACGTGCTGCACCGCGCAGACGGCCGGGCTCTCGTCGTCGACTACAAGACCAACGTGCTCGGCGAGCACGATCCCCAGGAGGTCGTGGACGAGGAGTACGGGCTCCAGCGCCTGGTCTACGCGCTCGCGCTCCTTCGCGCGGGGGCCGAGGAGGTCGAGGTCGTCTACCAGTTCCTCGAGCGGCCGGACGAGGCCGTCAGCAGGACGTACGGACGAGCCGACCTGCCCGGGCTCGAGGCTGCGCTGTCCGAGGCGATCGACCGCGTGCAGGAGGGCGTATTCCGGCCGACCCCGAGCGAGTTCGCCTGCTCGACCTGCCCCGTCCTCGACGTGGTCTGCGCGGGGCCGCGCCTTCGCGGCCACGCCGCGCCCGAGCCGGCGCCCGCGCTCGCCTAGGACGTGGGTCTCTACCCGGATGCGCTCGCGCGGTCGGCCCAGACGGAGCACGGGCAAGCCCGCGCTCCTGAGGTCGGCGTCGCAAGCGACGCCTACGAGTGTGGTCTCTACCCGGATGCGCTCGTGCGGTCGACTCAGACGGAGCACGGGCAAGCCCGCGCTCCTGAGGTCGGCGTCGCAAGCGACGCCTAGGGTGCCTCGCAGCTACGTGCACGAGGCGCGGCGCCATCTCGGGCGGCGGCGCGAGCGGATCGGGCCGATCATCGAGCGCCTGGTCGCCGAGCACCCCGACGCGACGATCGCCCTGCGCTTCGGCTCCGAGCTGGAGCTGCTCGTCTCCGTGATGCTCTCCGCGCAGACGACGGACGTGAGCGTGAACAGCGTCACTCCCGGTCTCTTCGCCAAGTACCGGCGGCCCGAGGACTACCTCGCCGTGTCGCAGGAGGAGCTCGAGCGAGACATCTACCGGACGGGGTTCTTCCGCCAGAAGGCGAGGTCGATCCGCGGGACGATGCAGATGCTGCTGGACGAGTTCGGCGGCGAGGTGCCGGCGCGGCTCGAGGAGCTCGTGCGGCTGCCGGGCGTCGCGCGGAAGACGGCGAACGTGGTCGCGGCCGAGCTCGGCGAGGCGCAGGGCATCGTCGTCGACATGCACGTGCGCAGGCTCTCGCAGCGGCTCGGCCTGACGCGGCAGGAGGATCCCGTGCGCATCGAGCGCGACCTGCAGCGGCTCGTCCCGAAGCGAGACTGGGCACGCTTCCCGCACCTGCTGATCTGGCACGGCCGCCGAGTGTGCATTGCCAGGAACCCGCGCTGCGACGCCTGTGTCCTGAACGACCTCTGCCCCTCAAGCCGCGTCGAGACCCAGCACGCGCCACCCCTCCGGTCGAGGCCGAAGCCCGTCGACCCGGCCTGATTCCCAGCGCGATCCACCCCTCCGGTTCTGACTTTCCCAGAGGATGGCGGGTCCCCCGCCATCCGCTCCCCCGAAGGGGGTGCCCAAGGTCGCCTGAAATGCTGCGCATTTCAGGCGAGGCGAGGCGCCAAAGCGACGAGCAGCCCGCCGTCCTTGTCGTAGGCGGGGAAGAAGTCGGCCGTGACGGGCTTTCGCCCGCCGGCCCGCGTCTGCAGCTCGAGCTTCTCGCCGAGCCGCCGCACGCCCCACTCGAGCGACAGCTTCGCCGGGTTCTTCGACTCGTCGAACCCGGAGAGGCCGAGGCCCGAGAGGACGTCCTTGCCCATCAGGTCGGCGTCGCGGTACCCGGTCAGCTCGAACAGGCCGCGCCCGACCGCCAGGATGCGCCCCTCGGAGTCGCACGCGACGAGACCGGCGCCCGGGGCGGGGTAGTAGTCGTCCATCAGCTCGAACAGGAAGCCGAACCCACAGCGCTGGCACGCCACCGCCTGGGCGTCGAGGAGGCCCTCGGCGCGGTCGGAGTCGATCGACCGGTCCTTGCAGTTCGGGCAGATGAAGAAGGGCACGGCGGACGCGATCGTAGCCAGCCTTCCCGGCCGCGCGGCTACACGTCGGCCGTCTCGGCCTCCGGCCGCGGCGCCGTCAGTGCGCTCGCCTCGTGCCCCTCCCTCGCGGCCAGGAAGCGCTCCGCGTCGAGCGCGGCCATGCAGCCCGACCCGGCCGCCGTGACCGCCTGCCGGTACACGTGATCCTGGACGTCGCCGGCCGCGAAGACACCGGGCACGTTCGTCTCGGTCGAGCCGGCGCTCGTGACCAGGTAGCCGGCCGCGTCGTGGTCGAGCTGGTCGAGGAACAGCTTCGTGTTCGGGTCGTGACCGATCGCGACGAAGATGCCCTGGGCGGGGAGGTCGCGCGTCTTGCCCGTGAGCAGGTCGCGGATGCGGACGCCCGTCACCATCGCCCCCTCGCTGCCGAGCACCTCCTCCACGACGGCGTTGGTCACGAACTCGATCCGCTCGTTGGCACGCGCGCGGTCGAGCATGATCGGCGAGGCGCGGAATTCGTCCCGGCGGTGCACGACGGTCACGCGGGTCGCGAACTTCGTCAGGAAGGTCGCCTCCTCCATCGCCGAGTCGCCGCCGCCGACGACGACCACCTCCTTGTCGCGGAAGAACGACGCGTCGCAGACCGCGCAGTACGAGACGCCTCGGCCCTGAAGCCGCTGCTCGGACGGAAGCCCGAGCTGACGGGCGTTCGCGCCCGTGGACACGATCACCGTCTCGCCGCGGTACTCGTCGTTCTCGACGTGGACGCGGAAGGGATGCTCGGAGAAGTCGACCCGCGTGACGTCGTCGGTGACGAACTCGGCGCCGAAGCGCTCGGCCTGCGCCCGGAAGTCGCGCATCATCTCCGGGCCCATGATCCCGTCGGGGTAGCCCGGGTAGTTCTCGACGTCGCTCGTGATCATCAGCTGTCCGCCCCAGGCGAACCCCTCGATCACGAGGGGGCGCAGGTTTGCCCGCGCGGCGTAGAGAGCCGCCGTGTACCCGGCCGGCCCCCCGCCGATCACGATCACCTTCCGAGTCTCCTTGTCGCTCACACCCCTATTTAACGTGCTGATCCGGCTGAACCTTCCGTCTCCTACGCGCCTCCCGGCCTGCGCCTCCACCTGCGGGCGACGAACCAGACACCGGCGACCGCAGCGCAGCCGAGCGCCGCGAGCACGGCGAGCCGCACAGCCGAAAGGCCGTTGTCGGCGCTCGCTCCGGTCACCGGGGGCGGGGCATTTCCAGGTGCCGCGGCGGTCGGCCTGCACAGCTTGTCCGAGTACGAGCGGCGCTGCTCCTCGTTCGCCTCCAGGTCACGCGCCCTGTCGTAGGGCCCGGGAGACTCCCCGGTCCACAGGACGTCCGGCAGGACGCCCGGACCGACGGCCGTTGCCCGGTAGCGCTCGCCGTTCCCGGCGGGGCGGTTGCCCCTGGTGCCGAGGACGTAACAGAAGATGCCCGTCGGGTTGTGCGAGACGAAGCTGTCCACGCGTTTCCAGCCCTTTCCGTACGCGGAGTTGAAGCTGTCGAGGTAGATCAGGTTGCCCCAGTTGTCGAGCGGCGCCCCGTAGCTCGTCGTCCCGAAGCCGTACATCGGCCGGCCCCGGTACGTGAGCGAGCCGTAGAGATGCTCCCAGCGGCCGGCGTAGGCCCAGTCGGTCTTCACGGTCAGAACGGGCAGGCGGGCCGCGCCAGTGGGAGAGCCGCAGCTCCGAGACGGCGAGGTCGGGCGGCGCCGGGAGGCCGAAGTTCGGCAGCATCCGCGGCCAGCTCTGCAGTGCCCAGTACGACCCGTCGGGAGCCTTGCAGCCGACGACGAACCACGGTAGGGCGACGCCGTCGTACGGCCGGCACGTGTCGACGAGGTCTGCGGGGTCCGCAACGTAGTACGGCGTCCGCCACCCGCCGCTGTAGTTGACCCGGAACTTCACCTGCCGCCGGGCCGGGTCGGGAAAGTCGGCGTTCAGGCCTCCCCAGGCGACGACGTGCTGCGCCTTTCCGCGGGCCGTGTACAGGAGGTGCGCGGCGCCGTCGCGCGTCACGATCAGCCGGACGTTCGCTGCGTCGCGGTCGATCAGGTTGGACGTCGTTCCCGAGCCGGGGAAGACTGCTGCGACGAGGCACGTTGCCACGACGGCCGTGCGGAGGAACACGGAGATCCTCTCTCGAAGCGAAAATCCGAGGATAGACCGCTGGTTCGGCTCATGCGACCAGCTCTCCGCAGAGGTAGAGGCGCCCGTCGCGGTGATCGGCACCCTCGAGCCGCCGGTGCGGATGGCGCTCCCCCGGCCGGACGAGGTGCTCGACGTCGTACGCGCGCGCGGCGAGCAGCTCGGCGATCAGCGACCGGTGGCAGCGCCACCGAGCGTCTCGGCGCACAGGAAGCAGGGCGAGGAGGAGCCCAGGGCGTGAGTCAGAGCCTCCTGCCAGGCCTCCGTGCCCATGCGGGCCGCGTAGCTCCGGAAGGCGGCGGTGCGGATGCAGGGGAAGCGCTCCTCGCCCGGCTCCCCGCTGAGCCGGCCGCCGAGCTCGACGGCGTGCCGGTAGCCGATCCCGGTCGCCTCGAGTCCGGCGCGGAGGGAAGCCCGGCCGAACTGCGGGTTTCGCCGGGAGCCGGGGAAGCGCCGCACGTCGACCAGCTCCTCGACGCCCGCCTCCGTCAGGCACGCGATCAGCTCCTCCAGCGGCCGCGTGCCGTGCCGATCGTGCAGACCCGCATCCGGGTAGCGTAGGACTGAAATCGATGCTCCCCGGCAAGGAGGGACGGGAATGGCGGCAACGGTGGGCTGGGACGATTTGCGCGAGCTCGCGGCCATCCGGGTGGAGCGGGGCTGCGCGATCAGCGTGTACCTCGACCTCGATCCGAGCGTGTCCCCGACCGCCGGCGATGCGCAGACCCGGATCCACTCGCTGCTCGATGCGGCCGAGCGCAGCGGCGTCGCGGCGCAGGACCAGCTCTCGCACGACCAGCGCCTGGCGCTCAGGGACGATCTCGAGCGGATCCGGCGGTACGTCGAGGAGGAGTTCGACCGCGACGGCGCCCGCGGGCTGGCGATCTTCTGCTCCGGGCTCGACGGCGTCTGGCGCCCGCTGCCGCTCGTCGAGAGCGTCCCGGACGAGGTCAAGGTCAACGACAGCTTCTACCTCGCCCCCCTCGTGCCTCTCGTCGGGCGGGGCGAGGGTGTCCTCGTCGCCGTGGTCGGGCGCGAGCGGGGCGAGCTCTACAGCCTGCGCGGCGGCCGCATGGAGGAGGTCGCCGACCGCTCCGAGGAGCAGCCGCGCCGCCACGACCAGGGCGGCTGGGCCCAGGCCCGGATGCAGCGGCACATCGACCAGCTCGCGGTGGAGCACATGCGGACGGTCGGCGAGGAGCTGGACCGCCAGGTGAGGCGCCTCGGCCACCCCCGCGTCGTCGTCGTCTGCTCGGAGCCGCACCGATCCGAGTTCTCCGAGCTGCTCTCGAACGAGGCTCGCAACGCGATCGTCGGCTGGGCGAGCGCGGAGGCGCACGCAGGGCCCCCCGAGCTGCTCGAGGTGGTCACGCCGGTGCTCGAGTCGTGGAGCGCCGAGCGGGAAGCGCAGGAGCTCGAGCGCTGGAGCGAAGAGGCGGGAAAGAACGGACGCGCCGCCGCCGGCTGGGAGGCGACGCTCCAGGCTGCCTCCGACGGCCGCGTGGAGATCCTCCTCTACCGGGAAGGCGCCGACCGCGAGGTCTGGCGCTGCTCCGCCTGCGGGCGTCTCGCCGTCGACCCCGGCACGTGCCCCCTGGACGGTGCGACCCTCGTCGGGCGCGAGGACGGGGTCGACCTCGCCGTCCACCAGACGCTCGCCCACGGAGGCACGGTCAGGGTGGCCCGGCACCGGCGCGACCTCGACCCCGTCGAGGGGATCGGCGCGCTGCTTCGCTACTGAAGCCCGCGGCTCCGTTTACGCGGCTTCGATCTTCACCGGCAGCTCCGCGGGAGGCGCCGGCTCCAGTGCCTCGTGCTCGCTCACCCGCTCGAGCTTTCCGTCGAAGCGGTCGAGCCTTTTCTCGGCGTCGACGAACTTCGTCTGTGCGCGGCCGAGGTGCGTCCCGAGGAGCCCGAAGTCCTCGCGGAACCGGCCGAAGTCCTTGCGGAGGTCGGCGACGTAGGCCATCACCTCGTGCGCGTTCTGCTCGAACTCCATCCCCTTGAGACCGAACGCGATCACCTGCAGGTAAGCGGTGAACGTCGTCGGGGAGACCGGGAACACGCGCCGGTCGTGCGCGTACTTCAGCAGCGAGCCGGTGCGGCCGCAGACGAGCTCGTAGTAGATGGCCTCCACGGGCAGGTACATGAAGGCGAAGTCGTAGGTGCCCTCGGCCGGCTTCACGTACTTGGAGGCGATGCAGTCGATGTGGCCCTTGACGTCGCGCGCGAAGGCCTTCTCGTGCAGCTCGCGCTCGGGCTCTGCCTGCGCGTCGACCATGCGCTCGAAGTTGTCGAGCGGGAACTTGGCGTCGATCGGGATCAGCTTCTCGACGCGGATGACCGCGTCCACGCGCTCGCCGCTCCTGAACCCGTGCTGGATCTCGTAGGCCGAGGGAGGGAGCCGGTCGCGGAGGAGGTTCTCCAGCAGCAGCTCTCCGAACCCCCCGCGTGCCTTCGGGGGGCGGAGGATCTGCTCCAGCCGGGCCAGGTCGCCGGCGCGGGCGAGCATCTGCGCGGTCGCGCCGTCGAGCTTCGTCAGCCGCTCGACGATCTGCGTCTCGGTCCGGCCGGTGTTGCGCTGCGTCGAGAGCAGCCGCCCGTCGAGGCCCTCCAGCCTGCGGTCGACGCGTGCGTCGAGGTCGCCCAGCCGGTGGTCGAGCTTCGTCTCGAGCCCGCCGAGCCGCTGCTCGAGCAGGAGGCGGAAGGCACGCCCGGCCCAGACCACCCCGACCACGGCGAGGGCGGCGAGCAGGGCGAAGACTGCGATCAGAGCGGTCATAGGACCGCCGAACGCTAGGGATGGCGTCGGACGGAACGAGAGAGGGCGGCTCTCGCCGCCCTCTCGAAGCACGTCCTACGCGGCGCCGCCCGAGCCGCCGCCCGAGCTCTGCGAGCTGCCCGAGCCGCCGGTCGTGCCGGCCCCGGACGTCGTCGGGGGCGTGGCGCCCGCCGTCCCGGCGGAGCCGCTCGTCCCGGCGCCCGGGCTGGCCGGCGGCGCGCCGCTCGTGCCGGCCGACGAGGAGCTGGCCGGACGGTCCGTGACGCGGTCCTTGACCTCCTCGGCGCGGTCGCCGGACTGGTCGGCCATCTTCTTGCCGCGCTCGTACAGATCCTCGGCGCTGTCCCGCGCCTGATCGGCCACCTTCTTGGTACGGCCGAGGAGCTTGTCGAGAAATCCCATTCGATCGCCTCCTTGTCTCGTGCGTGTGAGAAGGCGAGCGTAGCGCACCTGAGCGCAAAAAAAACGCCAGATCCGGCGAACCCGAAGGTCTACCGGATCTGACAGGCGGAGCCTACGACGACCTCCGAGTCGCAGTCAAGCCCCTCTGCAAGAAAAACTCGCACGGTGCGAGTTTTTTCTGCGGCCGTCCTCCGCGCGGCGCGAACGCCGGTTCGACGGCGACCGCCCCGGAGCCTAGGCTGGCGGCCGAATGGAGCGCTTCTTCGCCCCCGGCGGCCGCCTCGCTGCGGCGATTCCCGCCTTCGAGCCGCGCCCGCAGCAGGCGGCTCTCGCCGCCGAGGTCGAGGCCGCCCTCGCCGCCGGCGAGCACCTGCTCGTCGAGGCCGGCACCGGGACCGGCAAGAGCCTCGGATACCTGATCCCGGCGCTCGAATCGGGGCGGCGCGTGGTCGTCGCGACCGCGACGAAGGCGCTCCAGGGACAGCTGCTCGACTGCGACGTCCCCATCGCCGCGGCGGCGCTCGGGCGGGCGTTGAAGGTGGCTGTCGTCAAGGGCCGGCAGAACTACGTCTGCCGCCGGAGCGTCTACGGACTCGGCCTGCTCGGCGGGGCCCTGCTCCGCAGCGACGCCGACGCCGCCGCGTACGAGCGGCTGGCGCCGTGGCTCGACGAGACGGAGACGGGAGACCGCGCCGAGCTCGACACGGAACCGTCCGAGACGCTCTGGGCCGAGCTGGCGGTCGGCGCCGACCGCTGCCTCGGCCGGCGCTGCCCTTTCCTCGGCAGCTGCTTCGCGGAGGCGGCTCGGGCACGGGCCGAGCAGGCCGACCTCGTCATCGCGAACCACGCCCTCTACTTCGCCGACCTCGCCGTCCGCGACCGGAACGACGGGGTCGGCGTCCTCCCCGACCACGACGCCGTCGTCTTCGACGAGGCGCACCGGCTGGAGGACTCCGCCGCGGCCTGGCTCGGAGGCCGCGTCAGCGCCGGCGGCCTCGCGCTCCTGGCCCGCGACGTCGAGCGGGTCTGCCGCGAGGCTTCCCTCCCGGTGCCGGCCCGCGCGCTCGACCGGGTGGAGCGAAGCGGGCGCGCGCTGTTCCGGGAGACGGCGCCGCTCTCCGGGCGCGTCCGGCTGCGGCAGCCGGCGGCGGCCCTCGGGCGCCCGCTGGCCGACGCGCTCGCGGAGCTCGCGACCGCCCTCGCGGGCCGGGGGGAGGACCTGGACGCGATCGCCCGGCGCGCCGTCGAGCACGCTGCGGGGGTCGACAACTGCCTGGATCCGGACGTCGACCGCGTCGTCTGGGCGGAGCCCGATGCGCTCGCCTGGGCCCCCGTGGACGTGTCGGCGCCGCTCCGAGAGCTGCTCTGGGAGGGCGGGCCGACTGCGATCCTCGTCTCGGCGACGCTGGCCACGCGCGGCGACACGGCCTTCGTCCGCGGGCGCCTCGGCCTGCGGCGGGCGCGGGAGCTGCTGCTCGACTCGCCGTTCGACTTCGCCGCGCAGACGCTGCTCTACGTGCCGCGCGGACTGCCCGAGCCTCGCGATCCGCTCGCGCTCGAGCGCGTGGCCGAGGAGACGGTCGCGCTCTGCCGCATCTCGGCGGGCCGCGCGCTGGTGCTGACGAGCTCGTATCGAGTCCTCTCGGCGCTGGCCGAGGGAATCCGGGCCGCCGTGCCCTACCCCGTCCTGGTGCAGGGCGAGGCGCCACGCGAGCGGCTGCTCGAGCGCTTCCGCGTCGACGTCGACTCCGTCCTGGTGGCGACGGCGACGTTCTGGCAGGGAGTCGACGTGCCCGGCGAGTCGCTGTCTCTGCTCGTGATCGACAAGCTCCCCTTCGCCGCGCCGGGCGACCCGCTCGTCGAGGCCCGCTGCGAGCGCCTCGCGGCCGGCGGTTCCGACGGCTTCTCGCACTACCTGCTCCCGAGCGCCGTGCTCCAGCTGCGGCAGGGATTCGGGCGACTCGTCCGCGCGCACTCGGACCGGGGCGTCGTCGCGATCCTCGATCCGCGGCTGCGCACCCGCGGCTACGGCCGGGTCTTCCTCGACTCCCTCCCGGGCTGTCCGATCGTGGCCGACCGGGCCGCCGTGGCGGATTTCCTCGTCTCCGGAACCCGGCTTTCTGCCTGATACCCTCGCCTCCGGATGGCGAAGAAGGCCCGCACTCCGGACCCGCCGCGCCGGGCGGTCCAGGCGCCGAGGCCGCGCGCCGGGGGGAAGAAGGCCGGCTACCTCGCGAGCATGTCCGACGCCGAGCGCCGCCGCCTGCTCATGCTGGTCGCGATCGGCGCCGTCGGGCTCGTCGGCCTCGCCGTCGTGCTCGGCTTCCTGGTCACGCGCGGAGGCGGGCCGGGCAAGGCCGCCGAGCTCGTGCCGCTCTTCCGCCAGGCCGGCTGCACCTACTCCACCAAGGCACTCCCGGACGAGGGCAATGACCACACCAGCGATCTGAACGCCAGGATCAAGTACAAGACGTTCCCGCCGACGAGCGGTGCGCACTTCGAGACCCCGATCCCGTGGGACACCTACCCGACGGCGGTGAGCCAGGTCCAGGCGGTCCACAACCTGGAGCACGGCGGGATCGTCGTCCAGTACGGGGCGGGAGTGCCTCCGGCGGCGGTCGAGGAGCTCAGGGCGTTCGTCGCCGACGACCCGCGCGGCATGCTCCTGGCCCCGCTGCCTTCGCTGAAGAGGAAGATCGCGCTGACCGCGTGGCGGCGGCTCGCCACCTGCACGGCGTACGACGAGCCTGCGTTCAAGGGCTTCCGCGACGTGTTCCGCGCCAAGGGTCCCGAGCCCTTCCCGCTCGACGCCCTCGAGCCGCGGGGCTAGCTATCCTGGGCACCCGCCGGGGTGGCGAAATTGGCGATACGCGCCCGACTTAAAATCGGGTGTCCCCGCGTGGGGCATGCGGGTTCGAGTCCCGCCCCCGGCATCCGCAACCCGGGCCAAACCGGTTCAGATGTGGTGCACGACCTCGCCGATCTGACGGCTGTCGACGGTCACGACACCCGCCGGCGGGTTGATCTGCTCGGCGGCCGCCCGCGCTGCCTCCTCCGATTCGAAGAAGAGCATCGACGTGCCCTGATTCCCTTCGAGCTTGACCCAGTAGGCGGCGACGAAGCCGGGCGCCTGGGAGAGGCGCGGGGCAGCCTCCTCCCGCAGGAACTTCAGCCCGTTCTCGATGTCGTGGATGGTGCTCCTGACGACGACTGCGTGCATCTTCGACTCCCTTCGTAGGTTGGCGCGATGCCGGCCACCCTAACCGCGCCCTTCGCGCGACGTCGGCCGCTGGGAGAGCTGCAGGGAGGTGGCGCCGCGCGCGAAGATCATCGTCCTCTCGGGCCTCGTGTCGCGCGCGATCCAGCGCGAGGCGCTCAGTCTCGGAGCGTCGAGCTACCTCGCGGGGGCGCCGATCCACAGATGATCGTCCGCGCGATCGAGGCGGCCATGAGCGGCGGAACTGCGGTCCCGCTGACGAACGGCGCCCTCGGCACGTCCTGACCGGCCGATCTGCCCTATCCTTGACCGACCACGAGGGGAGATCGAGGGGGTATGGCGGTGAAAGGGACGATCCTGGCATTGTCGGCGCTCGCGCTGGCGGCAGCGGCGGCCGCCGGCACGGTGGTCGCGAAGCCGGCTCCCCTGGGCTCCCCGGTGGTGTTCCGGCGGGCGCCCGACGCCCTGAGGGTGACGGCCGTCCGGCTGATCGACCCGGTCCGGGTGCCGGGCCAGAAGGCGGCCCCCGGCCGCCGCCTGGTCGCCGTGAAGGTGCGGCTGACGAACGTGGGCACGCGGGCGCTGTTCGCGAAGACGACGAACTGCGCGGCGCTCGAGCGCGCAGCACTCGTCGACGCACGCGGGAGTAGCCGCGGGCCGCGCCGCGGCCTCAGCCCGAACCTGGCCCGCTACTTCGCCGCGGGCGCCAACCCGTACCAGGAGGCCCATGTGCTGCGGCGCGGCGAGACGCTCACGGGCTTCTACACCTTCGAGCTTCGCGCGAAGACCAGGCCGGCGCTCTTCTCGTTCGCGCCCTGCAACGGCCCGCACCGCCGCTGGCGCCTCCGCTAGCGCGTGCGGAGGCTCGCACAGCTCGCTCTCCTCGCGTTCGTGGTCGCGGGGCTCGCCGGTACCGAGTCCGCCCGGCCCGAGCAGGCGGCGCCGTCGCGCCCGCTGCTCACGGGCGTGGCCGACCCGTCGGCGATCGAGGCTGACGCGGCGCTCGCGATGAACCGGATCCGCGCAGCGGGGGCCACGGTCGTGAGGATCGTGCTCCCCTGGGAAGGCGTCGCCCCCGTGTCGCCCGGGCCCGCGTTCCGCGCCTCCGACCCGGACGATCCCGCCTATGCCTGGGGACGTTTCGACGATCAGGTGCGCGCCGCCGACGCGAACGGGCTGTCGGTGCTCGCGGTCGTGGTCGGCGCGCCCCCCTGGGCGCAGGACCGGCCGGCCCGGGCTCCTGCGCAGGACGCCAGCTGGCGCGTCCGCCCGCCCGCCCTCGCCGCGTTCGCCACCGCCGCCGCCAGGCGCTACAGCGGGGGGACGGCTCCCCGCGTGCGCTTCTGGCAGGTGTGGAACGAGCCCAACTACAGCGGCTTCCTGAACCCGCAGCTGGCGAGCCAGCTCGACCGGCCGCCGAGCCTGCCGCTCGATGCCGACGACGTCGTCTCTCCGGACCAGTACCGGGAGCTCGTCAACGCCTTCGGCGACGCGGTGCGGGCGGTCGACTCGTCCAACCTGGTCGTGGCCGGCGGGCTGCTTCCCTTCAGCGGTGCCGGCCCGTCGATCGGCGTCTCGGTCGGGCCGCTCCTGTTCATGCGCAAGCTCCTCTGCATGTCGGGCGGTGCGACGCCGCGGCCGACCTGCGGGCACGAGATCCGCTTCGACGTCTGGTCGACGCACCCGTACACGGTCGGGGGACCCCGCGTCCATGCCACGCTGCCGGACGATGTCTCGATCGGCGACCTGCCCGAGATGAACCGGCTCCTGCGCGCCGCCGTGGCCGCGGGCCGTGTCCGCAGCAGCCGCCCGGTCGAGTTCTGGGTGACCGAGTTCGGCTGGGACACGAAGCCGCCGGACTCCCACGGCGTCCCGCTCGGACTGCATGCACGCTGGGTGGCCGAGGCGCTCTACAGGATGTGGTCGGCCGGCGTCACGCTCGTGGCCTGGTTCGGGCTCCGGGACGACGAGACCAGGGGGCGGCCCGAGGGGAACGTGATCCAGTCGGGTCTGTACTTCCGGGGCGACGCGCCCGTGGGCGACCGGCCCAAGCCCACGCTCGCCGCCTTCCGGTTCCCGTTCGTCGCCTTCCACGAGGGCCGCCGGATCCGCGTCTGGGGCCGGCTGCCCCCGCAGAGGAGCGGTGCGGTGGTCGTCGAGCAGTCGAGCTCCCGCGGCTGGCGTCGTCTGGCGACCCTCCGGCCGGATGCGAACGGCATCTTCGGGGGCCTGCTCGGCCTGCGGGGAAGCAAGCCCCTGATCCGCGCCCGCCTTGCCGCCGGCGGTCTCACGTCCGTGCCCTTCTCGCTGCGGAAGCCGCCGGACCTCGTCGTCAACCCGTTCGGCGGCCCCGTCGGCTGAGGCGGCCCGCCCCGTGCGCCGGCGCCGATCGAGGGAGGCGGCCTGGGCGCTCGCGGCCGCCGCCGTCGCACTCGTCGCGGCTGCGGGCGCCCTTCGCATCTGGCACGCGACGCCGGGGCAGCCTCTCGCGTACAGCGGGGACGCCCGCCTCTACGCGGCGGTCGTGGTCTCCGGCACGCTCGAGGACGGCTGGTACCTGGAGAACGAGCGGCTCGCCGCCCCGCTCGGGCAGCGGATGCACGACTACCCTTTCGAGAACGGCGCGCTGCTCGACCTGGCGGCGGTGGCGCTGATCGGGCTGGTGGCGGGAGAGACCTTCGCCACCATGAACGCCTTCTTCCTCCTCACCTTCCCCGCCGTCGCACTGGCCGCGTTCCTGGTGCTGCGACGCCTCAGGCTCTCACGCCCGAGCGCGCTGGTCTGCTCCGTGCTCTTCGCCCTGCTCCCCTACCACTTCTACCGGGGGGAGGCCCACCTCTTCCTCTCCGCCTACTACGCCGTGCCCGTCGGGGTCTACCTCGTCCTGCGGGTGCTGGCCGGGCGCCCGCTCGTGACGCGGGAGCCCCGGCGGATCGTGACGACCCTCGCGCTGGCCGCGCTCGTGGCGACGGGCGGGGCGTACTATGCGGGCTTCACCCTCGCCCTCCTCGTCCTCGCGGCGCTCATGGCAGCAGTCGGGCGGCGGCAGCTCGGCCCCCTCCTCCAGGCGCTGGTGCCGGCGACGGGAATCCTCGTCGTCCTCCTGCTCGAGCACCTGCCGGCGCTCGTCCACCGCCTCGGGACCGAGGGTTCCTCGGCGGCCACGCGGCGGCCGGTGGAGACGGAGATCTTCAGCCTCAAGCTCGCCGACCTCGTGCTGCCGCTCGACACGCACCGGCTCTCGTTCCTGGGGGACGTGACGCGCCGGTACCGGGACGAGACGGTGCTGCCGAGCGAGAGCGGCGCGACGCTCGGGACGTTGGGCACGCTGGGGTTCGTCTTCCTGCTCGGCCTCGTCGTGACGGCTGCGCTGGGCCGCAGCCGCCTCCGGCGCCGGCGCCCGCTGCTCGGCGCCGCGGCCGTCACGGCCGTGCTCGCGTTCGTGCTCGCGACGACGGGGGGCCTGGCGACGCTGCTGGCCTACACCGCGACACCGCAGCTGCGGGCCTGGAGCCGGGTGTCGATCGTGATCGGCTTCGTCGCACTCTTCGCGCTCGGCGTCGGGCTCGACCGGCTGCGCGCCCTCGTGCGAGCCCGGGGCTATCCGCCCGCCCTCGCCACGGGCCTGCTGGTGGCGGTGCTCGGGCTCGGGCTCGCCGACCAGACGAGCGACGCGTTCATCCCGAACTACCGCGGCGTCGCGGACGAATTCACCCGCGACCGTACCTTCTTCCGGGCGGTCGAGGAGCGCGTGCCGCGAGGGGCGGCCCTCTTCCAGCTTCCGCACCTGCCCTTCCCCGAGTCGAGCGACCTCGTGCCGCCGCGGATGGCCGTGTACGACCAGCTCGCGGGATCGCTGCACTCGAAGCGCCTGCGCTGGAGCTTCGGCGCCGTCAAGGGCGGTCCTGAGGACTGGGCCTCCCTGCTGGCGCGGCGGCCGCTGCCGCACGTGCTGCCCGCGGTCGCGAGCGCCGGCTTCGCGGGCATCGAGGTCGACCGCCGGGGCTACGCGGACGACGGGGCAGCGCTCGAGGACGAGCTCCGGCGGAGGCTGCGGGTGCCGCCGCTCGAGGGGCCCGGCGGCCGCCGGGCCTTCTACGACCTGCGCCCGTTCGCCCGACGGGTCGAGGGCGAGCTGCCGCCCGCGCTCCTCGAGGAGCTCCGGACCGCCACGCTCCGCCCGCCCCGCCTCCTCTGGGGCGACGAGTTCCATCGCGAGGACGTGGTCGGCAAGGTGCGCTTGCGGCGGGCGCGCCGCGCCCGGGGTGCCCTCCTGCTCGAGAACCGCACGACAACCAGCCAGAGAGTCGTCGTCAGCTTCGGTGTGGTGACGATCGGCCGGCCGGCGGCCGTCCGGCTGCAGTGGCCCGACGGGCGCCGTCAGTCGCGGGTCGTGGGGTCGCAGAAGGTCTCGGTACGCCGCACGCTGTCGCTTCCCCCCGGCACCTCCCGGATCCTGTTCGAGACGGACCCGGAGTCGGCGATCCCCGACGCGGGCGATCGGCGGCGCGGGTCCCACGTCCGCTTCGTCGACCCGGACCTCGCCCCGACCGTGCTCGAGCGAGCCGCCGGGCGGCTGGCGGGGCTCTGACCGTTCCGGGCGCTCGCGGCCGAGACCGCCGGTGGTGCCCTTCGACCGGCGGGCGTCGTCTCGGCCGGCTGGACCGGGCGCTCGTCGACGCCTTCGCCGGCGGGGTCCATGCGGCCGCCGGCATCCGGTCGCTCAAGCGACCCTCCCGCGGCGCCGATCCGATGGGAGTGGTGAAACGACTCGCCCTGCTCCTGGCCTGCGCCGGCACGGCCCATGCCCTCGCGGGCGCGGCCTCGGCCGCGACCGTGTTCGGCGTCACCGAGAACGCCGGCAAGTACTCGACCGACGGCGGCGCCGCCTTCTTCGATCGTCTCCGTGACGTGGGCATGACCGTGAATGCGGTCACCGTCCTCTGGGACCCGGATCATCCGCAGCGGATCGCCGAGCGCGACCTCCTCGACCGGATGGTCGCGACCGCCTCGGCCCGGGGTGTCCGCGTCGTCTTCACTGTCTACGCGACCCGCCCGACCGCCCTCACGGCCGCGCCGGCCGCGCCGGCGCAGTTCGCCGGGTTCCTGCGCCTGCTCGCGCGCACCTACCCGTACGTGCGCGAGTTCGCCGTCCACAACGAGCCGAACTACGGCGTCTTCTGGCGCCCGCAGTTCGGCGCTGACGGCTCACCCGCGGCCGGCGCGGCCTACGCCGCCCTGCTCGCGCGCTCCTACGACGCCCTGAAGGCGGTCGACCCGCACATCGCGGTGCTCGGCTTCGGGCTCGCCCCGCGCGGCAACGACAACCCCGCCGTCAGCGCGGCCTCCACCTCGCCGGTGCGGTTCATCCGCGACGCCGGGGCGGCCTACCGCCGCAGCGGGCGCAGCCGCCCGATCATGGACGCCTTCGCCTACCACCCCTATCCCGCCTCCTCGCTGAACACGCCCGCCACCAAGCAGGGGTGGCCGCAGGCCGGCGTGGCCGACCTCGGGCGGATCAAGCAGGCGGTCTGGGATGCCTTCCACGACACCGCCCAGCCGACCTTCGAGACGGGGCTGCCGCTGAAGATCACGGAGGTCGGGTGGCAGGCGGAGATCCCGGCGGCCGCGCTGGCCGCCTACCGCGGCGAGGAGAACGTCCGCACCATCGACGACGCCACGCACGGCCGCATCTACGCGCAGCTCGTCCGCGAGCTCGCCTGCGATCCCGCCGTGACCGAGGTGCTCTTCTTCCACCTGATCGACGAGCGCGAGCTGAGCGGCTTCCAGAGCGGTCTCGTCCGCGCCGACGGCTCGGAGCGGCCCGCCTACGCGGCCGTCAAGCGTGCGATCGCCGAGACCCGCGGCCGCTGCGGCGGCACGCCCGTCGCCTGGCGTCACAGCGAGACCGTCCAGGGAGGGAGCGTCGCATTCGGCGAGGCCGGCTTCTCGGCTGCCGCCGAGGAGGGCGCGACCTGGACGGCCGCGATCGTCAGCGTCGAAGGCCCGCCCAGCGGCGCCGAGCGTGCGGCTCTCGCCGACGCGCTGGAGCGGGGGCGACAGCCCCGGGGGACGCGGCTGCTGCGAGCCGGGGCGCTCGAGCCTCACGCTCCAGCCGCGCTCAGCCGGACGGCCTCGCCGCTGCCGCCCGGGCGCTACGTCCAGGCCCTGCTCCTCCGTGCGGCCACCGCCCCCGAGCGCAGCACCTTCTTCCTGAGCGAGGTCTTCGAGGTCGGGGAGGAACCTCCGGCCACCGCACCGGCACCGGCGGAGCCCGCGACCGGGCCCGTCTCCCCGGCGGCCACTGCCTCGCAGCCGGCCGGCCCGGCGCCCGTGGCGCCCGCCTCGCCACCGACCCCCGCGGCGGTGCCGGCCGCGCCCGCGCCGCCCGCAGACGTTCCCGCCCTGGTCGCCCCCGCCGAGCGGCCCCCGCCGGCCGTGAGGCAGGTCCCGGCCGTCAGGCGCGAGCCTCCGGCGCCGACGCTCGCCTTCTCGGTCGCGCCGGTGCGACGCCCGCGTGCCGCCGTGACCGTGCTGCCGAGCGAGGCCAGCTTCGTCAGAGGCGACTCCCCGCGTGCGAGGAACGGTGCCCGGCGCCCGGCCGGGGTGTCCCGCCCCGTCCCGGCCCCGCGCGCGCGGCCTCGCGCGGTCCCCGTCACGCGCTCCGGCCCGGACAGCCCGCTGCCCGGCCCGGCGATCGGCCTGCTGCTGCTCGCCGCCCTGTGCTCGGCCGGCGTGGCCGTCCGCCTGCTGCGGTAGCGCGGGAAGCGCCGCGTAGACTGCGGCTCCGTGGTCAAGGCCGAGCACCCTCCGCTCGAGCAGGTGGGGCTCGAGTGGGACACGCCCCTCTACCGGACGGCGGTGACGCAGTTCGAGCACGCGCTCGAGCACGCCGACATCTCGCAGGCGGTGTCGAGCCGGCTGTCGGTGCCCGAGCGGGCGGTGATGGTGAGCGTCCCGGTCCGCCTCGACAGCGGCCAGTGGACGATCTTCCCGGCCTACCGCGTGCAGCACTCGAGCGTGCTCGGCCCGACGAAGGGGGGCATCCGCTACGACCCGCACGTCTCGCTCGGCGAGTGCACCGCGCTCGCGATGTGGATGACGTGGAAGTGCGCGCTCCTCCGACTGCCCTACGGAGGCGCCAAGGGCGGCGTGCGCTGCAGCGCACGCGACCTCTCCCAGGCCGAGCTCCAGCGGATCACGCGGCGCTACACGTCCGAGCTTTCGCCCTTCATCGGGCCGAAGGAGGACATTCCCGCGCCGGACATGGCCACCAACGAGCAGACGATGGCCTGGATGATGGACACATACTCGATGCAGAAGGGCTACGCGGTGCCGGAGATCGTGACCGGCAAGCCGATCTCGATCGGCGGCTCGGTCTTCCGCGCCGAGGCGACCGGGGCCGGGGTCGTGATGGTGATCGAGCGCGCGTGTGCGCGGCTCGGCTGGAACCTCCGCGACCTCCGCTTCGTCGTCCAGGGCTTCGGCAACGTCGGCGGGGTCGCGGCGCGGGAGCTCGCCGACCGGGGCGCGGCCGTGATCGGCGTCTCGGACTTCACCGGCGGCGTCCACGACGAGGGCGGGCTCGATCTCGAGGCGGTGCGGGGGTGGGTCGCCGAGCGCGGTTCGCTTGCGGGCTATCCGGACGCGCGGGCGGTGACGAACCCGGAGCTGCTCGAGCTCGAGTGCGACGTGCTCGTGCTGGCGGCGCTCGAGGAGCAGGTGACGGGCGAGAACGCGCCGCGCCTCCGGACGAGGCTGATCGCCGAGGGCGCGAACGGGCCGACGTCGCTCGAGGCCGACGACATCTGCCTGGAGCGCGGAATCCTGATCCTGCCGGACATCCTCACGAACGCGGGGGGCGTCACCGTCTCCTACTTCGAGTGGGTCCAGGACCTCGGCCGGCTCTTCTGGGACCGGGACGAGATCCGGGGCCGGCTCGCGGACAAGCTCGGCGACGCGTTCGACCGCGTCTGGAGGCTGTCCGAGACCCGTGGCCTGACGCTGCGAAACGCGGCGCTCGTGGCCGGCATCCGCGAAGTCGCCGCGGCGCTGGAGTCGCGCGGCATCTACCCGTGAGCGTCTCGCGCGTCCGCGACGCGATGGTCTCCGAGCCTGCGACGCTCGACGCCTCGGCGAGCGCGATGGAGGCGGGCCAGCGGCTCGCTCATCCCGACGTGCGGGCCGTGCTCGTCTGCCAGCAGGGGCTGCTCGTCGGGGTCGTCACGCGAAAGACGCTCGTGCGGCTGATCGTGGCGGCGGGCCGGGATCCACGGGTCGCAGTGCTGCGGGAGATCGCGGAGCCGCCGCACCTGACGATCGACGCCGACCTCCCGCTCGACGAGGCGTTCCGCGTGCTCGAGGAGCGCGACCTCGAGCGCGTGCCCGTGGTCGAGCGCGGGCGGCTCGTCGGCGTCCTCTCCCGCAGCGGCGTCCGGCGCCGCCTGGCCGAGGACGAGCCGCCCGAGACGGAGCTCTGAGCGGCTCAGCAGCACGTGAACGCACCGGGCGGCGCCGCTCCCTCGACCGGCTGAGGAAGCCCGGCGGCCTCGAGCGCCGCTCCGTGGAGGATGTCCCGCTCGCTCGCCTCGACTCCGTCGAGCCGGAAGTGGTCGAGCACGGCGGCGAGGATCACCGCCCCGGCGACGATCACCGGCGCGCGCTCGGGCTCCAGTCCGCGCACGGCGCGACGCTCGCTCAGGGGGAGCGCGGCGAGCCGCCCGAGCTGGCGGCGGACGCCGACGGCGGGGAGCCGGTGGCCGTGGATCCGCTCGGGGTCGTACTCGGCGAGGCCGAGGTCGAGGGCGGCGAGCGTGGTGACCGTCCCGGCCACGCCGACGCAGGTCGTGACGGCTCCACGCACCGTCTCGGGGACGCGCTTCGCGAGGGCCTGGAGCACGGCGTTGCGGCAGGCCTGGAGCTCAGCGGGATCGGGCGGGTCGGCGGCGAGGAACCGCTCGGTCAGCCGCACGCAGCCGAGGTCGAGGCTGTCGTGGAAGCGGACGTCGCGCTCGTCGCCGGCGACGAGCTCCGTCGACCCGCCGCCGATGTCCACGATCAGCGTGCCCGTTCGAAGCCCGCCAACGCCACGCAGGGTGAGCAGGGCCTCCTCGCGGCCCGTGAGGAGGCGGGTGGTGAACCCGTAGCTCCACTCGATCTCGCCGAGGAAGGCCTCGCCGTTGTCCGCGTCGCGGACGGCGCTGGTGGCGAACGCGAGCGTCCGCTCGGCCCCGAGGGCCTCGAGCTCGCGCCGGTAGTCGGTCAGGACGTTCCGCACGCGCGCGATCGGGAGGGGAAGCAGGCGCCGGCGCGCATCGACGCCCTCGCCGAGGCGGGTGATCCGGAGGCGGCGCACGACTTCTTCCACGCGGCCCCCGTCGACGTCCGCGACGAGGAGCCGCGTCGAGTTCGTCCCCAGGTCGACGGCGGCGACGCGCACTCGCTCGAGTCTAGACTCGCCGGCCGTGGCGACCTGGGCCCGCGAACGCCGGCAGGGGCTGGCGCAGGTCGCGCTCTTCGTCGCGGCCGTGCAGGTCTACGAGGCCCTGAGGCGCGTGCTCGATCCGGACTGGGCGGCCGCGGTGGAGAACGCGCGCCGGATCGGCGAGCTCGAGCGGCTCGCCGGCTTCGGCGTGGAGCGCGGCCTCCAGCGGGCGTTCCTAGAGGCGCCGCACCTCGTGCAGGTGCTGAACGTCTTCTACCTCGCCGGCCACTTCGCCTTCACCGGCGCTTTCTTCATCTGGCTCTACCGGGCCTCGCCGGGGCGCTTCCGCCTGTTCAGGGACGGGCTCCTCGTCACCACCGCGCTCGCCCTGGTCGTCCACTGGGTGTTCCCGACGGCGCCGCCGCGCCTCGCCGGCGTCGGACTCGTCGACACGCTGCGCCTGCACACGGGCATCGACATCGGCTCGAGCGCGGCGTCGGACTACTACAACCCGGTCGCAGCCGTGCCGAGCCTGCACGCGGCGTATGCGGTCGGCGTGGGCGTGGGAGTCGCGCTCGTCGCCGGGAGCCTGGCCGCCCGCGCGCTGGGGCTCGCGTATCCGTTCGCGGTGGTGCTCGCGATCGTCGTCACGGGCAACCACTTCTTCCTGGACGCGGCCGCGGGCGTCGTGACCCTCGGCGCGGGATTCCTGCTCGCGGGGTGGTACAATCGCCGCCAGCGACGCGGGGTGGAGCAGTCAGGTAGCTCGCCGGGCTCATAACCCGGAGGTCGCAGGTTCAAATCCTGCCCCCGCTATTCGTTGTAAATCGCACAATAGGACGCAGCGTGCCGTGGCCTCAGCTCTGCGACCTGCCCGGTTCTTCTGCGAGTCGCGTCAACGGGAAGCACACGCATAAAGAGGCGTCGCCACGGGTAAGACCACCGGAGCGTGCTTCTCCGAATCGTTGCTGTGACGCTTCTCGCTCTCGTCGCCGCAGGGGCAGCACGGACGTCGACTGCGGGAAGGCTCCTGCGAGGTCCCGTGCTGACCGCCGGCGGCCTCGCGTGGAATGACGGGGAGTGGGAGACGGGACTCGCACTTCGGCGAGTCCGGGCGGGAAAGCCGCTCTTGGTGGAGCGAAATGCCGAGATCAAGGCAGGGTCGCGGCAGGCGCTCGTCGCCTGGCGCAATGGGTTGGTCGTCGGTCCTGCCGGCGGCCCGCTCTCAAGGCTGCCGGACGCAGACTGCGGTCTTGACCCGCGGCACGTCGTCGATGCCCGCGGTTCGCTCGTCGCGGTCGGCTGCGAAAGCGTCGGTCCGCGGATACTCGTGCTGGACGTTCTAACCGGGGTGCAGGAAGTCGTCGATACCTCCGTCATCGGTCCTGATTGCTGCACCGCCGTTCAAGTCGCAGGCCGCTTCCTCGCCTGGGCCGAGTGGGGCCATCACAATCGCCTCACGGTCTACGACCGAGTGTCCAAACGAGTCCGGTACCGCGCGGCCCCCAACGCGGGCGAGTTCGACCTCCAAGAGGACGGCAAGGTCGTGGTCGCGCGCACCCGGCCGCGTGATCCGCGCTTCCAGCAGCTCGAGTGGTATTCGCCGGCAGAGCCTCGGCCTCACTTGCTTGCCGTTGCCCTGAGCCGAGGCTATCGCGGCCACGTTCGGCTCGCGAACGACCGCATTGTCGCGGTGGCAGCCAGGGGGCGGGAGGGCTACCGCGGCGACCTCGTCGTCGTCGGTCTCGATGGCTCGCGGCGGACGCTCGCGCGGTTCGGCAGCTACCACGAGCGCGAGCAGCTCGCCGGGTTCGACTACGACGGCGGACGAATTGCGTGGGGCGCCGTAAGCCTGTTGATGCGTCGCGTCTGCGAGCGAAAGGGCCATGGCTGCTTCACCGTCGACGGCGGAGCCTGGCGTATCTGGGTTCGCGACGTGAGCGAGAACGCAAAGGCGCAGATCGTCGTCCGCGGGACGTTTCGTACGAGGAAGTAGATGGTCACCCCCCGGTCAGGCTGGCGGCAAACAGCGCCACTCGCGCTATTGGTGTTCGCATTCGGCGCGGCGGGGTGCGGCGGACGAGAAACGCCGCCGGCGCAGGGGGCGCGCGTGGACGTGAGCGATCTCGTGGACTACCGCGAATGGAGGGAGTATCGGCTGCACGGAACTTGTGCGGCGGGCCGGTTGACGGTCGACTTCCGGCCGGGAGACAGCCTGACGATCAGGAACGGCCGCCGGATCATCGTCTCGCTCTCCGCAGACGAGGCCCAGATTGCGTGTGTCGATGCACGACTCCGCCCGTCTTGGCGCCACGAGGGCTGGCTGATCCGTCGCCTTCGCGGCGTGCGCGACAGGCCGCTGCGATTCGTCTGCGTCACGCGTCAGCGCATTGACGTGTACATCCACCCGGTCTTCAAGTTCGAGACGCAGCTCGACGGGGTCACGATGATGGTTTCGACACCCCCGCCCGCCCAAGGGCCTCCGCACTATCGCACGCTCATTACGGGCTCCTTCAAAGAGGACAATGACTCGGGCGTCAGCTACCACACTCCGCGCTGCCGCGTCCTCGGAGCGTCGTGATGATGCCCCCCGATCATGGTAGCCCTGCTGTGGTGGGCGACGTCCATCGACGCGACGTAAGTGCGTGAATTCTCAGTACTGCCTGAGGCGGTAACGACCACGCCCAACTCGCTCGATGACGGTGCCACGACGCTTGTCGCCTCCCGTGGATAGGTAGTTCTTGACCGACGAGCGAGAGACGGGGCCGCCGAGCAATTGCTCGACGGCTGCGTGGACATCTACGACCCGGACATTCGTCTCGGCCCTCAACAGCACCTCCAGGACTGCGTCGCCGACGGTTCCGAACTTCCGCCGGCGGGGCGCGTCAGACCGGCGCCTCGGCGGCCTGGAGGCTCGGAGCTGCCAATCTCTCTCGCTCAGCCGCGACAGGACCTCGTTCAGCGGCTGGTGTGAAAGCGATCGTATGAGGGCTATTTCTCAGAAAGCAGTTCTTGCTCTTTCACACGTTCGGCTGCGCCATAGGGGGGGTCGCGGGAACCATGGCTCAGCACCCCACGTGGCAGTGGGAGCAGTGCGACGTTGTTCTTCGCGCACAACCCGCAGCCGGGACACTCCGGTGCCCGTGGCAGGATGGGAACGTGCCCTTCGCCCTTTACGAGTACGACGCGGCGTTTAGCGAGTTCTTCCGACAGGCGGTGCACGCGCTCGCACGCGCTCGCAGCCCGCTGCTGAGCCAGATCCAGTTCGTAGACGCCGGCGGCACGGTTGGCTCGCGTGTGAGAAGCCGGGAGGGGATGGACGTAGAGCTCGAGCCGGGCGGCGTCGACATGGACGTCACTGCGGATCTCAAGGCAGTCCGCGCCGGCGATCTCTCCGTGCTCCACGTCGAGATGGATGAGGCTGCCGAGCAGCTCGCACAAGGCCTCGTTGGCTTGTTCGTAGAGACCATGAACAAGGTCACCGAGGGCACCGGCAACGTCATCGACGCCGCCGGCCAGCAGCTGAGCTTCGAGCTGATCTACGAGATGCTCGAAAAGGTCGAGTTCTCCGTGAACGAGAACAATGAGCTCGTGATGCCGTCGCTCCTCATTCATCCCGACCAAGCCGAGAAGCTCCAGAAGCTCGAACCCCTGACGCCTGACGAAGAGCGCAGGATGGCCGAGCTCAAGAAGCGAAAGAGGGAGGAGGCGCTTGCTCGACGACGCCGTCGCCGCCTTTCTTGACACCGTCGGCGAGCGGGCGTTTGACGAGCCGTTCATGGCCATGCTTCGCGCCGAGGGGTTCACGGACGTGCGGCTCGTCCACGGGCAGGTCGAGTTCGGAAAGGACGTGATCGCGAAGAGGAACGGCGAGCAGTGGGTCTTCCAGACGAAGGCCGGCGATCTGAACCTCACTGAGTTTCGGCCGGTTCGCGACCAGCTCTACGACCTACGGATGAGCGACCTATCAGCGCCCGGATTCGACAAGGATCTTCCGCGTCGCGCGGTGCTTGTCCAGACGGGTCGCATGACCGGACAGGCACCGGTCGTTGCCCAGGAGTACGAGCAGCAGTGCGTTGACCGCGGCGAGACGCCGATCGAGTTCTGGAACAAGGACACACTCTTGACGAGGCTCAGCGGCAATCCTGACGCCGTGCTGCGCGGAAGCATGGATGGCCAGCTATTCGGGCTGCTCGGCGCGATCGACGACCGTAGCGCCGACATGGACAGCATCGAGGCCTTCTCCCGCCGGTGGACGAGTTGGGAACCGCGGCGTCTCGCGGGGCTGGGCGTGATCGAGGCCGCACTGGTTTGCGAGCGCTTGAAGGCGAGCGATCGGCTCGACCTCGCTTGCCACGTCGCGCTTTGCGCGGTCCGCGGCGCGTGGGCATCCGGGGCGGCCGAGCCCGACGACACGACAGTCGTCGCCGCTGACTCCGTCGGCCGCTTGTTCGAGACCTACGCCAGGCAACTGTGGACGGAGTGCGACGATCGGCTGCTGCGGGAGTTCGGACTAGCCGGCTACAGCGGATTCGCGTCGTGGGTTACGTACTCGATCAGGTGCCTGCGACTCGCGGAGATACTTGGCTTACTGGCGCTACGCGTCCGCAATGACGATCCTGACCTGGCGCGCGAAATCGCCGATTGGCTGGCGCGCTTTGCTGAGGCGCAGCCGGGGATCAGCCGACCGATCGGCGACCGCTATGCGGTCAGCGTTATCCCGGTCATTGCTCTTCTCATGGACGAACACGCGCCTGCAGCCGAGGCCCTGCTGCGCAGCTTGACCGTCTGGGTCTGCGACCGCCACGATACCGGCGAGCTAGGACTGGCTGCCGTCAACGCCGCACCGTTCGAGGAGGTTTCGCGCGTACTCGGCGGCCCGTTTGAGCATGTCGGCCTGCAGCCTCGTAGGCAGTCGCAGATCGCGGGCGTCCTTCTCGACCTTGCAGCGACGCTCGACCTTCGCGACGTCTACGCCGATATCCGAAACGACACGCTCGCCGTCCAGCTGTACCCGTCGGTCTTCCTTGTCGGTGTCGGGCCCGACCAACTCTCGATCACGGGGCGCGGAAACCGCTGGGATGCCAACCCCGACTTCGCCGAGGTCATCGACGGAACCAGCCCGGTCGCGCCCCACCTCGAAGATGACGCGCCGGACCTGATTGTGCCCGAGGGCCGATGGTGGGATCTCCTAGCGGTGTCGGCGGCTCTACGCGATCGCCATTTCACGTGCGCTATCCGCAGCGCGGCCGCCGGTTAGGGGGAGCGCAGGAACCTGCGAGGAAACGGCCCTTGGGACTTGCATCGCCCATCAGGGTGTCCGACATCGTCGATATTCTTTGTTGCGTAATGCGCGTCAGTCAGCTCGCGCAGCATTTACGATGGATTGCGCGACTAGTTCCGCTGCCTCTTCAATCCGCAGCTCAACGCTCGAATAGCCACGTCTCACCACTACTGGGCGGATCTCACCCGGCACCAACGACATTTCAGTGGGTATTCCGACACCCGAGTCGTCAAAGAGCGCGCGAAACGGGTGAACAGCAGTGGGATCGTCATCACGAATCGAGAAAAAAATTGACGGCGTCATGTGGTCGGTCCCGATGAGATCGATCGTCTCATCACTGCGGTAGCCAAACCACAACAGCCATTGAGGCGGCATCCCACTTTCGAATAGCTTCATATACCAGCAGTTGCCTTCGCTACTGCGGCCGCAAAGAAGGTCATACCCAAACTCATCGGGATAGCCCTGGAAAGCCGCGTCCCAGCCTCGCTCACGAACGGCCGTGCGAAGGCAATTCGTGAGGTGATAAGCCAAGCGTTGCCAGCCCTCGTAGCGCTGTGCGGGCGTCTGGAGTAGGCGACCCTGGATGAAGTCTCTTGCATAGCCAGCGCGGCCCATCGCTTTTGCCGATCGCTTCACCACCGAAGCGAAGAGGTCGTAAAGAGGCAGAATATCTGCCTCGTCGCTCGCCGCCAACGCTGTGAGATACTGCCCTCGGTCGCTGGTCGAGCGGAGGATGAGAGGTGGATAACCGGCACGGCTCAGGGCGAGGTTTGCCAACAGTCGTGCTAGGCGACCATTCCCGTCTTCAAACGGATGGATGTGGGTTAGCCACGCGTGAACGACGGTGGCGTCGAGAACTGGATCCGGAGATCCTGAGAGCCACCAACGAGTCAGCTCTGTCATCGCGCGTGGCACTTCAAACGGATCCACGGGAACGTGCTCGCTTTTCTCTATTCTGTTGAGCTTCCACTTGTATCGGCCAGCGTGCTCCGTGCCAGCCAAGACAACGGCGTGCAAGCCGCGAATCTCATACTCGCGAGGACGTTGGTCGTGATGCACCCACCCGTCTGCGATCACATATGCACGATAGAGCCCGAGGGCCTCCATCAGATGAGGATCTCGGCGCATCGCCTCCATGAAGCTGTGAAGGGGCGCTTGAATCAGCTCCCGATGGAGATTCACCACCTCTCGAACCGCCGCGCGCGACCACTCGTAACCTTCCAAACGGTTGCTCTCCGCAACCAGATCGGTTCGCAGTGCTCTTCCAAACGGCTCAAGAATGTCTTGCGTTTGCGACTTGATCTCGGCAGCGACCGCCTCCGCTCGTGCGCGCGTAGCGAGGGAACGTTGGTACACCTCCGAAAATCTGGCCGAGCTCGCGGCGTCAGCGCCTATGAGGTAAGGCGTTCCCGAGAGCCACTCGTCAGGGGTGGGCTGGCCGAGGGTGTTCGCCATGGCACCGACATGGTGCCGCACCGCCGCACTCCGCGCTGTGCGCTACCTCGACACCGCGCCTCTGTTCAAGCCCTCGGCTGCGCCTCCGGCTCGCCTGCGCGCACCTCCGGGGGAGGGCGAGTTCTTCTCGTTCAAACGAGTCGTGAGACCCTAAGGAAGAGGCCGAAGCACAGGCTAGGAGAACCCCGCTCCGGAGGATTTGAAAGATGCCCAGTTAGGCCCGCCGAAGAGGACTCGAACCACGTCGTATCAAGAGTCGACGAACCGGTAGCGTCCATGGCTCACGCGCTCGAAGAGTGGGACCGGACGGCGACACCCCTTCGCGAGAGAATTCTTGACGGACGACCGTGACACCGGGCCGCCGAGGACGCGCTCGACCTCAAGCTGGACCTCGATGAACCGAAGATCTCCCTCAGCCGCTGCGAGAACATGAACCACCGCGTCTCCGACGCTGCCGAACTTCCGCCGGCCGGGCTCACCAAGGCGGGGTTCCGGCCGATCCTTCAGGGCAACTCGCCAGTCTCTCCCGCTAAGAGCGCCTAACGAAATGAAGGCTCCTCGCCGCTGACGGCGAAAGCCGCTTCGTCAACCTCTGCTGAAAGGATGGTGCGCAGATGGCGAAGCCACTGGTCAGCGACGAGCTCTGGGAGTTCGTCCAGCCGCTGATTC
>JBHEMU010000167.1:0-21703 GCA_046262415.1 Gaiellaceae bacterium | reverse complement strand
GCCGGGACGGTGCCGGTGCCGTGCCCGCGGACGCCCTCGGCGCGGAGCTGCTCGGCGAGCGCGTCGCCCAGCGCCCGACCCGCCGCGGTCACCTCTGCCGCCGCCCCGCCGGGAGCGACCTCGAGGGCGAGGTCGAACGAGGCGTGCTCCGCGAGGAGGGTCAGCAGGTGGTCGAGCACGGGGAGCCCCGTGGCAACGTTCGCCCGGCCGGTCGCGGCGAGCGCGGCGTGGGCTCGTAGGCGCACGTCCTGGGCCATCTCGCTAGTGCCCCGTCCAGTGACGTTCCGTTGCTGGGCGGGGCACTACCTAGCCCTCGACGCGGTCGATCCGGGCGCCGAGGGCTCGCAGCCGCTCGTCGATCCGCTCGTAGCCGCGGTCGATCTCGCCGATGTTGCCGATCGTCGAGGTGCCCTCGGCGCAGAGGCTCGCGATCAGCATCGCCATTCCCGCCCTGATGTCGGGGCTCGTCAGGCGCTGACCGTAGAGCTTCGAGGGCCCGCTGACGATCGCCCGGTGCGGGTCGCAGAGGATGATCCGGGCACCCATCGAGACGAGCTTATCCACGAAGAACAGACGGTTCTCGAACATCTTCTCGAAGATCAGGACCGTGCCCCGGGCCTGCGTCGCGACCGCGACCGCGATCGAGGTGAGGTCGGCCGGGAAGGCCGGCCAGGGTCCGTCCTCGATCTTCGGGATCTGACCACCGAGGTCGTCCCGGATCACGAGCTCCTGGTCCGGGGGGACGCGGACGGTCGAGTCCTCCAGCTCGACGCGGATGCCGAGGCGCTCGAAGGCGGGCAGGATCGGGCTCAGATCCTCGGGAACGACACCCTCGATCGTCACGTCGCCGCCCGTCACCGCCGCGAGGCCGATGAAGCTCGCCACCTCGATGTGCTCCGGCGCGATCCTCCACTCGCCCCCCTGCAGGCGGTCGACGCCGCTGATCCGCAGGACGTTGGAGCCGACCCCGTCGATCCGCGCCCCGAGCGAGACCAGGAAGCGGCAGAGGTCCTGCACGTGCGGCTCGCAGGCGGCATTGCTGAGCACGGTGTGACCCGGGGAGAGGGCGGCGGCCATGACCGTGTTCTCGGTCGCCATCACGCTCGCCTCGTCGAGGAAGATGGACGCGCCGCGCAGGCCCGACGACCTCATCTCGTACCGGTCGCCGATCTCGATCTCGGCGCCGAGCCGCTCGAGCGCGTGCATGTGGGGGTCGAGCCGGCGGCGGCCGATCACGTCGCCGCCGGGAGGCGGGACGCTGGCCGAGCCGGTGCGGGCCAGGAGCGGGCCGGACAGGAGGAACGAGGCGCGGATCCTGCTCGAGAGCTCGTCGTCGAGCTCGGTCGTCAGGAGCGACGCCGCGTGGGCTCGGACCTCGTTGTCGCCGCACCAGTCGACGTCGGCGCCGAGCCGGCGGAGCAGCTCGATCATCGTCTGCACGTCGCGGATCCGCGGCACGTTGTGCAGCAGGATCGGCTCCTCGCTCAAGAGGCAGGCCGCCAGGATCGGCAGGGCGCCGTTCTTGTTCCCGGCCGCGCTGATCCGTCCGCTGAGCGGCTGTGAGCCCTCGATCACGAACGCCTCGGCCAGGTCGTTTGCGACGGCGGTCGACATCCCGCGGGCTATCCTAGCCACGCCTGTGGAGATCACCCGAGAGACGGCCTGGGAGACGCTCACCCGCTACACGAAGAGCGAGGCCCTGCGGCGCCACGCGCTGGCCGTCGAGGCCGGGACTCGCGCGTACGCGCGCCGGTTCGGCGAGGACGAGGAGCTCTGGGGCACGACCGCGCTCCTGCACGACTTCGACTACGAGATCCACCCGACGCTCGACAGGCATCCGCAGGACGGCGCCCCGATCCTGCGCGCGGAGGGATATCCCGAGGAGGTGATCGAGGCGATCCTCTCGCACGCAGAGCACCTGGCGCTGCCGCGCGACACGCCGCTGAAGCGGACGCTCTTCGCCTGCGACGAGCTGGCGGGCTTCATCCACGCCTGCGGCCTCGTACGCCCGGACGGGATCGACACGCTCGAGCCGCGCTCCGTGCGCAAGAAGCTGAGGCAGCCGTCCTTCGCCGCGGGCGTCAACCGCGACGAGGTCGAGCGGGGCGCCGAGGAGCTCGGCGTCGACCTCGACGAGCACATCGCCTTCGTGACCGTCGCGATGCGGCCGATCGCCGCCGAGCTCGGGCTGAGGACAGGCGTGACGGCATGACCGCCGCGTCCCTGCAGGCGATCGGGCTCGTCGTCGCCGACATGGGCGCCTCGCTCGCGTTCTACCGGCTGCTCGGGCTCGAGCTCGCCGAGGGCGCCGAGGGCGAGGACCACGTCGAGGTCGAGCTCGAGGGCGGGATCCGGCTGATGTGGGACCGGGTCGAGCTGATCCGCGGCATCGATCCGGCCTGGGAGCCTCCGAGCGGCGGCGCACGCGTGGCGCTCGCCTTCGGCCTGCCCGATCCGGCCGGCGTGGACGAGACCTACGCGGCCCTCACCGCCGCCGGACACGAGGGCCGGAGGGAGCCGTGGGACGCCTTCTGGGGACAGCGGTACGCGATCGTCAAGGATCCCGACGGCAACGGCGTCGACCTGTTCGCCCCTCTCTCGTGAGCAGCTCGCGGACCCCGGCCGGGCCGGTCCCCGTCACCGGCGTCAACGAGCTGGTGCTCGAGGTCGCCGACCTCGCCGCCGCCGAGGAGTTCTATGCCGGCGTGCTCGGCTTCCCAGTCGTCGGGCGTCGTGACGGCGACCGCACGTGGCTGATGGCGGGCGACCGGACCCGCATCGGCCTCTGGACGCCGCAGACGGGCATCGCCGGCGGTCGTGGCGGCACCCACGTGCACTACGCGATGCACGTGGGCGACGGCGACTACGAGGCCGTGCGCGAGCGGCTGCGCAGCCACGGGCTGGAGATCCACGAGGAGGACTTCCGCGACGAGTGCACGGGTCGCGCGCTCTACGTCGACGACCCGGACGGCAACGTCGTCGAGTTCTGGACCTGGGACGTCGCCGGGCACCTCCGATCACACGTCTAGGCGTCGCTTGCGACGCCGACTTCAGGAGCGCGGGCTTGCCCGCGCTCCGTCTGAGCCGACCGCACGAGCGCATCCGGGTAGAGACCCACGCTCCTAGATCGCCGCGAGCATCCGCTCCAGATCCCCGTCGCTCGTCCAGTAGCCGCACGAGGCGCGCACCAGCCCCGTGCCGGGGAGGTCGCGCAGGACGACGCCCCGCTCGTAGGCACGGGCGACGGCGGCGACGGGGTCGGGGACGCGGAACGAGACGAGCCCGGCCTGATCCGGAGCTGTCACGATCTCGAAGCGGTCGGCGAGCAGGCGCCTGCACCGCGCTGCCGTCTCCCGGATCCGCTCGAAGCGCCAATCGGGTGCCTGCCGCAGCGCGGTCTCCAGCCCGGCGAGCGACGGCACGCCCAGCCAGGTCGAGTCGAAGCGCTGCGCCCCTGGACGCGCGGCAAACGCGCCGGTGGGCTCGTAGCGCTCCTGCGAGAAGTACGTCGGGCGGGCGACGCGCAGGCGCTCGGGGTCGGCGACGTAGAGGGCTCCGGTCGTGTCCGGGCCGCAAAGCCACTTCTGCCCCGAGACGGTGTAGAAGTCGAAGGCGGCGGCGTCGACCTCGACCGCGCCGACCGACTGGGCTCCGTCGACGAGCACGGGCAGGCCCGTCTCGGCCTTGAGCAGCGCCGGCGAGAGCGAGTTGCCGCTCGTCCAGGCGACGTGCGAGACGGCGATCAGGCGCGTGGCAGCGGTCACCCGGTCGAGGATCGCCTGCGCGGCGTCCCGCCCGGAGGCCGTGCCGACGGGGGCGACGCGGATGCGGGCGCCCGAGGCGTGCAGAGGTCCGATCAGCCCGAAGTGCTCCACGTCCGTCGTCACGACCTCGTCGTCCGGACCCAGCTCGAGGCCGGCCAGGACCGCGTTGCAGGCGTCCGTCGTCGAGGTCATCAGGGCGATCCCGTCCGGATCGACGGAGATGGCGGCTGCGAGCGCGGCGCGAACCCGCTGCCGCAGGGCGAGCATCTCCTCGATGTAGGCCTTCCCGCCGCGGCCGTCGTCCAGGTCGGCCCGGAGGCGCGTCGCCATCACGTCCACCGTCGCCCGGGCCAGCGGCCCCATCGAGCCGGCGTTCAGGTAGGCGAGCCGCTCCAGCACCGGGAAGGCGGCACGGGCCTCCTCGAAGGTCACCGGAGCCGGACCTCGACCGGAGCGTGGTCCGACAGCACTCGTCCCGCCGCTGCCCGGCGCTCCACCGGCCAGACCTCGGGTGCGGATGCGGGCGCTCCCGCGACGAGGACGTGGTCGATGCCGGGGCCGGCGCCCGAGTATCCGAACGGCGCCCGCATCAGCTCGTGGAGCGTCTCGGACGTGAGCGAGATGTTGAAGTCGCCCGCGAGCAGGCGCGGCTCCCCCGGCCGGGCGAAACCGAGCGTGAACAGCGCGGCGCGGCGGACCTCGGCCGCCGGCACGCGGCGGTCCGGGTGATTCGTCGCGTGCAGGTTCGCGACGACGAGGGTCGTCGCCCCGGAGCGCTCGATGCGGACGGCCTGGCAGATGCGCCGCTCACGGGCCCAGCGCAGCCGCGCACGGACGCCGAGGCGAAGCGCGCCCGCGCAGTCGCGGCGGAACCGGCGTGGATTGAGCACGAACCGGCGCCGCTCGAGCGCGTGGAGCCTCGGGGCGAGCAGGATCGCGTTCGCCTGGCCGGCGAGCGACGAGCGGAAGAATCCATGGTGGATCGCGCTCACGAGGCGCCCCGGCCGCTTCCCGAGCCGCGGTCTCGCGGCCACGTCGGCGACCTCGGTCATCCCGCTCCAGCCCCCGAGCCGTCCGAGCGCCCACACCGGAACCTCCTGCAGGCAGACCACGTCGGGGCTGTCGGCGGTGACGAGCCGGACCATCTCCTCCAGGTGGGCCCGCCGCCCCCGCGGAACCGAGTTGCCGTGGAACAGGTTCCAGGTGCGGACGAGCAGGCGGCCTAGTCTATGGCGATCGTGATCTTCCGGAAGCGCTTCTCCGAGCTCGTGCGGCGGCAGCTCGATCTCTTCGCGTCGGAGCACGCGGCTCTGCTCAAGGAGGTCGCCCAGGCCGAGGAAGCATTCGTCGCATCCGACCGCGACGAGGCCGAGGAGCGCTACGGCGACTTCGCCGACCGCGTCGAGTGGGCGATGGCGGAGCTCGAGAGCCTGCGCGACACGTACGCGGCGACCCTCGACGAGTCGGCTGCGGCGGGCTACGCCCGTGCGTTCGACCGGGCGGCGCGCGGGCGCTTCCCGCATCACGCCTGGGCCTACACCGACTACTGACGCGCGCCGGGGTCCCCCGCCGGCTACCTCGCCGGCAGAGACCCGGCCCAGCGGCACACGGCTGCGGGCCTGACCCCGGGACACGTCCCGCCCGGACACGGCTGCGGGCCTGACCCCGGCACACGTCCCGCCCGGACACGGCTACGGGCCTGACCCCGGGACAGGTGCCGCTCAGCGGTGGCCGAAGTGGTGCGCGGGAGGGAGCGCGGCAGCCACCTCGGCCTCGCCGGCGGCTCGGCGGGCGAGTGGGCCGAGGGTGGCGAGCTCGGAGACGACCACGTTGCGGTTTCGTCCGCTGCGCTCGAAGGTCCCGGCCGCAAGGAGGAGCGGCTCGCCCCGGACGACCGCGCGAAAGCACTCGTATACCTGCGGAGGGACGATCAGGTTCACCTGTCCGTGCTCGTCCTCGAGCAGCATGAAGACGACCCCTTTCGCGGTCGCCGGGCGCTGTCGGGCAATCGCCATCCCGGCGACGGAGACGTGCGTGCCGTCAGGAGCGTCGGCGAGCTCGCTGGTGGACAGGACCGCTCCGGGCAAGTGCGGGCGGAGCAGCTCGAGCGGGTGCACGCCGATCGAGACGGTCGTGTGCCGGTAGTCCGCGAACATCCGCTCCCAGTCCGTCTGGTCGGGAAGCTCGGGCACCTCCGTCGTCGGGTCGAGCGGAAGCGCGAGCTGGCGCGCCTCGCCGCCCGACCCGGGGATGCTCTGCGAGCGCGGCGCGAGCCCGAGCTCCCAGAGCAGCCGGCGGCGCGGACCGAAGAGGTCGCACGCGCCGGCGACGACGAGCGCCTCGAGCCCGCCCCGGTCGAGCGACGTCCGCTGAGCGAGCTCGCGCACGCCGTCGAACGGCCCGCCCACCCCCCGCTCGGCCACCACCGCCTCGGCCTCCTTCTCACCCAGCGACCGGATGTATCCCAGCCCGACCCGGACGGCTCCGGCCTCGAGCGCGCACTTCGCGCTGCTCAGGTTCAGGTGGGGCGGGAGCACGGTCACCCCCCGACGCTGGCCGTCGCGGACGAGGCTCGCGGGCGGGTAGAACCCCATCGGCTGGGCGTTCAGGAGGGCGCAGAGGAACTCACCCGGATAGTGGTGGCGCAGCCAGGCCGACTGGTAGGCGAGCAGGGCGAACGCCGCCGCGTGCGACTTGGGGAACCCGAAGCCCGAGAAGCCGACGAGCTTGTCGTACACCGTGTTGGCCGTCTCGGCGTCGACGCCCTGGCCCGCGGCACCCTCGACGAACCGGCCGCGGTAGGCCTCGAGGGCCTCCTCGCTGCGCTTGCGGCTCATCGCCCGCCTCAAACCCTCGGCCTCCCCCACCGAGAAGCCCGCGAGCGCCATCGCCACCTCCAGCACCTGGTCCTGGAAGACGACGACGCCGAGCGTGTCCCGCAGCGGGTCCGCGAGCAGCGGATGGTCGACCGGCGGGACGAAGCCCGGGTCTTCGCGCAGCCGCCGGCGGTGCTCGATGTAGGGATGGACCGCCTTGCCCTGGATCGGCCCCGGGCGCACCAGCGCGACTTCGATCGTCAGGTCGTCGAGGTTCTCCGGCCGCGTCCTCAGCAGCGTCTGCATCTGCGCCCGGCTCTCGATCTGGAAGACGCCGACCGTGTCCGCGTCCTGGATCTCGCCGTAGACGCCCGCGTCGTCGAGCGGGATCCGGGACAGGTCGATCGGCTCGCCCCGCAGGGTGGCGATCCGGTCGACGCACTCCTCGACCGCCGAGAGCATGCCGAGGCCGAGCAGGTCGATCTTGAGGAAGCCTGCGTCCGCGCAGGAGTCCTTGTCCCACTGGCAGAGCTGGCGTCCGGCCATCGCCGCCGGCTGGACGGGAACGAGCTCGACGAGGGGGCGGGTGGAGATCACCATCCCGCCCGGATGCTGCGAGATGTGGCGCGGCAGCCCCGCGATCTCCGCCGAGAGCTCCCCGAGCGCGCGCCAGCGGGCAGACGCGAGCTTCCGCGGGGCGTCCGGGAGCAGCTCCAGCTCCTCGGCGACCCGCCTCGGGTTGCCCTCGGTCACGCGGGCCAGGCGCTCGAGCTCGCCGAACGGCAGTCCGAGCGCCTTGCCGACGTCGCGGATCGCCCCGCGCGAGCGGTACGTGGAGAAGCTCGCCACGAGCGCGGCGTGCTCGCGGCCGTAACGCTCCGTGACGGCGACGATCAGCTTCTCCCGGATGTCGCGGGGGAAGTCGAGGTCGATGTCGGGCACCGCGACGAGCTCGCGGTTCAGGAACCGGCCGAGCGAGAGGCCAGCCTCGACCGGGTCGACGTGCGAGAGCCCAGTCAGGTAGCAGACGATCGAGCCGACCGAGCTGCCGCGCCCACGCCCGGGCGGCAGCAACCGTCGTGGCGAGTCGGGCCCTCGGAGCTCGCACGCCACCTCCTGCGCGAGCTCGAGCACCTCCCAGTGCAGCAGGAAGAAGCCGGCGAGCCCGAGCTCGGCGATCACCGCGAGTTCCTCGTCCAGCCGCTCGCGCGCCCGCCGCTTGTGGCCGTTCGAGCCCCCGTAGCGCTCCTCGAACGCCCTGGCACAGACCTGCGCCAGCTGGGCGTCGGCCGGTTCCGAGCCGCCCGAGAAGTCCGGGTAGCGATAGCCGAGCTCCTGCGTCAGGTCGAACTCGAGCCGCTCTGCGAGCCTCGCCGTGCGCGCGACCGCGCCGCCGTCGCCGGGAAACCGCTCGGCCATCTCCGCCGGCGGCCTGAGGACGCCCTCGCAGTTCCCCCGCCGCTCGCGCTCGCAGGCGTCGAGCGAGGTGCGACCCCGGATCGCGACCAGGACGTCCTGGAGCGGGAGCCGCCTCGGATGGTGCGCGTGGACGTCCCCCGTTGCGATCGTCCCGACCCCGAGCGACTCCGCCAGGTCGCGCAGAGCGACGTTCCGGCGGGCGTCGCCGCGCTCGTACGGGCGCTGGAGCTCGACGAAGAACCGGTCCCGGCCGAACGCCCTCGCGACCCGCGCCGCCGCGTTCGGATCGTGGACGCCGAGTCCGTGCCGCGCGCACCCGGACAGGCAGATGAGCCCCTCGCTCCGCTCCAGCAGCAGCTCCGGGTCGAGGGCGGGCTCCAGCAGCTCCGCCTCGCGCCCGGGCAGGCGCGTGCCCGCGTGCGCAGCTGTCAGGAGCCAGCAGAGGTTCGCGTATCCCCGCGCTGACTCGACGAGCAGCGTCAGGTGCGCCCCGCCCGCGAGCGTGACCTCGGCGCCGGTGATCGGCCGGACGCCGAACGCCTTCGCCGCGTGCGCGAACTCGAGCGAGCCGCAGACGCCGTCGTGGTCGGTGAGGGCGAGCGCCTCGTAGCCGAGCTCCGCAGCGCGCACCACCAGCTCCTCGGGCCGCGATGCCCCGTCCAGGAACGAGTACGCCGAGTGGCAGTGCAGCTCGACGTACGTCATCATCGGTCCGGATGGACGCGAGCGAGCGGTACGCGGAGATCGCCGACGACCTGGCGGCGCACAACGCGCACGTCGAGGTCGGAAAGATGTTCGGGATGCCCTGCATCAAGACGAACGGCAAGGCCGCCGCAGGGCTGTGGCAGGACTCGATGGTCTTCAAGCTCCCGGTGGCTGAGACACGCGAGGGAGCGCTCTCGCTCGAGGGCGCCGCGCACTTCGACCCCAGGATCGAGCGCACTAGGCACGCTGCGTGAACCATCCGCCGCGCTCCTCGTCCCGGTAGACGACCACGTTCTCGCCGCTCTCGAGCACCAGCTCGAAGTAGCGCCGGCTGACCGGGTCCTCGGTCCACCAGCGGTCGACGACGCGCCATTCCTCGCGCACGAGCGCGACACACCGGCGGTTCACCTGCCAGGGCGTTCCGTCGAAGCTCGTCTCCACGAGCGCCGGGCGGGGCTCGTTGAGCGCACGCGAACGCCCGCCTCCGTGCACGTGCACGTGCTGCGGGTCGACCGTCAGTGGGCTCGAAGCGCCATCACCCCTTCCTTCCATCCGTCATCCCGCTACGCGTCTCGCGGGACGAGCAGCGCGCGCTGCTCTGGTAGGCGCGACCACGGTGCGACCTCGACGACGGTGCAGACGGCTCCCGATCCGGCGCTCGCGCGCACCTGGCGCAGCCCTTCCTGGAGCGAGCTCTCCGCCTCGGCTCCGTCGGGCCGGACGAGCTCGAGCTGGCGGCCGCCCGGCCGACCGAGCTCGACGAGCTCGACTCCGAGTGACCTCACGGGCCCCGGCAGCTCGGCGAGGCGAGGCCCGAGCGCCGCACGGAGCCGGTCGCGCTCGGCCGTCGCCTCGCGCAGCGTGACCGTACGCCGCCAGGAGCCGCCGTCGACGAGCCTGGCCGACAGCGCCAGCTTGCGAGGCTCCCGGTCGCCCCGCTCCGGCCGGGCGAGCACCCGCTTCAGCAGGGCGCCGAGCGCACGGCGGAGGGTGAGCTCGTTCCCCACCGCCTCGGGAAACTCGAGCAGCTCGGCGAGCGTCTCGGCCGGTTTCCGCGGCTCGACCCGCCTCCGTCCGTCACCCCTCGCCAGGCTCCAGGCGCGCCGGCCGTCGGGCCCCAGTCGATCGGCCACGGCCGCGCCCGGAAGCCCGGCAAGCTCTCCGAGCGAGCGCACGCCCAGCTCCGCCAGCTCCTCTCGCCGCTCGGGCTCGAGCGGGAGAAGCGTCAGCGGCAGCGGCGCGAGGAAGTCGCGCGTGCGCTCGTTCGAGACGACGAGGATCTGCCCGGGCCGCGCGACGTTCGCCGCCGCCAGGGCGGCAAACCGGCGCTGCGCCACGCCCGCGCGGGGATCCCAGGCAGGACCGACAGCGGCGAGCGCGCGCTCGAGCGTCGGCTCGACTCCGCCGTAGAGACGCTCGACTCCGCGCGTCTCGAAGTACACGCAGCCGAGGTCGACCGATTCGACCGCGACGCCGGCCTGCTCGAGCCGGCGTAGGATCCCCTCCCACTCCTGCTCGGCAGCGGCCGGGTCGGGCTCCACGAGCACGAGCGCGGGGCACGTGGCGAGCGCCTCGCCGAGTCGCATGCCGGGCTTGACGCCCGCCGCCTCCGCGGCTGCGGTGACCGGACCCAGCCTGGGATCGGTGCCGGGCCGCGGCGCGAGCGCGGCGGGTTCGAGCGCGAGCCTGGGCCGCTCGCGCAGCGCAGCACGGAGATCGAAGGCCGGAACGAGGATGCAGGCGATCATACGAACACATGTTCTACCCGAACGCACGTTCGCTGTCAAATCGGATAAGCTTGACTCAGAGTGAGTGAAACCAAGCGTAGACGTGGCTATACGAGACTCTCCAGCAAGCGGCAGGTGACGATCCCCGTGCGAACCGTCGCAGCCACAGGTCTGCGGCCCGGGGACGAGTTGAAGGTCGATGTAGACGCCCAGGGAAGGATCGTCCTCACGCCGTCCCCGAGCCTCGGCGACCGCCGGCGAGCTGCGATCAAAGCGGGGGCCGGGCGGTTCAGCGGTCTCTATCCGCCGGGGCACCTCGACCAGTTGCGCGACGAGTGGCGCTGATCGTCCTCGACGCGAGCGTCGTGATCGGCTATCTGGACGCGCTCGATGCGCACCACGTTCGCGCGGTCGCGGCACTCGAGGACCATGCCGAGGACGATCTCCGGCTTCCGGCTTCCGCGTACGCCGAGGTACTCGTTCGGGCGACGCGAGAGGGCGTGTCAGACGCCGTGCGCACGGAGCTCGAGAACGTCGGGCTGAAGGTGGAGCCGATCGGAGCGGAGATCGCGGAGCAAGCGGCTGGGCTGCGGGCCGCCGACCGATCGCTACGCCTGCCGGATGCGCTCGTGATCGCGTGTGGCATCGCTCTCGGCGCGGACGCCGTGCTGACGGCAGACGAAAGCTGGGGCCCCTTCCCGCTCGTGCGGGTCATCGCATAGGCGCCGCCGCGATCTCAGCCGGCGCCCCGACCATGTCGGGCGGAGAGCGCCTCCGCCGGAGTGAACGCGACGTGGACGCGCATGCCCACGGGTACGCTACTCGCCGCTTCCGCGATGCCCACCTGCTACCGCCATCCCGACCGCGAGACCGGCCTGTCCTGCTCGGAGTGCGGGCGCCCGATCTGCGTCGACTGCATGACCCCGGCACCCGTGGGGATCCGCTGCCCGGACCACTCAGGGCGTCCGACCGGCGCCGCGCGCGTCGCCCGGAGCGTGAGCCGCACCCGGATCGGGGGGACGGGGGCGCCCGTGACCAAGGCGCTGTTCGGCATCAACGTGGCCGTCTACCTGGTCACGGTCTACCAGGGAGCGGGCATCAACGACCCCGGCGGGCGGTACTTCTTCGATGGAGCGCTGATCGGCCCGCTGATCGCCACGGGCGACTGGTGGCGGCTGGGCACGTCGGCCTTCCTGCACGCGAGCCTGCTCCACATCATCTTCAACATGCTCGCGCTCTGGTGGCTCGGCAGCATCGTCGAGACCTACCTCGGCTCCGCGCGCTTCCTCGCCCTCTACGTCGCCTCGGGACTGGCCGGCTCGGCCGGAGCCTTGCTCGCGAGCCCCCCGAACAGCATCACGGTCGGCGCTTCAGGGGCCATCTTCGGGATCCTCGGCGCGATGCTGATCATCGAGTACCAGCAGACCGGAAGCCTCGCGGGGAACGCGCTGACGCTGATCGCGGTCAACCTCGCCTTCACGTTCTACGCGCCGAACATCTCCATCGGCGGCCACCTGGGCGGGCTCGCCGGCGGCATCGCCGGCACGCTCGCCCTGGCGCGGTTCGGGCGGGGGCACGCCGCCTACGGGCGACTGGGGGTAGCCGGCCTCGCCGGGCTCCTGGCCGTGGCCGTGATCTCGGTCGCGCTCTCGTACTGGAAGGTGCGGGGGCTCGCGTAGCGGATGCCGCTGCGAGTGGCGATGCGGATCGTTCTCGCTCTCGGCGCCGTGGTGCTAGCGGCCTTTTCACGCTCGCGACCTACAGGCGAATCGACCACAACCGCGCCTTCGAACGGTGCGGGGCAACGCCGCCTGGCGCGCCCCGGATCGGCAAGCGGATCGGGGTCGCGATCCGCTGGGAGTGGCTGCCGCCGCACCACGTCTGCGTCTTCGACGACGGGACCGAGCGAGACAGCTAAGCGCTACAAGCGTGAAGCTCTACCCGGATGCGCTCGTCAGTCCGCTCAGACGGAGCCCGGGCAAGCCCGCGCTCCTGAGGTCGGCGTCGCAAGCGCCGCCTGGGAGCGTCGGTCTCTCCCCGGATCCGCTCGTGCGGTCGGCTCAGACGGAGCGCGGGCAAGCCCGCGCTCCTGAGGTCGGCGTCGCAAGCGCCGCCTTAGGTGACGGGCTCGTCGATCGGCAGCACGATCGCCGTGACGCCCTCGACCCGCACGACCTCGACTCGCGCGCCCGTCGCGATCGTCGGAGCGTCCTCGAAGTACGCGCGCGCCGTCCAGTACTCGGTGCCGATGCGGACCTGCCCCCGACCCTCGTGCGCGTCGATCGCCTGCGTCACCACGCCGCGGCGGCCCGCGAGCGTGTGCACGTTCGACTTGACGACGGGGCCGCGGAACATGCGCGTCGCGATCCGTCTGGTCAGGCCGAGCCCGAGCAGCGACACGCCGCAGAAGATCACGACCTGGAGCCACACCGGCGCGCCCAGCCCCGCCACGACCGCCACCGCGAGCGCGGCGACGCCGAAGTAGACCGCGACGAACGCGAGCGTCATCGCCTCGAGTCCGAGCAGGACGACGCCGACGACCAGCCAGAAGATCCAGTCCATCTACTGCTGCGCGGTGGGACGCCCGTCCGCGCCCTTGGCCGTCTCCTGGCCGGCCTGGAACGCGGCTCCGAACGCCGACGCCGCGCCCATCGTGCCGAGTGCGTCCGACGGCAGGAGCAGCAGCTTCATCGACTGCCCGTCGGCCACCTGCGGCAGCGTCAGCAGGTACTGGTAGGCGAGCAGGTCCGGCGTCGGGTTGCCGTCGTGGATCGCCTGGAACACCTGGCGGGTCGCCTCGGCCTCGCCGATCGCGCGGAGAATCTTCGCCTCCTTCTCGCCCTCCGCCTTGAGGATGGCGGCGGCGCGCGCGCCCTCCGCGGTCAGGATCTGGGACTGCTTCTCGCCCTCGGCGTTGAGGATCGCGGCGCGCTTGTTCCGCTCGGCACGCATCTGCATCTCCATCGCCTCCTGGATCGTCCCCGGCGGGTCGATCGACTTCAGCTCGATCCGGTTGACGCGGATGCCCCAGCGCTCGGTCGCCTCGTCGAGCACGATGCGGAGCTCGCTGTTGATCTTGTCGCGGGAGGTGAGCGCCTCCTCGAGGGAGAGCGAGCCGATCACGTTCCGCAGCGTCGTGATCGTCAGCTGCTCGACGGCGAGGAGCAGGTTCGCGACCTCGTAGGTGGCGCGGAACGGGTCGGTGATCGTGAAGTAGAAGACGGTGTCGATCGAGATCGTGACGTTGTCCTGCGTGATCACGGGCTGCGGCTCGAAGGTGACGACCTGCTCGCGCAGGTCGACGAGCGGCCGGCGGAGGCGGTCGACGAACGGGAGCAGGAGGTGGAGGCCGGGGTCGAGCGTCTTGCTGTAGCGGCCGAGCCGCTCGACGATCCCGGCGCGCGCCTGCGGGATGATCCGGACGGCGCGCCCGACGACGATCAGGACGAGGAAGAGGGCGGCGAGAGCGACGATCAGCAGGGGCATGGGGCGAGACCTCCGGCGCGGGGGAAACGAGACTCCGTGAAGCTCACGGCACCCGCGAGTCTAAGGGTCGCCGCGAGAGCCAGAGGAAGAAGAACCACGCCACGAGCGCCCCGGCGCCGTAGCCGATCGAGCTCGCCACGGCGGCGCCCGACGCGCCGTGGCTCGGCACGAGCACGACCGCCGCCGCCACCGTCAGGACCCCCGCGACTGCCGAGACGGCCAGGCTCAACCAGGGGCGCGCCCTCCGGATCGAGAGGTAGACGACCAGCACGGTCACCGGCGCGTAGGCGACCACGCCCGGCAGGAGGAGGGCGAGCGGCCGCACGGCCCCGTCGAAATCCGAGCCGAACACCGCCGGGACGAGCCAGGGTGCGCCCGCTCCGACGGCCGCGGCCACGCCCCCGGCGAGGACCAGCGCCCGGAGCGACGATCGGGCCACGAGGCGGGCTGCATCGCGGTCTGCCCGCGCGGCGATCGCCGGCGCCGTGACGGCTGTCGCGATCGCCGCGGGCACGAGCCACATCGACTCCACGGCCTGGAAGGCGATCGAGTAGACGCCGACGCCTGCGTTCCCGGCCTCGCGGCCGAGCACGAACACCTCGGCGCGGTAGCTGATCAGGTTGAGAATCTGGACGGCGCCCATCACGAGCGCAAGCCGCGCGATCGCGCGCGAGGCCGCGTCTGCCGGGCTGGGGACGGCGGGAGGCCACCAGAGGTCCCGCGCGGCGACGAGCGCGAAGCCGGCGGTCAGGGCCTGGGCGAGCGACCAGCCGGCGAGTGCCCCCGGAACGCCGGTGTCGAGCCCTTGGACGAGGACGAGGAGCGCCGCGAGCGCCAGCACCGGGGGAGCCAGCTGGATCGCGTTCCACAGGCGCAGCCGCGCCTCGCCCAGCAGGACGCCCGAGAGCGCCTGCCAGACGACGTTGGGCAGGATTCCGGCCGCGCCGATCGACGCCGCCGTCCAGCCGACCTGGCCGGAGAGAGCGCTGACCGACACCATCAGCGGCGCGCCGGCCAGCGCCAGCGCGGCCCCGAGTACGAGCGCCCGGTGCGTCAGTGCGCGGACGGGCAGGTCCGAGCGGCCGCGCCAGCTCGTGACGGCCACCCCGAGCTGGCCGAGCAGGCGCGAGACGATCGTCGCCCCGAGCACGACGACCACGAACTCCCCGCGGCCCTCGGGCTCGAGCAGCCGGCTCTGGAGCACGACGAAGACGAGCGCCACGGGGGTGGAGACGCCCCGGAAGAGGATCGTCTCCAGCGTGTTCCGCCCGACGCCTCTCGCGGCCGCGAGCTCGGGGCGGTCGACGAGGTTGGGCGTGTCGGGCGGGGCGAGGTCGATCGCAGGCGACGGCCGGACCGCCGTCGTGCCTACGGGACTCGCGCCGGTGCTATCCGCCGGCGGTGACGTACTCCGCCGCTCCGCTCTCCGCGAGCGCCGCCTGGGCCGCCGCGAGCCTCGCGAGCGGCACGCGGAAGGCGGAGCACGAGACGTACTCGAGGCCGAGCTCGTGGCAGAACGCGACCGACGCCGCCTCTCCCCCGTGCTCGCCGCAGATCCCGAGCTTGAGGTCGGGCTTGACGCTCCGCCCCCGCTCGACGGCGATCCGCATCAGGTCGCCCACCCCCTCCCGGTCGATCGTCTCGAAGGGGTCGCGCTCGAGGATGCCGAGCTCCAGGTACGGCGCGAGGAAGCGGCCGGCGTCGTCACGCGAGAGCCCGAGCGCGGTCTGCGTCAGGTCGTTCGTGCCGAAGGAGAAGAAGTCGGCGTGCTCGGCGATCTCGTCGGCCCGGATGCACGCCCGCGGCAGCTCGATCATCGTGCCGACGAGGTACTCCAGCGTGCCCTCCTCGGCCGCCGTCTCGACGGTCAGGTCGCGCAGGCGGGCGAGCTCCTCGCCGAAGGCCACCAGCGGGTGCATGATCTCCACGAGCGGTGCCTCACCCGTGCGCTCGCGGACGGCGAGCGCGGCGCGGACGATCGCGCGCACCTGCATCTCGTAGATCTCCGGATGGAGCAGGCCGAGGCGGCAGGCGCGCCAGCCCAGCATCGGGTTCGCCTCGTGGAGCGCGCAGATCCGCTCGCGGATCGCCTCGTCGGCCGTGTCCTCGAGCGCGGGCAGGAACTCGTGCAGCGGCCAGTCGAGGAGGCGGATCGTCACCGGCAGGCCCGCCATCGCCTCGAAGATCCCCTCGAAGTCGGCCTGCTGGATCGGCAGGAGGCGGTCGAGAACGGCGCGGCGGCCCTCCTCGTCGCGGGCGAGGATCATCTCGCGGACGAGGGGCAGGCGGTCGTCCTCGCGGAACATGTGCTCCGTCCTGCAGAGGCCGATCCCCTCGGCGCCGAACTCGCGCGCCTTCGCCGCCTCGCCGGGCGTGTCGGCGTTCGCCCGCACCCGCAGGCGGCGCAGCTCGTCGGCCCACTCGAGGATCGTCTGGAAGTCCTCGTTGATCCTGGGCGGGACGAGCGGCACCTCGCCGACGATCACCTCCCCCGTGCCCCCGTCGATCGTGAGCAGGTCGCCCTCGCGGAGCTCGTGCCCGGCGAGCTTCGCCGTCCGGGCGGCGAGGTCGACCGTGAGCTCCTCGCAGCCCGTGACGCAGGGCGTGCCCATGCCGCGCGCGACCACGGCCGCGTGCGAGGTCAGCCCGCCGTGCGCGGTGAGGATCCCCGCGGCGTGGAGCATCCCGTGGAAGTCGTCGGGGGTGGTCTCCCAGCGGACGAGGATCACCGGCTCCCCGTCGCGGCCCCGCTCCTCGGCCGTGTCGGCATCGAGGACGACCGCGCCGGACGCTGCACCCGGCGAGGCGTTCAGGCCCTTCGCGACGACCTCGACGTCCGCGGACGGATCGATCATCGGATGGAGCAGCTGGTCGAGCTGGCCGGGGTCGATGCGGGCGACGGCCTCCTCGCGGCTGATCAGCCCCTCGTCGACCATGCTCACGGAGCACTTGAGCGCCGCGGCGGCCGTGCGCTTGGCGCTGCGGGTCTGGAGCAGGTAGAGGGTCCCGTCCTCGACGGTGAACTCGATGTCCTGCATGTCGCGGTAGTGCTCCTCCAGGCGGCGCATCGTGTCGAGCAGCTGGTCGAACGCTGCGGGCAGGTGCTCGCGCATGCGCGCGAGCGGCTCGGGCGTGCGGATGCCGGCGACGACGTCCTCGCCCTGGGCGTTGGCGAGGAACTCCCCGTAGAGGCCGCTCTCGCCCGTCGAGGGATCCCGCGTGAAGCAGACGCCCGTGCCCGACCCCTCGCCCTTGTTGCCGAACACCATCTGGACGACGTTGACCGCAGTGCCGAGCTCGTCCGGGATGTCGTGCGCGTGCCGGTAGACCTGGGCCCGCGGCGTCTCCCAGGAGTCGAAGACGGCCCGGATCGCGCGCGTCAGCTGCTCGCGCGGGTCCTGGGCGAAGGGACGTCGGGTCTCCTGCTCGTAGATGCGCTTGTAGGTGTCGACGAGGTCCCGGAGGTCGTCGGCGTCGAGGTCGACGTCCTGGGACACGCCGCGGGCGCGCTTCACGGCCGCGAGCTCCTGCTCGAAGCGGTGTCCGTCGATGCCCTCGACGACCTCGCCGTACATCTGGATCAGGCGGCGATACGAGTCGTAGGCAAATCGCGGGTTGCCGGTCGCGGCGGCGAGGCCCGCCACGGCCTCGTCGTTCAGGCCGAGGTTGAGGATCGTGTCCATCATCCCCGGCATCGAGACGGCCGCACCCGAACGCACGGACACGAGGAGCGGGTCGTTCGGATCGCCGAACCGCTTGCCGGTCTTCGCCTCGAGGGCGCGCAAATGCTCGTCCACCTCCGCCTCCAGCCCGTCCGGGAGCCGGCTGCCGGCCGCCATGTAGGCGCGGCAGGCGTCCGTCGTGATCGTGAAGCCGGCCGGGACCGGGACTCCGAGGGCGGTCATCTCGGCGAGCCCCGCGCCCTTGCCTCCGAGCAGGGTCTTCCCTCCGTCGGAGGGCTCGTCGAAGTCGTAGACGTAGCGCGTCGCTTCGATCACGGGCTGAATCTTCCCATGCCCGGCGTGCCGAACCCCCCGGAAGCCGGGTTCGGACAGGTCTCGCGGGGACAAGCCCCAGGTAGCCCGTCCTCCTCCCCGCTGCGAGCCTACCCGGCTCGAGCGAGCCCGGAGCGCGCGGGGAAGTGCCGAAGGAGTGACGATTCGCCCTACGTCTCCCCCACGGCGGGGTCGCCTACCCGGACACGGCCGGGCCTGGCGACGTCGCCCCACACGCCGAACGGAGCGGCTCCTCGGAGTGGACCCCGGCCCGGTAGGCGCCGATGGCGCGGAGCGTGTCGAGGTCGGGCTCGCCCGTCTCGGGGTTCTGCGTCGTTACCGCACAGCGCCCGGTCCGTGCGCGCAGCGAGACGATCGCCTCGCCGACCCGGACCCGGCGTCCGAGCCACGAGTCCTCCTCGTGGGCGGCGAGACCGTCCAGCCCGAACAGCATGCGGAACCGTCTGCCGTCCACCGGCGCGGAGGCGCCGGCGGCCGCCGCGAGCGCCCCGAGCGACGCCAGGGAGACGAGCGAGACGCCCGCGCCGCTGCCGCGATCGAGCCCGCCTCCGGCCGCCTCGACCCGCACGAGCCGCAGGGGGCGACCGGCGAAGGCCGACAGCGCCTCCGCCCAGGGGCCCTCGACAAGGCGTCCCTCCACGGGCCGGCCGTAGAAGCTCGAGTCGACGGCCCCGGCCGTCCGCACTCGTCCCTCCACGATGTCGCCGCCGGGGAACCGCAGCGCCAGCCGCCCCTCCTCCTCGTCGTAATCCGGAACTACCTGAACGAGCCGGCCGAGCCGCTTGCCGTTCACCATCCGCCCATCCCCGTCGAGCACGTAGAAACGGCGGTTCTCGCGCACGCCGGCCGGCTCCAGCTCGACCTCCTCCCGCGCGACGAGTGCAAGGCCCTTCACCGGCGCGACCGAGATCCAGGCGACTCGCGCCCCTACCGCCGCAGGCTCCTGACGGCCCCCGCGGGAGGTCAGCGCTGCCTCCGGGCCCGGAACTCCGCCACCCAGGCGAGCGCCCGCAGGCCCATCCACAGCGGCGTCAGCAGCACGTAGAAGAGGACGGTCGCGAAGGCGAGCGCCGTCCACCAGATCGCCCACCGCCACGCCGGAACCGGCGGCTTCGGCTTCACGGGCTCGCTGCGGCCGCGGCCCCGGCCTCGGTCCGGCGCTGCTCGACCAGCTGCAGGATCCGGTGCGCCGTCTCCTCGATCGACAGGTCGGTGATCTCGAGCACGGGGCAGCCGAGCCGGCGGTGGATCGCCTCGGCCTGCTCGAGCTCCTCGTAGATCTCGACCAGCTGCGCGTACGCTCGCCGGCTCGCGCGCATGTGACGGACCCGCTCCTGGCGGATCTCGACGAGGCGGCTCGCGTCGATCGTCAGCCCGACGATCTTGATCGGATCGATCTGAAACAGCGCCGGCGGCGGCTCGATTCCCCGCACGATCGGCACGTTCGCGGTCTTGTAGCCCTGATAGCCGAGGTACATCGAGAGCGGCGTCTTCGACGTACGCGAGACCCCGACGAGCACGATGTCCGCCTCCTCGAGGCCGCTCCCCACCCCGTCGTCGTGCTTGACGGCGAACTCGATCGCGGCGATGCGCTTGAAGTACGCGGAGTCGAGGGGATGGCGGGCGCCCGCCCGCATCTTCGCCGCCATCCCGGAGACCTTGGCGACCTCCGCCAGGGGCTGGCCGAGGATGTCGCAGTAGTGGACCTCCGCGCTCTCGCAGAACGCCCGCATCGGCTCCCGCAGCTCCTCGTCCACGAGCGTGTAGAGGAGGACGGCCGGGCGACCGCGCGCGCGCTCGACGGCGAGCCGGAGGTCGTCGACCGTCTCGACCCGCGGGTGGCGGATCTCCTCGAAGACCTGGTCGGGGAACTGGGCCTCGAGCGCCTGCACGAGCCGCGCCGCGGTGGCGCCCGTCGAGTCCGAGATCACGTGGAGCTCGACGGGCGCGTTCATCGCGGGAGCTGCGCCAGGTCGCCGAGCCTGCCGACCGTCTCGTGGACGTCGAGCAGCAGCCGGAGCCGGTTCGCGCGGACGGCCGAGTCCTCCGCCATCACGAGGACGTCCTCGAAGAAGCGCTCGACGACGGGCGCCAGCTCCGCGGCCGCGGCGAACGCCTCCCCGAAGCGGCGCTCCGCGACCTGACCCGTGTCGACCCGCTGCAGGGCCTGAGCGAGCTCGATCTCGGCCGGCTCGTGCAGTAGCGCCGGATCGACCTCGGCGGCGGCTCCGGCGCCCGCCGCGATGCGCCCGGAGCGCATGTGGACGGTGTGCACCGGCTCGAGCTGCTCGTCGGGCAGCGCAGCCAGGAAGCGCGCCAGGGCGGCGACGCCGCCGAGATCTGGCATCGCCGAGGCGCGAGCCGCGCGGACGCACTCGACCGGCACCTCGAGCAGCCCCTCGAACCGCTCCTCGACGAAGTCGCGGACGCCTTCCGCAAGCTGCGCGCGCTCGATCCTGAGCGCGCCCTCGTCGGCGAGGCGGCAGAGGCCGATCGCGGCGCGGCGCAGCCCGAAGGGGTCTCTCGAGCCCGTCGGCCTGTGCCCGAGCTCGAAGGCGACCGTGAGGCTGTCGATCTTGTCCGCCGCGGCGAGCACCTTGCCGGGCTCCGTCCCCGGCAGGGGCCCTCCGGCCGAGTCGGGCAGGTAGTGCTCGTCGACGGCGGCGCACACGGCCTCCGGGTACCCGGCCAGACGCGCGTACTCGGCCCCGATGTGACCCTCGAGATCGGGGAACTCGCGCACGAGCTCCGAGGCCTGATCGGCCTTCGCGAGCCGGGCCGCCTCCCGCGAGGCATCGCCGCCGCCAAGCCGCTCGACCAGGACGACGAGGCGCTCCGTCTTCTCCGCGAAGCTGCCGGCGCCCGCGAAGAAGGTGATCGAGCCCAGCCGTTCCCCCAGCCGCCCGATCCCCTGGGCGACGTCGCGCTCGAACGTGAAGGCGGCGTCCTCGAGGCGGTTCTCGAGCACGCTCTCGTTGCCCGCGCGGACCACCTCCGGGTCGCCTCCGTTCGCCACGAATGCGAACCGGTTGCCGCCGAGCGGAAAGTAGCGCTGGTGCGACTGCATCGCCGCGACGACGACGCGCGGCGGCAGCTGCAGGTAGCGTTCGTCGAAGCTGCCAGACAGCACCGATGGGCTCTCGACGAGGTGCACGACCTCCTCCAGCACGCCGGCCGGGTCGCTCCAGCTCCCGACCGCGTCGAGTCCCTCGACGATCGCGCGCCGGCGCTCGCCGGCATCGGGCTCGACTCCGGCCGCTCGCAGCGTCTGCGCGTAGGCGGCTGCCGCGGGGACCTCGACCGCGCCGTGCGTGAACCTGTGTCCGTACGACGTCCGGCCGAGCACCGTCTCGGAGTCCAGCTTCGCGAGCAGCCACCGGACCGGCCGGGGGTAGCGGAGCCCGCTCTCGTCCCAGCGCATCGGCTTGGCGAAGGCGAGCCCGCGGACGACCGCGTCGACCTGATCGGGCAGCACCTCGCGGAAAGGCTTACCCGGGCGCGTGACGCCGAGGAGGCCGTCGCGCTCCTCCAGGGCGCCGACGGGTACCGCGTGCCGCCGCGCGAACCCCTCCGCCGCCTGCTCGCGGAGCGCCACCGGCGGCCCCTGCACCCACTCGTCGGGTGTTCGCTCGGGGGCGTCCTCGACGAGCACGGCCAGCCGCCTGGGACCGGCGAAGACCCGCGCCGGCTCGGCGCCCAGGTGCACACGGCAGAGCTCCGGCAGCTGTGCGGCGGCCTCCCGACAGGCGCTCGCGGGGAGCTCCTCGCAG
>JBHEMU010000166.1:0-4578 GCA_046262415.1 Gaiellaceae bacterium | reverse complement strand
GTGCAAGACCGGGTGGCCGCCCTGCCCGGGTGAGCGAGACGCTGACGATCGCCCGCCGCTTCCGCGGCCCGCCCGACGTCAACGGCGGCTACGCCGCCGGGCTCGTCGCGGCGCTCCTCGGGGGCGGCGCCGAGGTGACGCTGCGCTCGCCGCCACCGGCGGAAGGCTGCGCGGGGTCGCGCGGGCGACCTGGATCCTCCTCGAGCGGTAGCCTCGGTCGATGCCGACCGTGATCTGCGAGGTGGGGCCCCGGGACGGCCTCCAGAACGAGCGGAAGACCCTCGCGCCGGCGACGCGCGCTGAGCTCGTCGGGCGGTTGACCTCGGCGGGCGTGCGCCGCGTCGAGGTCGCGAGCTTCGTCGACCCCGCGCGCGTTCGCCAGATGGCCGGCGCCGAGGACGTCGTCGACGCGATCGGGCGGCAGGCCGGCGTCGTCTACTCCGGCCTCGCCCTGAACGAGCGCGGCTACGAGAGGCTCGAGGCCACCTGGCTCGAGGAGGTTCACTTCGCGGTCTCGGCCACGGACGAGTTCGGCCGCCGCAACGCGAACGCGACGGTCGACGAGTCGCTGGCGGCCGCGGAGCGGATCGTCGCCCGGGCACACGACGACCGGCGGCGAGTGAACGTGACGATCAGCGTCGCCTTCGGCTGCCCCTTCGAGGGCGCCGTCGACCCGAGCCGGGTGCTCGACATCGCCGGCCGGCTCGCAGCCTCGGGTGCCGACGAGATCGTCTTCGCGGACACGATCGGCGTCGGCGTGCCGCGTCAGGTGAAGACGCTGCTCGAGGGCAGCGCCGCGCTCGGCACGGCGGTCGGCGTCCACCTGCACAACACGCGGAACACCGGCTTCGCCAACGCCTACGCGGCGCTGGAGGCCGAAGCGGCGGTGCTCGACGCTGCGGTCGGCGGAACCGGCGGCTGCCCGTTCGCACCGCGGGCGACCGGCAACATCGCGACGGAGGACCTCGTCTACCTCCTCCACGGCGAGGGCATCGACACCGGCATCGACCTCGACGCCCTGATCGCCACCGCCGCCTGGCTTTCCGAGCAGCTGGGTCGCGAGCTGCCCGGCCAGCTGCACCGCGCCGGGACGTTCCACCCGGTCGCGCGGTAGCCCCTGCGACCCGGGGGGCCGGTCGCGAAGGTGGTCGGGCGGTGCGCCGGGGCGCGCGCGGCCTGCCGCCGCGCTAGCCTGCGCGCCGCAGCAGGGCGACGGCCTGCGCCGCGAGGCCCTCGCCGCGCCCGGTGAACCCGAGGCGGTCGGTGGTCGTCGCGCGAACGGCGACGCGGTCGGGGTCGACGCCGAGGGCCGAGGCGAGACGCGCGGCCATCTCGAGCCGGAGCCCGGCGATTCTCGGTTCCTCGCCGATCAGCACGCAGTCGGCGTTGAGCAGCTCCCAGCCGGCCGCACGCACCTGTCCGTAGGCCGTACGCAGCAGATCCAGCGACGATGCCCCCTCGAAGCTCGCGTCTCCGGACGGAAAGAGCGCGCCGATGTCGCCGAGGTTGGCGGCGCCGAGGAGCGCGTCGATCAGCGCGTGGGCGATCACGTCGCCGTCGGAATGACCGGCGAGCCCTCGCGGCGAGGCGATCTCGATCCCGCCGAGCACCAGGGGCACGCCTGGCGCGAGCGCGTGCGCGTCGACGCCGACGCCGACGCGAAGCTCCGGGGTCACACCTGACCCCGGGGGAGCGGCACCTGGCGGGCGCTGCGCCGCTCGAAGACCGTGACGGTCTCGTAGCCGGCGCGGCGCAGGAGGTCGAGAGCCGCCGGGAAGGCCTCGCCGACGAGGCCCGGAACGTGCGCGTCGGAGGCGATCGTCGCCGGCACGCCCCGCGCGCTGCACGCCTCCAGCAGGGCCTGGTCGGGATAGAGCTCGCCGACTCGCTTGCGGAGCCCGGCGGTCGAGACCTCGACCGCGACCGCTCCGTCCGCCGCCGCCTCGGCAGCGGCGGCGTGCAGCTCCGTGACGACCTCGGGCGCGGGCCGGCGCCCGAAGATCTTGGGCAGGTCCGGATGCGCGAGCACGTCGACGCAGCCGCTGCGGGCGAGCTCGCCGAGCGCAGCGAAGTAGCGGCGCCAGACCTCCTCCACCGAGTGCTCGCCCCAGAGGCCCGGCTCCTGGTCCACCGCCAGGCCGCCGAGCCAGTGGACGGAGCCGAGCAGGAGGTCCCAGGGGTACGGGTGGAGCAGGTCGGCGAGCTCGGCCTGCCGCTCCCCGACGTAGTCGACCTCGAGGCCGAGCTTGACCGGCAGCCCGCGGGTCTTCGCCTCGAGCACCGCCTCGACGTAGCGCTCGAGCTCGTGCACGCAGCGCTTCGTCTGGTAGGGCAGCTCCCACAGGCCTCGCGTGGCGCGGAAGTAGTACACGTGCTCGGTGAAGGCGATCTCGTCGACGCCCCGGTGACGCGCCGTCTCGACGAAGCGCTCGATCGCGCCGACCGTGTGGTCGATCGACTCGTCCGGCGCGCGCAGGTGCATGTGGTAGTCGACGATCACGCTGTCCCGATTCCGAGCCAGCCGGCGACGCGCTCGAGGTCGTCGGCCGAGGTCACCTTGAGCAGGCGTGGATCGCCCGCGACCGCCTTCACCCGCCCGCCCGAGGCCTCGACGAGCGAGGAGCAGTCCGTCGCCCGAGAGACGTCGCCGGCGAGGGCCCGACGGAGCACCCCCGCGACGAACGCCTGGGGGGTCTGGGCGCCGGCGAGCTCCGCGCGATCGAGGGTCTCGACCACCGTTCCGTCACGCACCCGCTTGACCGTGTCGTCGAGCGGCAGCACGGGCACGGCCCCGTCCCACCCCTCCGCCAGCGCCGCGAGCACGCGGCCGACCACCTCGTCGGTCACGAGGGGCCGCGCGGCGTCGTGGACGACGATCGCCGCGGCGTCGTCCGGGACCTCGGCGACCGCGGCGCGCACCGACTCGGCTCGCGTCTCGCCGCCCGTCACCGTCCGCGCCACCTTGCCGCAGCCGAGCTCCTCGGCAAGGAGGATCGCGGGCTCCTCCCACCCCGGCGGCGCCGAGACCACGATCGCGTCGATCCAGCCGGACTCCTCGAGCCGCTCGAGGCTCTCCGCGAGGAGGACCCGCTCCCCCAGCCGGACGAAGGCCTTCGGCCGGCCCGCGCCGAAGCGCTCGCCGCGGCCCGCCGCGACGAGGACCGCCCAGGCGCTCAAGGGCGGCGCCGGGCTAGGCGGTCGCGGGCGCGGGGGTCTTCTTGCGCTTGCCGTTCGCCCCCACGTCGGAGAGGACGTCGTCGAGCCAGAGCGCGGCCTCGTCCTCGTCCATCGCCTTCGCGTACATCAGCTCGCTGGCGAGGATCTTCTTCGCCTTCACGAACATCTGCTTCTCGCCCGTCGAGAGGCCCTTCTCGTGGTCGCGCAGCGAGAGATTCCGGACGACCTCGGCGAGCTCGAAGATGTCGCCGGTCTTCATCTTGTCGCGGTTGTGCTTGAAGCGTCGGTTCCAGTTCTTCGGCATCGTCGTGCCGTTGCCGGTCAGGGCCTTCAGCACCTGCCCGACCATCTCCTCGTCGATCACCCGCCGGAGACCCACCTTCTCGGCGTTCTCGGCCGGAACATTGACGGTCATGTCGTTGTGGAGGATCTTGATCGTCAGGTACTCACGCTTCTCTCCGAGGACCTCGCGCTGCTCACGCTTCACGACCGTGCCAGCCCCGTGGTGGGGGTACACCACCTTGTCGCCGATCTTGAACAACCGGGGGCCTCCTCTTGAATTCGATGGCGTGACGAAGAACGCCAGCGGGTCGAGGGCCGCCGGCGGAAGCACCGCCTAGTCTAGCAAAAACCCCCGCAAAAGCCTAACTTTCCCGCGCGGGGGACGTCTGTCCGAAAAAGCCCTGCTCAGAGCGGGCTTGCCTGTGCCTGCCCCTTCGGCGCGAGCGCATTTCCGATCGCCTCGCGCACGGTGGCCGCCTCGACGACGCGGGCTCGCCCCCGGCGCGGCGACGTCCCCTCCGGAGCCAGCACCGTCTCGAGCCCGAGCTTCGCGCACTCCTCCAGCCGGCGCTCGGACTGCGCTGCGGGCCGCAGCCGCCCGGTGAGACCGATCTCGCCGAACGCGGCCAGGGAGTCCCCGACCGGCAGGCTGCGGGCGGCGGAGGCGATCGCGAGCGCGACCCCGAGGTCGGCCCCGGGCTCGTCGATCCGAACGCCCCCGGCGACGTTGACGAACACGTCGGCCTGGCCGAGCGCAACGCCGGCGTGGCGGCCGAGGACCGCGACGATCATCGCGAGGCGCTTCGGGTCGACGCCCGTGCCGACGCGGCGGGGCATCGCGAGATCGGTCGGCGCCACCAGCGCCTGGATCTCGAGCAGCAGCGGGCGGGAGCCCTCGAGCGTGCATGCGACCGCGGCGCCGACCTCGCCTCCGGCGCTGCGGCCGAAGACCTCCGAGGGATCGGGGACGCCGATCAGTCCCGCCGCCGTCATCTCGAAGACACCGAGCTCGTTGGTCGAGCCGAACCGGTTCTTGACGGCGCGCAGGACGCGGTGCTCCCGGTAGCGGTCGCCTTCGAACTGGAGCACGCAGTCGACGAGGTGCTCGAGCACCCGCGG
>JBHEMU010000165.1:0-6728 GCA_046262415.1 Gaiellaceae bacterium | reverse complement strand
GTGTGGGACAAGAGGAGGAGGCTGGAGCCGCCGCCGCGACCGGGGAGCCGTGCGACGAGATTCGCCCGCCGGGGTACCCGCGCGTACAGCTCGCACGCGACGCCGTTGTCTCCCAGGTACTCGTGCAGGAGCTCGGCGGCGAGCGACTCGTTCCCGGGCGGATTGACGGTGTCGAGGCGGATCAGCTCGCGCAGGAGCTCGGTGACCTCCTCTCGCGGCGTCACCGCCGCGTCCCCAGCACGAGCAGGTACTCGCGCGGCTCCCGAACCCCCTCCTCCACCTCGAACCCCCGCCAGTACTCGAGGAACGCCTCCCGGAACTCGTCCCGCCGCTCCGCCGCGAGCGTGCCGAGGAACGCCGCGATCGGCGGAGCAGCGTCCGCCATGAACTCGTAGACCGCCTCGGGCGACTCTCCCTCCAGCGCCCAGGTCCCGGTCGAGGTCTCCAGCTCGAACGAGCGCCCGAGCAGCCCCCGCACCTCCTCCTCGCGACCCCACGCCTCCGACTCGGCGGCGGGAGGCCGCTCCTGGAAGCGCTCGTAGAGCCGGGTCAGCGCAGGCTTGGGCAGCCACGTCGTGAGGCCGAGCCGGCCGCGGGGGCGGCAGACCCGGCCGAGCTCGCGGGCCACGGCGCTGCGGTCGGGGGCGAAGATGACGCCGAAGGACGACGTGACGACGTCGAATCCCCCGTCCTCGTACGGAAGCTCCTGCGCGTCGCCGAGATCGAAGCCGATCGAGAGATCCTCCGCCCCGGCTCGCCGGCGGGCTTCCCCGAGCAGCCGCGGCGAGATGTCGAGCGCGGTCACCTCCGCTCCCGCGCGCGCGGCCCGCAGGGCGACCTCGCCCGTTCCGGTGGCCACGTCGAGCCACCGGAGGCCCGGGCGCGGCCCGAGGCGCTCGATCAGCTCGTCGTGGATCGGCGCGAACCGCTCGGCGATCCGCGCGTAGCTGCCCTGCGACCAGACCTCGCTCAGTCGCTCTCCTTCGCGAGCTCGGTCAGGCGGTTCCGCGCCTGCCAGAGCTCCGGGAAGAAGGTGCGCGCGATCAGCCCGCCGAGCAACTCGACCGGCGTGCCCTGGGTGCCGACGACCTCTCCCCCGATGATCCGCTCGACCACCTTGAAGTGGCGGATCCGCCACATCGTCGCGCGCTCGTCCACCTCGATCAGCAACTCGGCGAGTGAGTACAGCGGCTCGAACTCCCGCCCGCTGCGGTAGAGGTCGACGAGCGTGAGCCCCTCCTTCCGGTGCAGCTCCGCGAACGCCTGTCCCAGGTCCGGAGCGGTCTTGCGCAGGCGGTTCCAGCCGGGCGAGTCGAACCCGCTCCCGTGACCGAGCACCGGCCGGATCGCCGACGTGTACTCCCATGGCGACATCAGCTCGAGCATGTCCAGCTGCTCGGTGACGAGCTTCAGGCAGAGCGCCGTGCGCCGGAGGAGTCGCAGCGCCGGGGCGATCTCTCCGGCCCGCAGGTGCCCGACGGCGGTCTCGGCCTCCTCGGCGGCCAGCTGCAGCCAGAGCTCGGAGGACTGGTGCACGGTCTGGAACAGCAGCTCGTCGTGGTGCGCCCGCTCCTCGGGCGGCTTCTGCAGCGCGAGCAGGTCGTCCGTCCGCAGGTACCGCTCGTAGTCGCTGGCGCCCGGCCCGGAGAGGATCGGGGCGAACTCGTCGGCGAGCCCGGTCTGCTCCTGCCGCGTCATCGCTCGGAGCATACTCCCGCCGTGTCCGACCTCTTCTCCGACGCGGCGAGGGAGCGACTGCCGAGCGTCGCGCCGCTCGCCCTGCGCCTGCGCCCCCGGACGCTCGAGGAGTTCGTCGGCCAGCGCCACGTCCTCGGCGAGGGCTCGGCGCTGCGACTCGCGATCGTCGAGGACCGGCTCGGGTCGGCGATCCTGTACGGCCCGCCGGGCAGCGGCAAGACGACGCTCGCCCGGGTCGTCGCCCACGCGACCGGCGCGGAGTTCGAGGAGCTCTCCGCGGTCTCGGCGTCCGTGGCCGACGTGCGGGCGATCCTGGCGCGCGCCCGTGACCGTCTCGGCGGGAACGGGCGACGGACAATCCTCTTCCTCGACGAGATCCACCGCTTCAACAAGGCCCAGCAGGACGCGCTCCTGCCGGCGGTCGAGGAGGGCCTCGTGACGCTGATCGGCGCGACGACCGAGAACCCGTATTTCGAGGTCAACTCGGCGCTCCTGTCGCGCTGCCAGATCTACGAGCTCCTGCCGCACACCGAGGAGGACCTCGTCCTGCTCGTCGCCCGCGGCGCCGAGGCGCTCGAGGCGGAGGTGCCGGACGAGCTCGCGCAGCTGATCGCACGCCGCGCCGGCGGCGACGCGCGGAACGCGCTCAACATCCTCGAGCTCGCCTGGCAGACGGCGCGTGCCGAGGGCGTCCCGCTCGCCGAGGTTCACGTTGAGGCCGCCGCGACCAAGCGTCCCCTCGTCTACGACAAGGGCGAGGACGCCCACTACGACTTCATCTCGGCCTTCATCAAGTCGATGCGCGGATCGGACCCGGATGCGTCGCTGTACTACCTCGCGGCCATGCTCGAGGGCGGCGAGGACGCCCGCTACATCGCCAGGCGGATGATCGTGCTCGCGTCCGAGGACGTCGGCAACGCCGATCCTCGCGCGCTCCTGGTCGCCGTCGCGGCGGCCCACGCGGTCGAGCACGTCGGCCTGCCCGAGGCGAGGCTGAACCTGGCCCAGGCGGCGATCTACCTCGCCAGCGCGCCCAAGTCGAATGCCGTCCTGCGCGCGCTCAAGGCCGCGAGCGCGGACGTCCGAGAGCACGGCCACGTGCGGCCGCCGCAGGCGCTCCGCGACGCGCACTACCCGGGAGCGAAGAAGCTCGGGCGCGGCGTCGGCTACGTGTATCCGCACGAGGACCCGGCCGGCTTCGACGTCGACCACCTGCCGGAGCCGCTCCGGGGCAAGCGCTACTACGAGCCGCGAGCAAGCGGCGAGGAGAAGCCCCGGGAGGACTAGGCGTCAGTCCGAGCCGCGACGGATCCGCTGCGCGGCCATCGGGCCGATCTGCCCGCCCAGGGCCTCGTAGGCAGCGGCCGCCCGCTCGACGTGGTACTCGACACGCCGGAACTCGAACGCGCCGTCCTCGTGACGCAGCGCGTAGGCAGCGCGGACGTCGCCGTCGAGGGGCATCCCGACGCTCCCGGGGTTGAGGAGGTCGGTTCGGTTCGGCCCCGCCCGGCGGAACTGCAGGTGGCTGTGGCCGAACACGACCGTCCGGTCCCGCACGCCGTCGAGCAGCCTCTCGTCGTCCGGACCGGGCTGCGGCCCGAAGCTCTCGACGTCGGAGAGCGGAGAGCCGTGGACGTAGAGGACCCCGTCGAGCTCGCACCGCTGCTGGAGCGAGTACAGCCAGCCCTCCTCGGTGCCGAGACCCGAGTCCGCCCGCGCGAGCGCCTCCACCACCTCCGGCCGGTCGAGGGGAGGCTCGCGGGGCCAGCGCTCGCCGTTGCCGCGGATCCAGGTAGAGCCCGGTAACGCCCGCAGGCGCTCGACCGTCTCCAGCGGCCACGGCCCGAAAGCCGCGTAGTCGCCGCCGAGCAGGTACGCGTCCGCGCCGGCCGAATCGGCGTCCTCCAGCACGCGCTCCAGCGCCGGGAGGTTCCCGTGGATGTCGTACAGGAGCGCGAGCACCGGGCAGTACGCTCCCACAGGTGAAGATCGTCTGCCTCGTCAAGCAGGTGCCGCACCCGGAGGCGATCCAGTTCGACCCCGAGACGAAGACGCTGCGGCGCGAGGGGGTTCCACTCGAGCTCAACCCCTTCGACCGCGCGGCCGTCCGCCGGGCCGTCGTCCTGCGCGACGCCGCGGGCGGCGAGGTGGTGGCGATGACGATGGGGCCGCCGGCCGCGGACGCCGCGCTGCGCGAGACGCTCGCCCTCGGCGCCGACCGGGCCGTGCACCTGTCCGACCGGACCTTCGCCGTGGCCGACACGATCGGCACGTCGCGGACACTCGCACTGGCGATCGAGAAGGAGGGCGCCGACCTCGTGCTCTGCGGCCGCAAGACGGTCGACTCCGAGACGTGGCAGGTGCCGCCCCAGGTTGCCGCCCGGCTGGACTGGCCCGTCCTCACGGGCGTCACCGAGCTCGCCGCGCACGGCTCGGTCCTGCATGCCGTTCGCGAGGCCGACGACGGCGAGGAGGCGTTCGTGCTCGACCTCCCCGCCGTCGTCTCGGTGGCACGCGCAGACGGGGGGGACGTCACGCCCGCGGAGGCGCCGGCGCGGCCGACTCTCTGGACGGCCGCGGACCTCGTTCCCGACGCGCGTCCGCACGACCGCCGCTTCGGGCAGGCCGGCTCGCCCACGCGGGTACTCGCGGTCCGCGACGTGACGCCCGCGCGCGCCGGCGCCCTCGCCGCCGGCCCGGAGGACGCGGCGGCCCGGATCGTCGGCCTGCTGGACGAGCGGCGGCCGGCCGAGGCGTCCTGGGACAAGCCGGGGCACATCGCCGATCGCCCCGGCGCGAGCTACGACTGCTGGACCGTCGTCGAGCTGGTGGACGGACGGCCGCACCGGACGTCGCTCGAGCTGCTCGCGCGTGGACGGCAGCTCGCCGGCAAGCTCGGCGGCGTCAACGTTGCACTCATGCTCGGCCACGGGCTGACGGAGGTCGCCCGCGAGCTGGCGCGGCGCGGCGCCGAGCGCATCGTGCTCCTCGACGACCCCGCGTACGCCGAGTACCGCCCCGACGTCTGGACGGCGGCAGTCCGGGAGGTGGTCGAGCGCAACCGGCCGCACGTGCTGCTCCTGCCCGCGACTGCGGCGGGACGCGAGTACGGCCCCCGCGTCGCCGGCGAGCTCGAGCTCGGGATGACGGCCGACTGCGTCGGCGTCGACGTCGTCAAGGCCGGCAGGCTGCTGCAGACGAAGCCGGCCTACGGCGGCAACATCGTCTCAGTGATCATGAGCGCGACGACTCCACAGCTCGCGACGGTGAGGCCGCGGATGTACGAGCCGCTGGAGCCACGCGACGGCGTCGAGGCCGAGATCGTGCACCTCTCGGTCGCGGCCGCCCCGGATCCGCGCCTCAGGCAGGTGGAGCGGCGTCGGGACTCCCCCGCACACGGGCTGGACGTGGCGGACGTCGTCACCGTGATCGGCGCCGGGGCCGGCCCGGACGCAGCCGTTCGCATCGAACCGGTCGCCCGGGCGGCGGGGGCCGCGGTCGGGGGTACCCGGGAGGCCTGCGCGGCCGGATGGATCCCGTGGAACCGCCACGTCGGCCTGCACGGCCGAGCGGTCGCTCCGCGGCTGCTCGTCGCGGTCGGAGTCGGCGGCGACTTCGAGCACCTGACCGGCTTCGTCAAGGCCGGGGTGGTCTTCGCGATCGACACCGAGCCGGACGCGCCGATGCTGCGGGCCGCCGACGTCGGTCTCGTCGGCGACTGGCGGACGCACCTCCTGCCCGTGCACGAGCGGGTGGCGCCGCACCTGTAACGCCTCTCCACCGAGTGGGGCGACCCGGCCGGCGCGACGCTGGTCTGCCTGCACGGCGTCACCTCGGACGGAACGCGCTTGCGGCGGCTCGCCCAGGACGAGCAGCTCCGCCACTTCCGCGTGCTGGCCCCTGAAGAGCGCCCTCGGGCCTCGCTCCCACTCTGCCTGCGACAACCACCGCGTGGGCATCTCCGTCCTCAGAGGATCCGGGCGCCGAGGCAGCTCGCGACGAGCTCGACGGCCAGCTGGGCCGTCTCGTTCTCGCGGTCGAGGATCGGGTTCACCTCGACGACCTCGAGCGAGCCGAGGAGGGTCGACTCGGAGATCAGCTCGCAGGCCAGGTGCGCCTCCCGGTACGACAGCCCGCCGCGCACCGGGGTGCCGACGCCCGGGGCTACGTCCGGATCGACGACATCCATGTCGAGGCTGAGGTGGACGAACCCGGGGCCCGCCACGTGCTCGAGCGCGGCGGTGATCGCCTTCTGGATGCCGATGCGGTCGATCTCGCTCATCGTGAGCACGCAGGCCTCGAGCTCCCCTAGCAGCCGCCGCTCCCCATCGTCGAGCGAGCGGACGCCGACGAGGGCGACGCGGGCCGACTCGACGGCCGGGAGGGGCCAGCTGTCGCTCTCGAACCCCGGTCCGGCCAGGCCGAGCGCCGCCGCGAGCGGCATCCCGTGGACGTTGCCGGTCGGGCTGGTCTCCGGCCGGTTGAGGTCGCCGTGCGCGTCCAGCCAGAGGACGCCGCCGGGGCCGCGGCGCGACGCCAGCCCGCCGAGCGTGCCGATCGAGATCGAGTGGTCGCCGCCGAGGACGAGCGGGAGGTACCCGTGCTCGTCCGCCCGGGCGACGTCGCGCGCGATCAGCTGGCAGGTGCGCTTGATCTCGGCGAGGTAGCGTGCCCGCTCGTCGCCCACCTCCGCGGCCTCGGCGACCGCGGTCTCGACGTTGCCGAGATCGACGACGTGGCGCCCGAGCTCGACGAGCCGGGCGTCGAGCCCCGCATACCGGATCGCGGACGGGCCCATGTCGACGCCGCGACGCCCCGCGCCCAGGTCGAGACCGGCCCCGAGGACGGCGACTGGCTGCGGAGAGTGCTCGGCGGGCACGGGTCGCAGGCTGATGGGAAATCACCTCGGTATCAAGCGGCAGCCTCTTGCAGCGTCACGATGTGTCCGAGGCGTTCGAGTTGAGCGACGAGGCGTCGTGTTTGCTTGTCGGGGTCGAGTCGGGTGAAGTAGTTGCCGCCGAGTTCGCGGT
>JBHEMU010000164.1:0-16226 GCA_046262415.1 Gaiellaceae bacterium | reverse complement strand
TCCCGCCGCCGTCATCTCGAAGACACCGAGCTCGTTGGTCGAGCCGAACCGGTTCTTGACGGCGCGCAGGACGCGGTGCTCCCGGTAGCGGTCGCCTTCGAACTGGAGCACGCAGTCGACGAGGTGCTCGAGCACCCGCGGTCCCGCGACTGAGCCGTCCTTCGTCACGTGACCGACGAGGAAGGTCGCGATCCCGCACTCCTTCGCCACGCGCAGGAGGCGACCAGCCGCCTCGCGCACCTGGGCCACCGATCCGGGCGCGGAGCCGAGCTCCGCCGAGTAGAGCGTCTGCACGGAGTCGATCACGCACACGGCCGGCCGCTCGCGCTCGAGCGTCGCGCAGACCGCCTCGAGCTCGGTCTCGGCGAGGATCTCCACGCGCCCGGCGCCGCCGAGGCGCTCGGCCCGGAGCTTCACCTGGGCCGTCGACTCCTCCCCGGTGACGAGCAGCGCGCGGTGCTCGCGCGCGATCGAGGCCAGAGCCATCAGCAGGAGCGTCGACTTGCCGACGCCCGGCTCGCCGCCGACGAGGACGAGCGATGCCCGGACGAGCCCGCCGCCCAGGACTCGATCGAGCTCGGACACGCCGGTGGGCAGGCGCGGGGCCTCCTCGACCTGGACGTCGACGAGGCGGAGCAGGGGCCTCGGCGACGCTGCTCCCTTCGCGGGGGGCGGAGCCTCCTCGACCAGGGTGCCGAACGAACTACACCCGGGACAGCGCCCGAACCAGCGGCCGCTCGTATAGCCGCACTCGGAGCACGCGTGCTGGACTGCCGTCTTCGAGCTCCCCGCCATTTCTCCAGTCTAGGAGCCGCGTCCGACGCCATCTGTGCCGGATCAGTACCGCGCCGGGCGCGTCCGCCGTTTCATCCTCGTGCGCCCGCGCGCCCCGACCGCCGCCTGCCTCGCCGCCGCCGCGGCGATCGCGCTTCCCGGCTGCGGCGAGTCGGAGGGCGATCCGGCGGGCCCCTTGCTCCCGCGCGCCCTCGCCGGCGATCTGGCCGCGCGGAGCGACGCCGTCGCGATGCTCGCCGCGAGCGGCCGCTCGTGCGAGGCGGCGGCGGCTGCCCGGCGGCTCCAGCGGCGTGCCGAGAGCGCGATCGCCGCGGGCGCCGTGCCGGCCGCGCTCGCCGGGCCGCTCGGACGGGCGATCCGGAGACTCGAGTCCGGGCTCCGGTGCGTTCCGCCGCTGCCCCCGCCGCCCTCGCCGTCCCCGCCGCCGCCGCCGCCGGACGCGGAAGAAGAGGAAGAAGAAAAGGAAAAGAAGAAGAAGAAGAAGAAGAAGAACGAACGGCACGACGGCAAGGGCGACGAGCGCGGGAAGGAGAAGGGCGATTAGCGTCGACTCGACCACACTGCGGCGCTACCGGCTCGACGAGGTCGTCGGGCGCGGCGGCATGGCCGTCGTCTACCGCGGCCACGACCCCGAGCTCGGCCGTCCGGTCGCCGTGAAGATGGTCGCCGAGCACCTCGCCGCCGATCCGGTGCTGCGCGAGCGCTTCCTCCGCGAGGCCAGGCTGGCCGCCCGGCTCTCACATCCGAACGTCGTCGCCGTCTACGACCTCGGGGAGGAGGACGGACGGCCGTTCATCGTGATGGAGTTCGTCGAGGGCGAGACGCTCGCCGGACGGCTCCGGAGAGACCGCCGGCTCGAGCCGGCCGAGGCGCTCCGGCTCGCCCTCCAGGCCTGCGACGGGCTCGCGCACGCGCACGCGGCGGGCTGCGTCCACCGCGACGTCAAGCCGGCCAACCTGCTCCTGCGCGCCGACGGGGTGCTGAAGGTCGCGGACTTCGGCATCGCGCACGCCGCCGAGGCGACGGCCCTGACCGAGATCGGCTCGATCCTCGGCACCGCCGCGTACCTCTCGCCGGAGCAGGCGCGCGGCGGCGTTCCCACTCCGGCGAGCGACGTCTACTCGCTCGGCGTCGTCGTCTACGAGCTCTCGCGGGCCGGCCGCCCTTCCGGTTCGACACGCTCTCGCAGCTCGGCGCCCTGGACACGCTCACGCCGCCGCCGCTCAGCGACCTCGTCCCGACCGTGCCGCCCCCGCTCGAGGCCGCGGTCCTGCGCGCGCTGGCGCGGCAGCCGGAGTGTCGTCAGCCCGATGCACTAGAGCTCGGCCGGGACCTGCGCGCGGCGCTCGAGGAGCCCACCTTCGAGGCGCCGACCCTCCCGCTCGTCCAGGCTCCTCGGTCGGCGCCGCCGCTGCGCCGACCCGGCATCCGCCTCGCTGCCGCTGCCGCCCTCCTCGCCGCCCTCGTCGCCGTCGCGCTCGCCGTCGCCCTCGCCGGACGGGAGGAGCCGCCCGCACCGCGGGAGCCCGCCCGGGTGGCGCCGGTGCCCGACGGCGCCACGCCGGCGCAGGACGCGAGGAACCTCGCGCGCTGGCTGCGCGCCCACGCTCGGTAGCGCGGCGCCGCTACTCCGTCGAGTTCGGGTCCTCCTCCTCCGCCAACTTCAGCGAACTCTTCATCACGTCCTCGAAGTGACGCTGCTGAATCGGCTTCACCCAGCGCGCGACCTCCTGCACGTCCGTATTCCCGGCCTTGCGCGCCATCAGCTCGACGATCGCCCAGTGGCCGACCTCGCCGGCCTCGGCCATCGTCAGGAACTCGAAGCCGTCGAGCGCGTCGGCGTCGTCGCCCAGGTAGGTCGACATCATCTCGGTCGCCTCCTGCTTCGTCTCGCGCGCCTTCTCGAGGATCGCCGTCTTCTTGCCGTCGATCGACCCCGCGACCTCCGTGCAGCGCTCCTCCGTCTCGGCGGCCTCGCGATGCATGCGCTCGAGCGTGCCGACGAGCTCGTCGTCGCCCTCCTCCTGGACGAGCTTCTTCACCTTCTCGGTCGCGCCCTGCGCGGCCATCGCCAGGCCGAGCACCTCGCCCAGCTTGCTCTCCAGGTTCGTCAGTTCGGCCATCTCGTCTCCTTGTGGTGGTGGAGACGCTCACCTACCCCAAAGCGCCGGACAGAAACGACTCACCGTCCTCATCGCGCAGAATGCACGTGTGTTCGAAACCGAGCTTCTGGAGGTCCTGCGCGAGTTTTCCCAGTCGTTGACGAAGAACTTCGACGTGGCAGCCTTCAACCCGGCGCAAGCCGAGGACCAGCTGAAGGGTCCGGTCGGGACGCTGCTGCACGAGGTCGGCGAGATCCTCGACCTCGACGTCGTCGCGCGAACCGAGGCGCAGACCGCGGGCGGCGTGCGACCCGACATCGGGGTCTCCGTCGGAAAGCTCCTCGAGGGTCACGTGGAGCTGAAAGCTCCGGGGAAGGGAGCCCGCGCCACGAGCTTCAGCGACAAGCACGATCGAGAGCAGTTCAAGAAGCTGCGCGACCATCCGAATCTCGTCTACACCGACGGAAACGAGTGGGGCCTCTACCGCCGCGGAGAGCTCGTCGGCCCACTCGTCCGCGCAGCCGGCGACGTCCGTACCGATGGAGCCGCGGCCTACGACGACCAGACGGCGACCGCGCTCGAGGTGCTCTTCCGAGACTTCCTCGGCTGGGAGCCGCTCGTCCCGAGGTCGCCCCGAGCCCTCGCCGAGCTCCTCGCGCCGCTGACCCGACTACTGCGAGAAACGGTCGCGCTCGCGCTCGACGATCCGGAATCGGCGCTCACGCACCTGGCGGTGGACTGGCGCGGGTACTTCTTCCCCGACGCGGACAACGCCCAGTTCGCCGATGCGTACGCCCAGACGCTCACGTACGCGCTGCTCCTCGCCCGGATCGAAGGTGCGGCCGAGCTCGAGGCAGGCGCGCCGGAGACCCTCGACCGCCGGCACCCGCTCCTCGCCCAGATCCTCCGGATCCTCACCGATACCGCAGCACGGAAGGAGGTCGAGACGCCCCTCGGCCTGCTCGACCGCGTCATCAGGGCGGTCGATCCCGAAGCACTCGCGAAGCATTCGACCGGCGACGACCTGTGGCTCTACTTCTACGAGGACTTCCTCGCTGCGTACGACCCCCGCCAGCGAAAGCAGCGCGGCGTCTACTTCACGCCGCCCGCGGTCGTCCAGGCGCAGGTGACGCTGGTGGACGAGCTCCTTCGGACGCGGTTCGGGAAGAACCTCGGCTTCGCAGACGACGAAGTCGTCGTCCTCGACCCCGCCGTCGGCACCGGCACGTACCTGCTCGCCGCGATGGCCCGCGGGCTCGAGCGCGTACGCGAGGTGTACGGCGGAGGCAACGTCGCCGGGCGCGCGACGATCGTCGCCCGGAACTTCCACGGCTTCGAGCTGCTCGTCGGTGCCTACGCCGTCGCCCACCTGCGGTTCTCACAGCGGATTGCCGAGGCGAGCGGAGAGCTTCCCGAAGACGGCGCCCACATCTACCTGACGGACACGCTCGAGTCGCCGCACGTCGCGCCGCCGGAGCTCGCGCACGCGCCGCTCTTCCACGCGAAGCTCGCGCAGGAGAACGAGCGTGCCCGGAGGCTGAAGACCGACGTCCGCGTGCTGGCCTGCATCGGAAACCCGCCGTACTTCCGGCAGGTGATCGAACGCGGCGAGGAGGAGGACGTCGCGCGGCTGGGCGGATGGGTGCGGAGACGCGAGGCCGGGCAGCCGGGGATCCTCGAAGACTTCATCCGAGACGCTCCGGGCGTCCACGTCAAGAACCTGTACAACCTCTACGTCTACTTCTGGCGCTGGGCGCTCTGGAAGGTGTTCGAGAACTCGCCCGGCCGCGGGATCGTCAGCTTCATCACGCCGTCGTCCTACCTGCGGGGCCCCGGGTTCGCCGGCATGCGGAAGTTCATGCGCCAGACGTTCGACGACCTCTGGATCCTCGACCTCGGCGGCGAGGGCCGCGGCGCCCGCCTGAGCGAGAACGTCTTCGACATCCAGACGCCTGTCGCCATCGCCGTCGGCGTCCGTTACGGCGCGCCCGCGGCCGAGACGCCGGCGCGCGTGCGGTACGCGCGCATCGACGGCACGCGCGCCGCGAAGTACGCCGAGCTGAATGCGATCGGCGGCTTCGGCGACCTCACCTGGGAGGACTGCTTCGACGGCTGGACGCAGTCGCTCCTGCCGACCTCTGCGGCCGGCTACTTCTCATGGCCGGCGCTCACGGATGTATGGCCGTGGCAGCACTCGGGCGCACAGTGGAAGCGGACCTGGCCGCTATCGCAGGCAGCGGAGACACTCGTGCGGCGGTGGCGGGCATTCGTCTCAGCGCCCGCAAGCGAACGAAACGCGCTGTTCCGCGAGACGCGCGACCGGACGCTCCTGCGGTGCCAGAAGGCGCTCACGAGCGACGAGGATTTGCCGGTGCTCTCGTCTCTCGAACCCTCGGCGACGCATCCGCCGATCGCGCGCTACGCGTACCGCTCGCTCGACCGCCAGTACTGCCTCGCCGACAACCGCCTGGGCGACTTCATCAGGCCGGTTCTGTGGGGGGTCGCAGGGGCACGACAGCTCTTCATGTCGAGCCTGCTAAGCGAAGAGCTTGGTCCAGGGCCAGCCGCAACGGTAACGCGGCACATACCAGACCTCCATCATTTCTCCGGGCGCGGTGGCAAAGACGTCATCCCACTCTGGCGCGACGCGCAGGCTACGAAGTCGAATCTCCCTTCGGGACTCCTCGACCGACTCCGCAAGCTCCTCAACGTAGATGTCGACGCGGAGGCGCTCTTCGCCTACTGTTACGCGCTGCTTTCGGCGCCGTCATACACGACGCGGTTCGCCGCGGAGCTGGAGATTCCGGGCCCTCGAGTCCCGCTCACGCGCGACGGAACGAGGTTCGACCGCGGCGTCGAGCTCGGACGACGCCTGATCTGGCTCCACACGTTCGGCGAGCGCTTCATTCCCGAGGGTGAGACCGAGGGCAGGGTCCCGCAGGGAGCCGCGCGGGCGACTCAACCGGTTCCGGGAACCGCGGCCGGCTATCCCCGCTCTCACTCCTACGATCCCGAGAAGCGCGAGCTCCACGTCGGCGAAGGGGTCTTCGCTCCGGTGGCGCCCGAGGCTCGCGCCTACTCCGTCTCCGGCCTCGACGTGATCGGCTCCTGGCTCGACTACCGGATGAAGGACGGCGCCGGGCGGCGCTCGTCGCCGCTCGACGCGATCCGGCCGGAGACGTGGCCGGCGCAATTCACGGAGGAGCTCCTCCAGCTCCTCTGGATGATCGAGCACACGGTCGCGCTCGGCCCCGAGCTGGACGCGCTGCTCGACGAGATCGTTGGCGGCGACCTGATCCTCGCCGAGGAGCTGCCGCAGCCGACGCCCGAGGAGCGTCAGCCGCCGAAGTAGGCGCTACGCCGCGTCGAGCGCGAGCTGCGGCTCGCTCGAGGCGCCGAAGTACGCGCGCTCGAGCAGCCGGCGGTGCACCGCGAGGAGCTCCCGATCCGCCTCCTCGAGCGCCTCGACGAGCGGCTCGGCGTCTTCCTCGGCCGCTGCCGAGCGCGCGGCCGCTTCCACCCGCTCGCGCGCCGCCGACACGTGGAGCAGCGCCTTGTCGACCGCTGCGTAGGCCTCCGCGCTCACGATCGGACCGTACCGGGCGCGCCGGACGGGGCGCTACTCGGCGTCGGCCGGGGCGTCGTCCTCGCCGGCGGAGCTCTCGGGCTCCTCGGGCGGGACGGTGACCTTCTCGGCCACGGGCGGGGCGCCCGGGATGAGGGCGATGTCGATCTCGTCGGCGTCCGGCTTGCGGCCGACCAGGATCGTGGAGCCGGGAGTGAGGCTGGCGCCGAGGACGAAGTCCGCGAGCGGGTCCTCGATCAGGCGCTGGATCGCGCGGCGGAGCGGCCTGGCGCCCATCGCCGGGTCGTAGCCCTTGTCGACCAGGAGGTCCTTCGCCTCGTCGGTCAGCTCGATCGTCACCTCGTGCTCGCCCATCTGCATGCGCAGGCGGTTCAGCGTCAGGTCGACGATCTGCTTGATCTCGTCCTTGGCCAGCTTGTGGAAGACGATCACCTCGTCGATCCGGTTCAGGAGCTCGGGGCGGAAGACCTTCTTCAGCTCGCCCATGATCCGCTCCTTCATCTCCTCGTAGCTGAGGCCGATCTCGTCGCCGATCGAGAACCCGAGCGACTGGTTCTTCGAGATCGTCGCGGCGCCGATGTTCGACGTCATGATCACGATCGTGTTCTTGAAGTCGACCTTGCGGCCCTGCGCGTCGGTCAGCTTCCCGTCTTCGAGCACCTGCAGCAGGATGTTGAAGACGTCCGGGTGCGCCTTCTCGATCTCGTCGAGCAGGAGGACGGAGTAGGGCTTGCGGCGGACGGCCTCGGTGAGCTGGCCGCCCTCCTCGTGCCCGATGTAGCCGGGCGGCGAGCCGACGAGCCGCGAGACCGAGTGCTTCTCCATGTACTCGGACATGTCGACCTGGATCAGCGCGTCCTCGTCGCCGAAGAGGAACTCGGCGAGCGTCCGCGCGAGCTCGGTCTTGCCGACGCCGGAGGGGCCGAGGAAGATGAACGAGCCGGTCGGGCGCTTCGGGTCCTTGATCCCCGCCCGCGCGCGGCGGATCGACTTGGCGACGGCGACGATCGCCTCGTTCTGGCCGATCACGCGCTTGTGCAGCTCGTCCTCCATCCGGATCAGCTTCTGGGTCTCGGCCTCGGTCAGCTTGAAGACCGGGATCCCCGTCCACATCGAAACGATGTCCGCGATCTCGTCCTCGCCGACCTCGCCCTGCTCGTCCGTCTCGGTGGCGCGCCAGCTCTCCTCGAGCTCGCGCTTCTTCTGCATCAGCTTGCGCTCCTTGTCGCGCAGGTTCGCGGCCTTCTCGAACTCCTGGGCCTCGATCGAGGCCTCCTTCTCCTTGCGCACCCGCTCGATCTCCTCCTCGAGCTCGCGGTAGCGAGGCGGCGCGCTCATCGTCCGGATCCGCATCCGGGAGGCCGCCTCGTCGATCAGGTCGATCGCCTTGTCGGGCAGGTGCCGGTCCTGGATGTAGCGGTCGGCGAGGATCGCGGAAGCCTTCAGCGCGTCGTCGGAGATCTTGCAGCGGTGGTGGGCCTCGTAGCGGTCGCGCAGCCCGCGCAGGATCAGCACGGTGTCGTCGACGGAGGGCTCCTCGACCCGGATCTGCTGGAAGCGCCGCTCGAGGGCGGCGTCTCGCTCGAGGTACTTGCGGTACTCGTCGAGCGTGGTCGCGCCGATCGTCTGCAGCTCTCCGCGCGCGAGCGCGGGCTTCAGGATCGAGGCGGCGTCGATCGCGCCCTCGGCCGCGCCGGCCCCGACGAGGTTGTGCAGCTCGTCGATGAACAGGATGATGTCGCCGCGCTGGGTGATCTCCTTCATCACCTTCTTCAGGCGCTCCTCGAACTCGCCGCGGTACTTCGAGCCGGCCACGAGCGCGGCCAGGTCGAGCGTGTAGATCTGCTTGTTCTTCAGCAGCTCGGGCACCTGGTTGGCGGAGATGCGCGCGGCGAGGCCCTCGACGACGGCGGTCTTGCCGACGCCCGGCTCGCCGATCAGCACGGGGTTGTTCTTCTGGCGGCGTGAGAGGATCTGCATCACGCGCTCGATCTCGGTCTGGCGGCCGACGACGGGATCGAGCTTGCCTTCCGAGGCCTGCTTGGTCAGGTTCCGGCCGAACTGGTCGAGCAGCTTCGAGCTCTTCGACTTCTCGCCGCCGCCGCCGCCGCCGCCCTGCTGCCGGCGGCCCGGGCCGGAGAGCATGCGGATGATCTCGTTGCGGATCTTCTCGGCGTCGGCGTCGAAGTCGAGCAGGATGCGTGCCGCGACGCCCTCGTTCTCGCGGACGAGCCCGAGCAGGATGTGCTCGGTGCCGATGTAGTTGTGGCCGAGCGAGAGCGCCTCGCGCAGCGCCAGCTCCAGCACCTTCTTGGCGCGCGGCGTGAACGGGATCTGGCCGGTCGTGACCTCGTCGCCCTGGCCGACGATGCGCGCCACCTGGGCCCGCACCTCCTCGACCGTGATGTCGAGCGACTCGAGGACGCGGGCGGCGAGCCCCTCCTCCTCGCGGAGCAGGCCGAGCAGGATGTGCTCGGTGCCGATGTAGTTGTGCTTGAGGGCGCGCGCCTCGTCCTGGGCCAGTACGACCACTTGCCGAGCCCGTTCAGTGAAGCGTTCGAACACCCTGTCCCCTTTTGCTTGCTCCCCTATCGGCAGTTTCGCTGCCGACCTGAGGCCCATGTTACCCGAGGGACCCCGGGTGGCCGCCGCGCGCGCTCCGGGCTAGGAGCGTCGGTCTCTACCCGGATGCGCTCGTGCGGTCGGCTCAGACGGAGCACGGGCAAGCCCGCGCTCCTGAGGTCGGCGTCGCAGGGCCGCTAGCGGCGCCCGACGATCCTCAGGTCCCGCACCGTGGGTCGAGCCTCCGGGTTGGGGAGGAGCACCCGGTCGGGGCCCGCGAGTGCGAACGTGAGGTCGCGGACCCCGGCGAGGAACGCCGGCTTGACGTCCGGGAGCGTCGCGGTGCCGCCGCCCGTCGACTCGAGCGGGACGCGCATGCCCGTGGGCGCCGCGAAGGCCTCGATATGTCCCAGCGGCGCGGCCCCCAGCCGGTAGTGCGAGACGCGGTAGCGCACCTCGGCCGGCAGCGTGATCTGCTCGCCGTCGCGCGGGGAGAGGATCTCGAGTGTCGGTACGCCCAGGACGATGTGGGTCGCCGTTCGGCCCTGTGGCTCGGTCGAGAACTGAAGCGAGAGGTCGGCGTCTCCGGCGGCGAGCGCACCCGCGGCCCGCTCGCTCACGCGGACGGTCCCGCGGGCTCTCGGGCCGCAGGAGACGCACAGTGTGGCGAGCACGATCCCGACCCTGGCGCCGACGCCGGTCTGCCCGCGGTGGACGCGAACCGTCGTCCGCCCGGTGGTCCCGCGCAGGGTCAGCCGCCAGGCGAGCGTGCGCCCCGTCAGCGTCGCGAGGAAGAGCCCGTTCAGCCGGGGCGAGTCCGAGACGACGGCGCTGAGCCGGGTCTTCGAGGGGGTGGAAGGGGCCGTCGCGGCAGCCGCCGCCATGACGGCGGCTGCGCCTGCGACTGCCAGCGGGATCAGGACTCGCCTGCTCATCGGCCTGTCCTGATTGTAGCCACTGTCATCCAGTCGCCACCCCCGTCGTTCCCTGCCACCACCGGGCGCCGTCGTGCCCGAGCACCCGCAAGCGGTACGTCGGGGTGGCCTGGCGTCCGACGCTCCGGTCGACGATCCGGTAGACCTCGCCTGCAGCGCGGCCGGACGCCCTCGCGCGGATCAGAGCGCGGTTCACCCTGACCGTCCTGCCGGCGGCCGTGCGGAACAGGTCGAAGCCGAGGACGTCGCGCTCGTTCGCGGTCCGCCACGTCACCACGACGCGCCCGCGGACGCTCCTCCTGGCGAACAGGTCGATCACGGTGAGCGCGGTCGGGCCGGGCGTCACGCGCGCCGTGTAGATGTCGAACCGCGTCGCCCCGTCAGGGTTGTCTCCCGTGCTGTTCGAGTCGTCCGCCCAGGCCGGGTGGTAGCTCCCGTTGTGAAAGTCGCCCCACGTGTAGTCGCCGTAGTCGATCCCGCCCCCCGGCTCGGCGACGTCGTCGTTCGAGACGCCGGCGCTGATCTTGAAGTTCGCCTCGAACGTGGCTCCGCCCGGTGCGACGAAGGTGCCCCAGAACTCGGTGAGGTTGTTGTTCGGATCGTTGCGGGCGTCGTGCCAGCTGACGCCGAGCCGGCCGCTCGTCTGGTCGAGGTGGACGTTCGGCAGCATCTGCGTCCTCGTCGTGGCGTCGCCGTTCAGCTTCACGGGCGCGCTCCACGTCGCCCCCTGGTCGGTCGAGAACCGCAGGTGGATGTTCGTGTCGTTGTTCTCGTTGACCGTCTCGTCCGTGTAGACCAGGTAGAGCCGTCCGCTGAAGGCCCCGCCCGCGGGAGGGAGCCTGCGGTCGTACTCGAGGTCCGCCTCCGCGTCGATCGACCGGTTGTCCTGCGGCGGGACGAAGTCGAAGGTGGACACGTTGGTGGTCGTGGCGATCACCGCCGGTCCGAAGGGCGCCGGCCCGAAGCCGTCCGGATCCGTGTTGACGAGGATGTTCGAGGTCCCCGTGTTCGCGCTGCCGACATCGTCCTGGGAGACGACCGTGACCTGGCCGGTGGGGCCGATCGCGATGTCGCCGAACTGCCCGTCGGCTCCCGGCGGATGCTCCTCCGGCGTCCAGGTGCCGATCGCGCCCAGGCCGGTCACTTCGGCACCGCGCACCTTGATCGTCCCGTCGTTCCAGGTCACCCAGACGCTGTTCGCGCCGACGGCGACCGTGGGCTGGTCGACATTGGCGGCGTCGACCGTGCCCGTCTCCTCGGGGATCGGGCTCAAGCCCGGGACCGGCGCGAACGAGGCGCCGCCGTTCTGGCTCCACTCGAGCATGATCCGGAACGGGCCGAAGCCCGGCGCGTTGTCGATGTAGGTCACGAACAGGTTCCCGTGCTCGTCCCAGGCCGTCTGGGTGTCGCAGCAGAACCCGTGCGGCAGCGTGAGCGGGGCGGCAACCCACGTGGCGCCGCCGTCGGTGCTCCGCTTGTGCTGGGTCGAGCCGTTCCAGCCCGCCCAGAGCTGCTGCGTGTTCGTCGGGTTGAGGGCGATGCCCACCTCCACCTGGTTTCCGACCTGCTTCGAGATGTTCACGTTGGCGCCGACGGCGCCCCTGCCGTCCGCGCGCGCGCCTGCCACGACGGCCGCGGCGACCACCGCGAGGCCGAGCACGAGCATGAGCCGAGTTCTGCCGATCTTCCGCATCGATTCCTCCCGGGGTCGTCATTGCATTTAGCGTGTACCAGATGTGGCGCCGCTCCGGAGCGTTCGAGTGAGCGAGCCGAGCGCGGCGCGGGATCCGAAGCGTCCACGCAACCGCCTCCCGCGGTTCCTCTCCCCCGCGCTGGTGCGCGTCGTCCCTACCGCCGCTCTGGTCGCCGCGGCGTGGGCGATGGCCTGGCGCGAGCACGGCAGCATCGCCGCCCAGGACTGGCTCGCCTACGCGGTCCTCGCGGCGCTCGCGCTCGCGACGATCCTCTTCTCGAGCCAGGCGGTCCACCCCGGCCGCGAGGCCCTGATCGGCCTCGCGTTCCTGGTGGCGCTGGCCTTCTGGGCCGGACTCTCGCTGACCTGGTCGCCCGTGCCGTCGCTCGCGCGCGACGAGGGCCTCCTGACGCTCTTCTACGCGACCGCGTTCGCCGTACCGGTGCTGACGCTGAGAACGCCGTCCGACCGGCTCGCCGGGACGGCCGTGCTCGTGATCGGCATGGCCGGGCTGGCGATCGTGACGGCGTTCGAGCTGATCGTCTCGGACCGGAAGCTCGAGCTCTTCGACGAGGGCCGCCTCTCCTTCCCGATCGACTACGCGAACGCGCAGGCGGGGATCTTCCTCGTCGCGTTCTGGCCGGCGATCATCCTGGCCGCGCGGCGCCGGACGCACCCGCTGCTGCGCGCACTCGGGTGCGGCGCGGCGACGGCGCTCCTCGGCGGGTGGCTCCTCGCCCAGAGCAAGGGCGGGGTGATCGCGCTCGTCGTCTCCACGATCGTCTTCTTCGCGATCTGCCCCGCGCGCCTGCGCGTGCTGGTGCCGACGCTCGTGGCGGCAGGCCTCGTCGCCGCAGGATCCGCCCCGCTGACCGAGCCGTTCCGGGCGGACGGGGACGCCGCCGTGCGGTCGGCGATCCACAACGCCGGCGTCACGCTGCTCGCCCTGACCGCGGTGGCGGTGGCGATCGGGCTCCTGTACGCGAGGCTGGATCTGAGGATCGAGGTGTCGCGCGGGGCCCAGCGCTTCCTCGGACGACTGTCCCTCGCCGGCCTGGCGGCCGGGATCGCGGCCGGGGTGATCGCCTTCTTCCTCGCCGTCGACCAGCCCGGCGGGTTCTTCGAGCGCCAGTGGCACTCGTTCAAGCGGCTCCCGAGCAACGAGCGGACGAGCACGCACCTGCTCTCGCTCGGGTCGAACCGCTACGACTTCTGGCGGGTCTCCCTGAACGAGTTCCGCGAGCATCCGATCGCCGGCTCGGGGGCGCGCGCGTTCGGTCCCGTGTACCTCCAGAAGCGCGAGAGCCCGGAGACGCCGGCCCGCGCGCACTCGCTCCCGATCGAGATGCTGTTCGAGGAGGGGTTGATCGGGCTGGCGCTCCTGTGCGGGGCGGTCGGCTTCCCCCTCGCGCTGGCCGCCCGGCGGGCCCGGCGGCGCCGCGTGCCGGCGGCGGCCGCCTTCGCGGGGGGCGCCTACTGGCTGGTGCACGCCTCCGGGGACTGGATCTGGACCTTCCCCGCGGTCGCCGTGCCCTTCTTCGTCCTGATCGGGATCGGCGCCTCGCCGGACGACGCCCCGCTCCTGCGCCGGCGGAACGTCCGGCCGGCCGCGATCGCGTCCGTCGTCCTCGCCCTGCTCGTCTTCGCGCCTCCCTGGGTGAGCGCGAAGCTGACGTCCCAGGCGCTCTCGGAGCCCCCGGACGCGGCTCGCGACCTGCGGTGGGCCAGGCGGCTCGATCCGATCTCCGTCGAGCCCTTCATCGCCCGCGCCACCCTCGCGCGGACGGCCGCCGCGAAGATCCCGCCGCTCGAGGAGGCCGTCGACCAGGAGCCGAAGTCGGCGGCGCTGCAGTACCTCCTCGGGACGGCGTACCTCGACGCCGGCCGGCGCGAGGACGCGCTGCTCGCGCTTCGGATCGCCAGGCGCCTCGACCCACGCGACCCCTTCATCGAGGAGGCGTTCGAGCGAGCGCGAAGGTAGCGATCTGCACGTTCTGGGTACCACTCCTCGGATGACCAGGGGTCTCCTCGGAACTGCGGCGGCCGTGATCGCGCTCGCCTCCCCGGCCGCGGGCGAGTCGCCGCCGCAGCCCGTCACCGGCGCCGACTTCAGCGGGGTGCGCAGCTTCGCGGCCGCCTGGTCGCCCGATGGGACGCGGCTCGCGCTGGTGAGGACGATCTCGCCGCCGAACGCCCGCCCCATCCAGATCGTGGTGATGAACGTCGACCGTTCGCACGCGCACTCCATCGGCAACGGGTCCCGGTTCTCGTGGTCGCCCGACGGCCGCCGGATCGTCTTCTTCGAGGACAATGCGAGCTCCGTCTACCTCGCCGTAGCGCAGGCCGACGGCTCCGGCTCGCGCCGTCTCGTCCGCGTGCAGGGCAACAGCCTCGACCGCCCCGCCTGGTCGCCCGACGGGCGGCTGATCGCGTTCGGGACCGGATCGGACATCTCGGTCGTCCGCCCGGACGGGACGGGTCTGCGCCGGCTGATCCGCAACGCGAGCGAACCTGATTGGTCGCCGGACGCAAGCCGGCTCGTGTTCGTGACGAGCGGCAACGAGGACTCCGGCCACATCGAGATCGCCGCCGCCGACGGCAGCGGCCGGACGCGGCTGCGGGCGGTCGAGCCGCGCTTGGCGGGCCAGCCCCGCTGGTCCCCGGACGGGTCGCGGATCGCCTTCATCTCGGGCACGGGATCCGCCGACAATGCCGTCTACGTGATGAAGGCGGACGGGACCGGCGCCGTCACCGTCACGCCGCCGACCGACTTTCGCGATCCGTCGTGGGCGCCGGACTCCTCGCGGCTCGCAGCCGGGCGCGACGGCGAGATCTACCTCGTGAAACTCGATGGCTCGGCTCCCGTCCGCTTCACCTACGGCGGCTGCACGCTGGTCGGAACCGACGCGGCCGACAGGCTCGTCGGCCGATCCGGCGACGACGTCATCTGCGGCTTCGGGGGAGACGACGCGATCCTCGGCGGCCTGGGCGACGACAGGATCGTCGGCGGAGCGGGTGATGACCGGATCGACGCAGGGCCCGGCCGCGACGTGCTCTTCGGCGAGGACGGTGCGGACATGCTCGACGGGGGGACGGGTCGCGACTCGATCTCCGGCGGGGACGGGCACGACACGATCCGGACGCATGACGGTCAACCCGACTTCGCCGACGGCGGTGCCGGCGTGGACACCTCGACGTCCGACGCGCGCGACTGTCTGATCCTCGTGGAACGGGGCGGCGGCGGCGTGAGGGGCTGCACGGGCACCCCCACGTTCGCAGTCGCCGCCGATCCGGCCTGGTCCCCGGACGGGAGCAAACTCGCGTTCGTCGACCGGCGCGGCCTCCTCGGGACGCTCTACGTGATGAACGCCGACGGGAGCGGCAAACGTCGCGTGATCCCTGGCTGGTTCGACGCGGCGTGGCCGTCGTGGTCCCCGGACGGGCGGCGGATCGCCTTCCAGCACGCGCGAGGAGCCGGTCGCGCAGGCGGGATCTACGTGGTCGGTGTCGACGGCCGAGGCCTCCGCTTCGTCGTAACCGGGAGGCAGCCGGCGTGGTCGCCGGGTGGCAAGCTCATCGCGTTCGTCGCGACCGGGCGCCTCGGAAACGACATGATCTCTGTCGTCTCCCCCGAGAGCAAGGGGGTGCGCGAGATCGCGAACTCGCGCGACGAATGCGAGGGCTACATCGAGCCGGCGTGGTCGCCCGACGGCGAGGTGGTCGCCTTCGCCGCCACCGGCGAGGGAGGCCAGTGCGGCTTCCGCGTCTACATCGGCTCCACGCGTGGGTCCGGCGGCGTCGGCAGGGTGCTCGCCGCCGGCGGATGGTGGGAGGCACCGGACTGGTCGCCGGACGGGAAACTGATCGCGCTCGTCGACTACTCCCACAACGGCCGGTACAAGGTCGGCGTCTTCGACCGGCGCACGCGGCGGGTCCGCTACCTTCGCGACGGCTGGCGCCCGCGCTGGTCGCCCGACGGCCGCCGCCTCGCGGTCGTCCGCGGCATAGCCTTCGACCCGAAGGCGCCGTCGCGGATCTGCGTCATGAACGCCGATGGAACCGACCTCAGGCTGCTGACTCCGTAGCACGGACCTCACGCAGCGGCACGGCCCTGGCGAGCTGACAGATCCTGCGCACCATCGAGTAGCCTGGTCGCGTGAAGGCTCTCGTCACCGGCGGCGCCGGATTCATCGGTTCGCACCTCTCGGAGCTCCTGCTCGAGCAGGGCGTCGAGGTGTTCGCGCTGGACGACCTCTCGACGGGGTCGATCCAGAACGTGGCGCATCTCCGGGAGCGGCGGGACTTCCACCTCGTCGTCGACTCCGTGCTCTCGCCCGCGGTCGTGAACGAGCTCGTCTACAAGTGCGACGTCGTCTACCACCTCGCCGCCGCCGTGGGCGTGCGCCTGATCGTGGAGCAGCCGGTGCAGACGATCGTCACCAACGTCCAGGGGACGGAGGTAGTCCTCGAGCACTGCAACCGCTTCGGCAAGCGCGTCCTCATCGCCTCGACCTCGGAGGTCTACGGCGACCATCGCGAGGAGCGCGCGCTCG
>JBHEMU010000163.1:0-34636 GCA_046262415.1 Gaiellaceae bacterium | reverse complement strand
CGCCTGGGGGGGATCGCGCCAGGCCGGGGCACGGCCGCCCGTCAGCGTCGCCGGCCCGCGGCTGCCGGCCCGGGACGAGGAGCCCACGCGGGCCAGAGCTGCCTGGCCGGCGTCGATCTGGCCCGGACCCAACCGTGGTGGCAGCGTCCTCGCCGCCCTGATCCTGGCCGGAGTCCTCGTGCTCACGATCCTCGGAGCCGGGCTCGACTCCCGGCCGGTTCGCCGCCGCCTGCGGGAGCGCGCCGTACGTTCGGCGAGGGCGCGGAAGCGCGCCTCCCGGCGCCGCGACAGACTGGACGCGACCCCGCGTCACCGCGCGTGGCAGCGGGCTCGGGAAGCGGCCCCGCTGCCCAGGCGCCTGCGGCAGGGCCCCCGCTAGAGACGCGGGGGCGCGGCAGAATCACCGGAAGGGGTTTAGTCGCCCCAGTCGAAGTCGCGCGAGCGGCCCCAGAGACCGGAATCGTCGTCCGCGGTCGCGGGCTGCAGCTCGACGCTGTCTTCGCCCGGCCACTGCAGCACCGTTGGGCCGGCCGTCACGACCTCGGGCTCGATGCCGTCCATCGTTTCCTCGAGACGGGCCTGCTGCTCGGACTTGAACAGCGGGTTGTTCTGGAACGGATCGGCTGGCTGGTACCGCTGGATCGGCATCGCCGGCTCGAGCTCGGCATTTCGGCGCTTCAGCTCCAGGTGATCCTGGATGACCTGGTTGAAGGGCGACGGCGTCTCTGCGGGCATTCGCGATCCTCCGTGGGGGGTGGTGGCGGGGGGACTCGAGCGGGGGATTGTAACGGATCCCTGAAGCTGCGCCCTCCCCGCCCCGGGCGGGACGGCGGCTCGAGGGTGGGCGCCGGTAGAATCGCCCTGTGCCACGGCTGACGCCGAGAGCGACCCCGGTGGGTCTCGCCCTGACCGCGTTCGAGGTCTGGCGCCGAATCCCGCCGAAGCACAGGCGGCGGATCCTGAAGCAGGCGCGCAAGCACGGTCCGAAGCTCGCCGCGAAGGCGGTCAGGCACGCCGCCAAGCGACGCCGCGCGCGCAAGATCACGTAGGCGGCGCTAGGAGAGCGCGGCGCGGACGATCCGATCCTGCTCGCGCAGGTGCGCCGTCGGGTAGCCCTCGCTCGGGCTCGCCCGCCAGGGCCGGCCGACGTACCGGAGCGAGACGCCCTCCCGCAGGGCTTCCTCGAGCCGGTGCCGCGTCGCCCGCCACGGCCCCATGTTCTGAGGCTCCTCCTGCGCCCAGACCACCTCCTGGAGCGCGGGATAGGCGGCGACGAGCGCGGTCGTGGCCTCGGTCGGGTACGGGTAGAGCTGCTCGACACGTGCGAGGGCGACGCTGTCGGCGCCCGCGCGCGCCTCGTGCCCGACGATGTCGTAGTAGACCTTCCCCGAGCAGAGGACGAGCCGGCGGACGGCCTCGTGGTCGGCCCCGGGATCGTCGATCACCGGGGCGAAGGCGCCCCCGGCGAGGTCGGCGAGCGCCGAGGAGGCCTCCCGGAGCCGCAGCAGCCCCTTCGGGGTCATGACGACGAGGGGGCGCGCCCTCGGCTCGAGCGCCTGGCGGCGCAGGAGGTGGAAGTACTGCGAGGAGGTCGAGGGGTTGACGATGCGGATGTTCTCCTGCGCGGCGAGCTGCAGGAACCGCTCGAGCCGCCCGCTCGAGTGCTCCGGGCCGTTGCCCTCGTACCCGTGGGGCAGGAGCAAGGTCAGCCGCGAGGTCTGCTTCCACTTGGAGAGACCCGAGACGATGAACTGGTCGACGATCACCTGCGCGCTGTTGACGAAGTCGCCGAACTGCGCCTCCCAGAGGACGAGCGCCTCCGGGGCCGAGGCCGAGTAGCCGTACTCGAAGCCGAGGGCAGCGAACTCGGAGAGCGGTGAGTTGTAGATCTCGAGCGAGGCCGTGGCGCCGTCGAGGTGGCGGATCGGCGCGAACTCCTCGCCGGTGACGGCGTCGTGGAGCACCATGTGCCGCTGCGAGAAGGTTCCCCGCTCGGTGTCCTGGCCGGTGAGCCGGACGGCGATGCCCTCGGTGACCAGGGCCGCGAACGCGAGCGACTCCGCCTCGCCCCAGTCGATCCCGCCGTCGTCGAGCGCGGCCGTGCGGCGGTCGAGCTGCCGCTTCAGCTTCGGGTGCACCGTGAAGCCGGCCGGGACGCGCAGGAGCTGCGCGTGGAGGTCCCGCAACCGCTCCTCCGCGACCGCCGTGTCCGTGCCGGCCTCGGCGCCCGACGGGACGCGTTCACTCCTCGTCTTGGGGGGGATCGCCTGCCCGAAGGAGCTCCGGAGGGCCTCGTGGGCCTCGCGCATCCGTGAGGTGACGCGCTGCACGAGCTGCTCGGACTCCTGCGGGGGAACGACGCCTCGCTCTCCGAGCGCGGCTGCGTACTGCTCTCGAACGGTCGGGTGTCTCGCGATCGCGGCGGCCATCAGCGGCTGGGTGTAGGCGGCCTCGTCCTGCTCGTTGTGCCCGTGCCGGCGATAGCCGACCAGGTCGATCACGACGTCGACGCCGAAGCGCCGCCGGAACGCCATCGCGAGCCGCACCGCCGCCGTCCCCGCCTCGGGGTCGTCGGCGTTCACGTGGACGATCGGCACGTCGAAGCCCTTGGCGAGGTCGCTCGCGTAGCGGGTCGACCGGCCCTCGCTCGGGTCGGTCGTGAAGCCGATCTGGTTGTTGGCGATCACGTGCAGGGTGCCGCCGGTCGAGTAGCCGTCGATGCCGTCCAGGTTCAGCGTCTCGGCGACCACGCCCTGACCGGCGAAGGAGGCGTCCCCGTGGATCAGGATCGGCAGCGCCACGGTCGGGTCGTGGAGACCCTCGCGCACGCCGCGATCGGTCTGCCGTGCGCGCGCCCAGCCCTCGACGACGGGGTCGACCGCCTCGAGATGGCTCGGGTTGGCGGCGAGGGTGATCGTGACCTCGCCCGTGCGGGTGGAGCGCGTGCCGCGGGCGCCGAGGTGGTACTTGACGTCGCCCGTACCCCCCTCCGGGTCCGAGACGACGGCCTCGATCGTCTTCTCGCCCTCGAACTCGCGCAGGATCGACTCGTAGGGGCGCCCGACGATGTGGGCGAGGACGTTGAGCCGCCCGCGATGCGCCATGCCGATCGCGATCTCCTGAGTCCCTGCTTCTGCCGTCAGCTCGATTGCCTCGTCGAGCATCGGCACGAGCACGTCGAGGCCCTCGGTGGAGAACTGCTTCTGCCCCAGGAACGCCCGCTGGAGGTAGCGCTCCAGGCCCTCGACCTCGGTCAGCCGCTCGAGCAGGCGGCGCTGCTCGTCCTCGCGGAGCGGCTGCCGGTAGCGGCCGGATTCGATCGCCTGCCGCAGCCAGACCCGCTGCTCGTGGTCGGCGATGTGCTCGAGCTCGTAGGCGATCGTGCCGCAGTACGTCTCCTGGAGCTGCGGCAGCACGTCCGCGAGCGTCTCCCCGGCCACGTACGTCCGGAGCAGGGCGGCCGGGATCCGCGCCTGGAGCTCGGGCGTCAGCGGCGGCACGAGCCGTTCGGGCTCGAGCGCCGGATCGCCCACGGGCTCGGAGCCGAGCGGGTCGAGGCGCGCGGCGAGGTGGCCGTGCATGCGGATCGCCTTCACGAGCGCCATCGCCGCGGCGACCCCGCCGAGGAGCTCGTCGTCAACCGCCCGCGCGGGGGCGGGGGCCGGCGCCGGAGGTGCGGGCAGCGTCGCCCGACCGTTGCCGGCGGCGTCGAGCCGTTCGAGCAGGCGCCGGAGCCCCGGGTGCGCGGCGACGAGCTCGCTCGCCCCGCTCTCGAACAGCGCTCGCCATTCCGACGGCACCGCCTCGGGGCTCTCGAGGTAGTCCTCGAGCAGAGCCTGCGCGAAACCCGAGTTGAGACCGTCGACGTCGTGGCGGCTCATCGGGAGTGTTCTAGCAGCACGGTTCCGCCCGCCGCCCGCGGAATGGCTCAGTAGAGGGGATGCTCGGTGATGACGGCGATGATCGTGCCGACCACGAAGGCGACGACGCCGACCGTGACCGCAAGGGCCGCGAGCCTGGAATGGCGGCCGCCGAGCGCGACGGCGAGCAGGGCCAGCCCGAGCGCGAAGGGGATGAGGCGGATCGGGCGGTAGGCGATCCCGACGGCGGCCGCCGCGATCGCGGCCGCGGAGATGAGTCCGGCGACTGCCTCGCCCGGGGTCTGTCGGTCCGCTCGAGGGTCGAGGCTCATCTCGCGCGCGCCGCAGCGCGGCGCGTGTCACGGCGGGGCGAGACTCGGTGCGGGCCGCCACGTCGAGGACCCGCGCGGCGCGCCCGCCTGGGCCCGGCCGGCGGGTCCGGAGCGGCGTGCTCACGCACGATCGCGGGCTCGAGCGGGGCCGGCACGGCGCGGATCGCCCACCAGACGACGATGCAGAGGTACACGATCGGGATCTTCATGATCGCCATCAGGAAGATCAGCTCCCACATCGGCCCGCGCAGTCTACGCGATCGAAGTTGCGGTCGATCCCGCGGGTCCTTAGGCTCCGCGACTCGTTTTGCTCGCCCGACTCGCCCACCTGATCATCCGCCGTCGCCGCGCGGTCCTCGTCGCCTGGCTGCTGCTGACGGCGTTCGGCGTGTTCTCGGCCCTGAAGGTCTCCGAGCGCTGGCTGGAGCAGTTCTCGATCCCCGGCTACAGCGCCTACGAGGCGAACCAGCGGACGCTGAAGGCGTTCGGCAACGGCGCGCAGGCCCCGCTCGTGCTCGTCTTCAAGACGCAGGGCGACGTGCGCGAGCAGGGGGCCGAGCTGCAGGGGGCGATCCAGGCAGCCGCGGCCAAGACGCCGGGCGCGCGGATCTCCTCCTACTTCTCAACGCGAAATCCGCTCTACCTCTCCGCCGACCGGACGACGACGTTCGCCGAGATCTACCCCGCGGGCGTCCCGGGCTTCGAGTCGAACGTGGACATCGCCGGCGCCCGCGCGGCGTTGAAGGCCGCGACCCCGGCCGGCGTGGAGGCCAACCTGACCGGGCGGGACCCGCTCTACGAGGCGGAGACCGGCGGCGAGGGGCCGAGCGTGCTGATCGAGTTCCTGATCGGCGCCGCGGGCGCGCTGATCATCCTGCTCTTCGTCTTCGGCACGCTCCCGGCGGTCGCGATGCCGATCGCCGTGGCGATCGCCTCGATCCTCAGCACCTTCACGCTGATCTGGGGTCTCACCTACGTGACGTCCGTCTCCCTGATCGTCCAGTTCCTCGTCGCGCTCGTCGGGCTCGGGGTGGCGATCGACTATGCCCTGTTGATGATCTTCCGCTTCCGCGAGGAGCTGGGGAAGGGGCAGACCGTCGACGACGCGCTCGTGCTGACCGTCAAGCACGCCGGGCGGGCGGTGATCGTCTCGGGCTCGACCGTCGCGATCGGCCTGCTCAGCATGGTGCTCCTCCCCATCCCGGTGATCCGCTCGATCGGGATCGGCGGCATGCTGATCCCGGCCGTCTCCGTCGTGGCGGCGCTCACGCTGCTGCCGGCGCTCCTCCACCTGCTCGGGCACCGGATCAACCGGTTGCGCGTGATGCCGAAACGCCTGGCGCACCCGGAGACGGTCGCCTCGGGCTTCTGGGAACGCTGGTCCCGGTTCGTGCTGCGACGCCCGGTCGCCACGGCACTCGTCGGGCTCGCGATCGTCGCGCTGCTGCTGATCCCCGCCTCGCAGCTGAACCCGAGCGAGGCGCTCGTGAAGGACTTCCCCGGCGTGGGCGATGCGGTTCAGGGCCGCGACACGCTGGAGCAGGCGGGGATCACGCCGGGCGTCTTCAAGCCGCTGATCGTAGTCGCCGAGGGCGAATCGCGGCTACCGGCTCTGAAGAGGGCGGTGCGCCTGGTCGAGGAGGATCCGGGCGTGGTCGGAGCCGCCGCCACGCCCGGGTGGCGCAAGGGAGGCATCGGGCTGGTGGAGGTGTTCACTGTCGGCGATGCGTCCTCCCGCGACTCGCGCAAAACGATCTCTCGCTTGAAGAAGGCGTTGGGAGACATCTCCGAACCGGGTGGCGCAGGCGCCACCCGCTACACCCTCGCCGGCGTCTCGCCGGAGGACCGCGACTTCGTGCGCGCGGTCTACGGGAAGTTCCCCTACGTGCTCCTGTTCGTGATCCTGCTCACCTTCGTCTTGCTGATGCGCGCGTTCCGCTCGGTCGTGCTCGCGCTGAAGGCCGTGATCCTCAACCTGGTCTCGCTCGGCGCGGCCTTCGGAATCATCGTGTTCATCTTCCAGCAGGGTCACGGCAGCGAGGCGATCTGGGGCGTCCACGCGACCGACGCGATCATCGCCTGGATCCCGCTGATGATCTTCGCGTTCCTGTACGGCCTCTCGATGGACTACGAGGTGTTCATGCTGTCGCGCATGCGGGAGGCCTACGACGAGACCGGGGACACGAGGCAGGCGGTGTCGCTCGGCCTCGCCCGCACGGGCAAGCTCGTCACCAGCGCCGCGCTCGTGCTCATGTTCGCCTTCTTCGTCCTCTCGACCGGTCCCGGCGTCGACATCAAGCAGTTCGGGATCGGTCTCGCCGCGGGAATCATCTTCGACGCGACCGTGATCCGCGGACTGCTCGTGCCCTCGCTGATGCTGCTGATCGGGCGCTGGAACTGGTGGCTGCCGGCCCCGGCGGCGAGGATCCTCCGGACGCAGCCGAGCCGGCCCGCGCCGGAGCCGAGCGGCTCGTAGCTAAGGGCGAAGCCAAAGTCTCAAGCTACTTCCCCGCCGGATCGGCCGCCGCCTCCCGATTCGACTGGGCCGCGGGGAAGTAGCTCTCACAGCAGCGTGTAGCTCGAGAGCGCGAGCGAGCGCGGCGACTCGGCGCCGCGGGAGAGCAGCAGCAGGCCCGGCGGTGCCACCAGCCTCAGGCCGGCCGCGAGCGCGGACTCGACGAGGGCCGCGCTCGAGCCGGGCACGAGCAGGAACCGGGAGGGGGCCTCCGAGGCGAGCTCGGCTCGGAGCGCCGCCGCCGCACTCTCCTCGTCTCGCCCGGCCAGCGGTCCGATGCGGCCGTCCGGCCAGGCGTAGGAGTACGCCACCGCGTCGTCCCCGCGGCGCCAGACGGTGCAGTGGGCGCGGCGCGACCAGAAGGCGTGATCGGGGGCGCGGTCGAAGCCGTAGGCCTCGCGGTCGAGCTCCGCCAGCGTCGCTGCGGCGCACGGCGTCGCCTCGAGCGCCGGCCGGGCTCGAAGCGCCGCCTGCCCGACGAATCCCAGCACCGGCGTGGTCGGGATCAGGCCCGCCCGCCCGTAGAGGCCGTTCGAGACCGGCTGGATCGAGTCGGTCAGCGTCAGCCGCCGCTCATACGGTCCCCCCCACACCCGGTCGAGGAGGGCGCCGCCGACGCCCCTCGACTGGTACTCCGGCAGGACGAACAGAGACGCGAGGTGCCAGGCGTCGCCGCGGGCCAGGCCGGCGGCGTAACCGACCACGCGGCCGCCGTCGTCGGCGACGGCGCAGCGCTCGGCGTCGTGCTCGAGCAGATGGGCGTGCTGCGCCGAGAACGTCGCGTAGGGCGGGTCGGGCGGCGCGAAGCGGTGGCGGTGGAAGAGCTCACCGATCGCCGCCCGGAAGACGCCGTACTGCGCCGGCAGGTCACCGGCGAGCGTCGCGCGGATCTCCACGGCGGGGAGAATAGAACGGCCCGCCGGGTACGCCTCCCGGCGGACCTTGCAACAGCGCTACCGCGTCTCGCAGCCGAAGAGCAGCAGCGTCAGCCCGTAGAACAGCACCACGGCGGCGACCACGGCGGCGACGGCCGCCGTGATCGCCAGCACGAGCCGGCGCGCGCTCAGCTCGAGCACCCCCGCAGCGGGCCGAGATCGGAGCCGCAGCGCACGCTGCCGTCGCCGTACAGCTCGAACCTGACCAGCGGCCGGTCGTCGAAGATGACCAAGTTGGGCTTCGGCCTCGGAGCGACCGTCACGTGGCCCTGCACCGTCGCCGACGTGTAGCGCGCGCCGGCGGTGGGCCTCCGGAGGGTCGTCCAGGCCGTGCTGACCTTGTAGGCGACGCTGATCGGGAAGCCGGGCGTCTTCCACCAGTACAGCCACTCGAGGATCTGGGTGACCGCCGGGGTGCGCGGGTTGTAACAGAAGTGGACGTACTGGAACATCTCCCAGAACGAGCCCACCGGGCCGCTCCGGTGGCGCCGGGCGCCGACCTTCTTGCCGTAGCTTCCCGGCCGGCACGGATTGGTCGAGTTGCCGGTGCCCGCCCCGGTGGCGACCTCGTAGTACTGCTCGCCGTGTGCGGAGGGCTGCAGGTAGTCGTCGTTGCCCTCGTCGTTGTCGGAGGTCGACGTGCAGCCGGTGAAGTCGTCCCGGTCGGAGAGTCCGTCGCGGTCGTTGTCGGCCCCGTCGCTGCACTGCGGCTTGGCCGTCGGGGGAGGCGGGGGCTGGGGCTCCCAGCCATCGTCCTCCTCGTTGTCCGTGTGGCCGTAGCACCCGGGGTCGCTCGGGTAGTCGACCTTGCCGTCGCCGTCGTTGTCCAGGCCGTCCTCGCACTCGATCGGCGGCGCGCAGTCGTCGGCACCGTAGCAGTAGTCCGGCTCCGGCGCCGCCGAGCCTCGATCGGCGGCCGCCCCGCCCGCGATCCCGACCGCCACCACGAGCGCGGCGAGCGCGAGCATGGGACCCGCGAGCCGCCTCCTTCGTTCCCTCGATGCCATCCCGCACCTCCTGGTCGACTGCCGCCGACGCTAGGCGTGGTGGACGCAGGGAAGGGAGACGGATTGGTGCCGGAAGCGCGCAAAGCTCTCCCCAAGCTTCTACAGCAGGCGCGAGCGCCGTGCCAGATGGCGAAAAGGGGCCTGTCCGGACGGGCGGTGCGCTCGTGCGGTCGGCTCAGACGGAGCACGGGCAAGCCCGTGCTCCTGAGGTCGGCGTCGCGAGCGACGCCCACGAGCGTGGGCTCCACCCGGATGCGCTCGTGCGGTCGGCTCAGACGGAGCACGGGCAAGCCCGTGCTCCTGAGGTCGGCGTCGCAAGCGACGCCTAGCGGCTTCGCTTCAGCAGCGCGACCAGGTCCCGGGCGAGATTCCAGACGTCCGGCGTCCCGAGGCCGGTCGAGTAGTCCCAGCCCGGCCCGGCGTTGTAGAACCGGTTTCCTCCCCGGGTGACGTCGCGGAAGGGCGGGAACGGCTGCTTCGTCCGCGCGAGCTCGTAGAGCGCGGGCGCCACGAAGCCGAGCTTCCCCGCGCCCTCGCGGGCGGCGTACTGCTGGATCAGGAGCATCGAGCCCGCCCAGAAAGGGGCCGCGGCGCTCGTGCCGCCGGTGGTCGTGCGGTTGCCCTCGACGACCATGAACCAGCCGCTGTCCGGATCGGCCGCGGCGGCCACGTCCGGCACCTGGCGCTTGCCGTTCGAGAACTTGTTGGCGACCCCGGGAACGTCCTTCTGCCAGGCGGGACGAGGGTTGGCCGGGCTGAGCCCGCCGCCGCCGCCGCCGTTGCCGAGCACGTCCTCCCAGCCTGCCTCCTCCAGGTAGGTGCCGTCGCTTCGGACCGAGAGGAGCGTGCCCCCGACCGCGACCACGTTGTGCGTGCTGGAGGGGAAGTTGACCGTCAGCCGGTGATCCTCGGGCATGAAGCGCTGGCAGTCGTAGGCGCCGGCGTCGCCGCTGGCGACGAAGATCGTGATGCCGCGCGCGACGGCGGCGTCGATCGAGCGCTCGATCCGCAGGCGGTCCGGGTGCGTGTCGAAGCCGGCGTCGCAGATGCCCCAGCTCACCGAGACGATGCTCGTGCGTCCGTCCGCGACGATGCGGTCGAACAGGTCGGCGAAGTTCGCGATCGAGTTCGGAGACTCGTAGTTGAGGATCTGCGCCAGGGGTGCGATGCCGCGGATCACGTCGATGTCGAGATTGACCTCGTCCTGGCCGCTGCCCGGCTCCGGGACGCCGCCCTTGACCTTGACCTTCTCCACCTCCGGCGCGGCTGCCGGGATGCCGAACTCCTCGTCGAACTTGGCCACGTCCGCCGGGTCGAAGGTGTCGAATGAGAGGATCGCGATCGTCTGGCCCTGACCCTGGATCCCGAGGTCGTGGAGCGGCTTGACGTTGTAGGCCAGGCGCGAGTCCTTCGGGGCCAGCCCGCCGCCCGGTACGTCGAGCGGCACGGGCAGCGGCTTCGTGCTGAGGCCCGCCGCGGCGACGACGGTATCGGCGATCCGGCCCGGTACGGTCGCCGGACGCCGTGGCGCCCGGTACCGCCGCCCGTCCGGATCGACCCGGTCGACGAACGACGTTCCCAGGAACCGCCCGACCGCTTCGGCCGTGCCGCGGACTCCGAGCGCCGTCCGCTGCGGATACTCGGCGGTGACGCGGAGCCCCGCGGCGGCGACGGCCCGCCGAACCCGGTCCAGCTCCCCGCGCGTGGGGCCGAACCGCTCGCCGATCGCGCCTGCGTTCAGGTAGCGGTGAAAGCGCGGCGTCCCGGGCTCGTGCACGGAGGCGAGGTAGCGCCGCAGGCCGTGCTCGTCCCGGCGGAGGACGAGCGACACGTCCACGGCGGCCGAGGGCGACGTCGGGCCGATCAGCCGGTCCGCCCTCGCCGCGGGGGCCGACGAAGGGCGGTCGTCCCGCCCGAGCGCGATCGCCACGCTCACGAGCAGCCCCACGACGGCGAAGGCCAGCAGCGCCTTGCGGCGGCGCCGGATCATCGCGGCACCGGCTGCGACGGCCAGCGCAGCGTGTTGAGGAGCGAGTCCGCGAGCCCGAAGATGTGCCGGTCCGAGAACGTCGACGCGGCCGAGACGACGACGCTGGCCCTGCCGTCGGTCGCCGCCATCAGCAGCACCGAGACCGGCTTGCCCGGGCCTTGCGGCGTGTCGGTCGCGCCCGCGTAGGCGGCACCGACGTCGGCGTCCACGTACCCGATGCTGGGACCGAGCAGCGCGTGCTTGGGATCCGTGTCCTCCTCGAGGCCGAGGATGTCCTCGCGCAGGTCGCTCACGCGCTGCTCAGCGAGCTCTCCCGGCAGCTTCGGTCCCGCCGGCGCCGCGCGCACCCAGAGAAAGAGGTCGATGTCCGAGCGGCCGGGAATGCTCAGGCTCAGCTTGAGGTTCGTGTCGTCCTGCTCGACCACCTTCCAGAGCCGCGGGTAGTACTCCATCTGGACGCCCGTGCTGGCGCTGCGCCAGAGGATGCCGCTGACGAGGGGTGGCGCGTCGTTGCGCGGCGGCTGGCCGCAGACCGCGTCCTCGGGCGGGCACTGCGGCTCGTCGGGCTCGGGCTTCGCCAGCGCGATCGCGATCACGGCGAGCCCGAGGACGACGGCGAGCGCCGCGCCGAAGACGAAGAGCACCTTGCGGCGGGTGTTCTTGGCCCCGCGGCGGCCGGGTACCGCCGCGGCGGTGGGCGCCGCCGCCGTCATGCCGCCTCCGGCGGGGCGGGCCCGGGGCGCCGCGGAGGCCGCGTCGACTTCGGCAGCGCCTGCAGCGACACGCCGCAGGACGCGCAGAAGGTATGCCGCGGCGTGTCCTTCCCGCAGTTCGCGCACGCGACGGGCGGGCCGATCTCGATCTCTGCGGACTCCTGGCGCAGCCCGACGTCGATCACGTTCCGGAGCCACAGGAGCGCCGCCAGCGCGATCACCGCCAGCAGCGCGAGCTGCAGCCACTCGCGGGTGTAGAGCTGCACGAAGGCGCCGGCGACGAGGAGCGCCCCGGCGAGCGGCACGGCGACGGCCGGGTTCCCCAGGAGGCCGAGGGCGCGCCGGTCACGCGCGGGCGCCCTGTAGCGGAGCCAGAGCGACCCGGCGGCTCCGCCCACCGCCCCGGCCGCCAGCACGGGGATCACGATCCCGAGCGCCACCACCCGCAGCGTCCAGGGCACGATCAGCCCGACCGGGCGCAGTCCCCCCGCCAGGTACGCCGACGCATGCGTGAGCAGCTCGGCCCCGACGAACGTGACCGCCGCGGCTGCACCGAAGGTCGCTCCGTCGAGGACGTCGTTGAACTTCCGGTAGGGCAGCAGCACGAGCGGCCCGGCCAGCATCAGCGCGACGCTCACCAGCGGCAGCACGAGCCCGAGCAGGACGACCGTCGTCCCGGTCCGCTCGGCGACGAAGCCGGCGTCGACGTCGACGACGGCCTTGGACAGGAACCCCATGGCCACGCCAGCGACCGCGCCCCACGCGATCGTCAGGCCGAGCACGTTCAGCGGCTCGTCCTCGTAGAGGTCGACCTCCCAGAGGTAGAGGATCAGGAGCAGCGGCGTCAGCACGGCTGCCGCGACGAGCGCCAGCGGGAAGAGGCGACCGATCGACAGCGCCAGGAGCACGAGGACGCCGGCGCCGAGCGCCAGCTGGAACGTGTCCATCTCGTTGCGCGGCAGCTGCGGGAAGAGCGTCGAGAGCTTGGGCGCGAAGCGGGACTCGTTGGGGGCGGCGCCGAAGCCGCGGCGGGCGGTCGGATGACTGGCGAGGTCGTCCGCGAGCCACTCGCCGCAGCGCACGCAGTAGGGGAGCGCCGGGACCTCGAACCCGCAGTCCGGGCAGCTGATCGTCGTGCGCGGCGCCTCCGAGGTCATCGAAGCGGCGAGTCTAACCTCGCGGGCTTGACGGCCGGACGGGTGCTGAGGCCGGAGACGCCCACGACCGAGTCCCGCATCGCTGCGGGGATCGTGGGGGCGCGGGCGGGGACGTGGAACCGGACCCTGCCGGGGGACTGGTAGTCGACGAAGGAGGTGTCGAGGAGCGCGCCGGTCGCGGCCGCGGTGCCCTCCACCGGCAGGGTCGCCCGCTGCGGGTTCGGCTCGCCGGAGCGCAGGCCGCGCCGGGCGAGCACGCGCTTCAGGATCGCCAGCTGCGCTCGGGGCAGCCCGAAGCGCTCGCCGTACTCGGCGGGGCTGAGGAAGTCGCGGTAGCGCGGCGAGTCCGGATCGTTGACGTCGGCGAGGTAGCGGTCGATCCCGCGCTGGTCGACTCGCAGCAGGAGCACGAAGCGGATCGTCACGCCGGCCGGCGTCGGTCCGAGCCGGCGGGCCTGCACCGGGGACGGCGGCGAGACCGCGGGCGGCGGCGGCGGCGGCGGGGCCCGGTCGTCCCCGCCGCAGCCGGACAGGAGCAGGGCGGCCGCGAGCGCGCAGGCCCTCCCGGAGCGGATCACGCCAGCGTCCCCCGCGGGTCGAAGCCCGCGCGCACGCGCTCGCCGAGGGCACGCAGCGCGTCCGAGGGGGCGTCCGGCACGGGGTCGGGTACGTAGGCGATGCCCGCCCCCGCCCGCACAAGCGCCGTGTCGCGGGCCGACAGCACGTGCTCGAGCCGCCCCGGGGGAAAGGCGATCCGTCCCCGCGCCGCGAGCTGGCGCTCCGCGACCTCCCGCCAGGCGTCCCCGTCCTCCGCGCCGCCGAGGAGCGACCGGGCGGCATCCAGCTGCGCGGCGGCGGCGCGCTCCATGCCCTCGAAGAGCACGCAGATCCGACCCGGCCAGAGCACGTCGACGGCGCTCGGGACGAGGGTCGAGCGGTGGAGGGCCTGGACGGCCTGCCGCGCGCCGCCCGGCGTCTCGGCGCGCACGACGAGCGTGCGGGCGGCTGCCGGCCGGGGGTGCAGGCGCAGGCTCGCACGAGCGATCAGACCGAGCCTGCCGCACGAGCCGCAGAACAGCTTGCCGAGGTCGTAGCCGGCCACGTTCTTGACCACCTTGCCGCCGGAGGAGGCCACGGTGCCGTCGGCCAGCACGACGGTGACGCCGAGGACGAGGTCCCGGACGGTGCCGTAGCGGTGGCGGCGGGGGCCGGAGAGGTCGCCCGCGATGCAAGCCCCGACGCTCGGGTCGCTGGGCGGATCGAGGGCGAGCATCTGACCGTGCGCTGCGAGAGCCGCGTTCAGGGCCGAGAGCCGGATCCCGGCCTCGACCGTCGCGGTCAGGTCGCCCGCCTCGTGCTCGAGCACGCGGTCGAGGCGGGCCGTCGAGAGGACGAGGTCGCCGCCCTCGTGCTCGACCGAGACGCGAAGCCCGCCGGCGGCGGCCTCCCGGAGCGCCCCGGCGGCCGCTCGGACGCTCGCCGGCTCAGAAACGCTCGGCAAGGCCGGCACGCTCGAGCGGGTGTGCGCGGTAGGGCCCGGGCACCTCGCCGCAGAGCCGCGGGGTGGGGAAGATCTTGCCCGGGTTGGCGAGACCGTCGGGATCGAAGGCCCGGCGCAGCCGCTGCATCGCCTCGAGGTCGGCGGGGCCGAACAGGAGCGGCATCGAGCAGGCCTTGTCGGCTCCGACGCCGTGCTCGCCCGTGATCGAGCCTCCGGCGTCGACGCAGACCCGCAGGATCCGCTCGGCGAGCGCCTGCGCGCGCTCGGGCTCCCCCTCCACGCGCTCGTCGTAGAGAACGAGTGGATGGAGGTTGCCGTCGCCGGCGTGGAACACGTTGCCCACGCGAAGCCCGAACTCCCGCTCGAGCTCGGCGATCCGGCGTAGCACGGCGGGCAGCCGCGTGCGCGGCACGACGCCGTCCTGGACGTAGTAGCTCGGTGTGATCCGGCCCATGGCGGTGAACGCGCCCTTTCGTCCCTTCCAGAGGAGCGCCCGCTCGGCGTCCTCGGAAGCGACCCGAACCTCTCCAGCGAGGTGCTCGCGGCAGATCTCGACGACCGCGACGAGGTCGTCCTCGACCTCGGCCGTCGGGCCGTCGAGCTCGACGATCAGCACGGCTCCGGCATCCGGATAGCCCGGGTGGAAGGCCGCCTCGGCGGCCTCGACCGTCAGCCGGTCCATCATCTCGATCGCCGCCGGGAGGATCCGCGCGGCGACGATCCCAGAGACGGCGCCGCCGACTGCGTCGGTGGAGGGGAAGCCTGCGAGCAGCGTGCGGACGGCCTCGGGGCGGCGGAGCACCCGCAGCGTGATCCGCGTCGTTATCCCGAGCGTCCCCTCGGAGCCGATGAAGGCCCCGAGCAGGTCGGGCCCGGGGTCGTCGCGGGCGAGCTCCACGAGCTCGCCGTCCGGGAGCACGACCTCGAGCGCGACGACGTGGTTGACCGTGAACCCGTACTTGAGGCAGTGCGCTCCGCCGGAGTTCTCGGCGACGTTGCCGCCGATCGTGCAGACCTGCTGGCTGGAGGGGTCGGGCGCGTAGTAGAACCCCTCGCCCGCGACGGCCTCCGAGACGGCGAGGTTCGTCACGCCCGGCTCGACGACGACGCGGCCGCTGTCCAGGTCGATCTCGAGGATCCGGTTCATGCGCGTGAGCGAGATCACGATCCCGTCCGCAACCGGCAGCGCCCCGCCGGACAGGCCGGTCCCCGCCCCTCGGGCGACGAAGGGGATGCGGTGGCGATGGCAGGCGCGGACGACGGCCTGCACCTCGGCGGTGTCGCCCGGGAGGGCGACGAGCGCTGGCAGCATGCGCAGGCCGGTGAGCCCGTCGCACTCGTAGGCCTTCAGCTGCTCCGGCTCGCGGACGACCGCGTCCGCGGCCACGGCCGCCTCGATCTCCGCGACGAACTCCGGCGGGAGGGCCATCGCCAGCGACTCTATGCGGACGGGAGCGCCCGGCGGAAGAGGCGGAGGAAGCTGCCGCCGAGGATCGCCTCGAGGCGCTCGCCCTCGTAGCCGCGCCGGTGCAGGGTCTCGACGAGGTTGGGGTAGTCCTCCGGCCCCGCGAGGCCCTCGACGGCGTCCGCGAGGCTCACGTCGCCCGGCATCGTCGCACGGTCCCGAGCCGAGAGCCGCGTCGCGCCGGCGCGCGCGATCTGGCGGACGAAGTCGCCGCCGAGGCCGACGTGGTCGACGCCCATCACGGAGACGGCGTGGTCGGCGTGGTCGCAGAGCCGCTCCAGCGTCGGCCGGTCGGGGTCGACGACGGACGGGAGCGCCATCAGGCCGATGACTCCCCCGCGCTCGGCAACGGCGCGGAGCTGGTCGTCGGAGGCGTTGCGGGGGGACTCGTGAACCGCCCGGCAGCAGGCGTGGCTGATCACGACCGGAGCGCCGCCCGACCGCTCGAGCACGTCGTCGAAGGTCCGCTCGGAGGCGTGAGCGAGGTCGAGGATGATCCCCAGCTCTACGAGACGATCGACGAGCTCACGCCCGAGCGCCGTGAGACCGCCCGGCTCGGCGATCCCGTCCGCGAAGGCGTTCCGCCGGTTCCACGTCAGCCCGACCATCCGCACGCCGAGCGCCCGGAAGGCCTCGATCACCTCGGGCCGCTGCCCCAGCGGCTCGGCGCCCTCCAGCGCGAGCATCAGCCCGATCCCCTCGCCGTCGACGTCCGCCCGGGAGCGCACGGGCCGCACCCGGCCGGCGTTCAGCCGCAGCGCCCGGTGGAACGCCGAGATCTGGCGCAGCGCGACTCTCGCCGCCGCGTCGGGCAGGTACGCGAGCTCCACGAAGACCGGGCACACTTGCAGGCGGACCCCGCCGCCCTGGAGCTTCGGCAGCCAGTGCTCGGCGAACGGGTTCTCCTCGCCCTCGTCCTCCCGCCAGGCCACCTCCAGCAGGAGATCGGAGTGCGCGTCGACGACCAAGCTGGCACTCTAGCCCCGTGCAGACGGGCCCTCCGGACGGTGTCGAGCTCCGCGGCGCCGGGGCCCCGGACGTGCTCGACGGGGCCGCCCTCGCCTTCGTCTGCGACCTGCACCGCCGCTTCAACCCGCGGCGCCTGGAGCTGCTCGGCCGGCGCCGCGAGCGGGAGGAGCGGATCCTCGCCGGCGAGCTGCCCGACTTCCTGCCGGAGACGCGCGAGATCCGAGAGGGCGACTGGCGCGTGACCGCGGCTCCGGCCGACCTGCGGGACCGCCGCTGCGAGATCACCGGCCCGGTCGAGCGCAAGATGATGATCAACGCGCTCAACTCCGGCGCGCGCGTCTTCATGGCCGACTTCGAGGACGCGAACTCGCCGACGTGGGAGAACGTGCTCGACGGCCAGCGGAACCTGTCCGACGCCGTCCGCCGCACGATCACGCTCGACACGGGCGAGAAGTCCTACCGCCTGAACGACGAGATCGCGACCCTACTCGTCCGCCCGCGCGGCTGGCACCTGCACGAGAAGCACGTCCTGGTCGACGGCGAGCCGATCTCCGCGAGCCTGTTCGACTTCGGCCTGGCCGTGCACCGGAACGCCCGCGAGCAGCTCGCGCGTGGCAGCGGGCCGTACTTCTACCTGCCGAAGCTCGAGAGCCACCTCGAGGCGCGCCTCTGGAACGACGTCTTCGTCGCCGCCCAGGACGCCGCGGGGATCCCGCAGGGGTCGATCCGCGCCACCGTCCTGATCGAGACGATCCTCGCGGCCTTCGAGATGGAGGAGATCCTCTACGAGCTCCGCGACCACTCGGGCGGCCTCAACGCCGGCCGCTGGGACTACATCTTCAGCGTGATCAAGAAGTTCCGGAACCGGCCCGAGTTCGTGCTGCCGGACCGCGTCCAGGTGACGATGGCCGTCCCCTTCATGCGCGCCTACACGGAGCTGCTCGTGAAGACGTGCCACCGCCGCGGCGCGCATGCGATCGGCGGCATGGCCGCCTTCATCCCCAGCAGGCGCGACCCCGAGGTGAACGCGACCGCGCTCGCCAAGGTGCGCGAGGACAAGGAGCGGGAGGCCGGCGACGGCTTCGACGGCACCTGGGTGGCGCACCCCGATCTCGTCGGAGTGGCGACCGAGGTCTTCGACGCCGTTCTCGGGCGGCGCCCGAACCAAGTGGAGCGGCTCCGCGAGGACGTGTCGGTGACCGCCGCCCAACTGCTCGACGTGGCAGCCACCCCCGGAGACGTGACCCCGGCGGGCGTCCACACGAACGTCAGCGTCGGCGTCCGCTACGTCGATGCGTGGCTGGCGGGCACGGGGGCTTCGGCGATCGACAACCTGATGGAGGACGCCGCCACGGCCGAGATCTCTCGCTCACAGATCTGGCAGTGGGTGCACCACGGCCGCGTCGAGCGCGCGGCGGTGCAGGCGGAGCTGGACGCCCTCGACGATCGCTACGCGCAGGCGCGGGCGCTCTTCGAGCAGGTCGCGCTGAGCGAGCGGTTCGTCGAGTTCCTGACGCTGCCGGCATACGAGCGGCTGGACTAGACGCTAGAGCCCCAGCAGCTCCGCGGCCTCGAGCACGGCGGGGTCGGAGGCGGCGAGCTCCGCACCTCGACCAGCCGCAGCGCAGCCGCAGCTCGCTCCCACACCGTCACGTTCGTCCACAGCGCCTCATAGGTCGACCACCAGCGCAGCCCCGCCGCGTCCGGTTCGCAGCAAGCACCTCCGGCTCGTCCAGGTCGACGAGCTCGACGGAGTCGTCCAGCTCGATCGCTGCGGGCGCGAGCGGGAGGCCGCGGCGCACCAGCAACGGTGGCGTCAAGCGCTGCCCGCGGAAGGGCGCCAGCTGCTCGACCACGCCCGAGACCTCCTCGGTGCTCAGGTAGAGGCAGCCGAAGAGGTCGGGGTTGTCGTGGCGGCCCTCGCCCTGGAAAACCCGCGGAAACCACAGCGGCCCGTCCGGCTGTGGCTGCCCGCCCGCTTCGCCCAGGCGAAGCAGCGGTGGAGGATCACGCGAAGGAGTCGGCCCGCTCGGCGCGGATCGCGCGCATGAGGTCTTCGACACGGCCGGCGCGGACGAGGTCGATCGGGCGCCGCTCGCCGAGATTCGGGTTCAGGCCGGAGGAGCCACGCGCGCGCGGCCTCGGGCTCGTAGACCCGAAGCAGGCTCGACCAGACGAGCTCGAGCAGGTCGATGCGCTCCGCGTTGAGCGGGTCGATCCCGTCGCCCTGGAGCCAGCGCGTGACGCGCGAGCGGCTGCGCCGAGGAGGTCGGCGAGTCTCGCGTTCGACTCGAAGTCGATCCGCAGCGCGTCCACTTTCGCGGAGGACGCGACCGGCATGGCCGCACTCTAGCGCAACATAAACTGTTGTAGCGGCCCGGGCCGAGCTCGGCGTCCAAACGGCGGAAGACCGCATCGTCGGGCTGGCCCCCGCTGTGCCGGAAAGCGCAGCGGGGGCCAGCAAGCGAAGTGCTAGGAGCGGCGCACAGCCGTCGCGGCGAGCCAGCTCCGCGAGCCGTCGAGCGCGACCGCCTGGAGCCGGTAGCGGCTGCCGGGCCTGCCTGCCGGGTCGCGCCGGACATAGGCCGCCCCTCGGGCTCCGCCGACGGCACGAACCAGCGAGCGGTTCAGCCGGACGAGCTTCCCGGCTCGGACGCGGTAGAGGTTGAAGCCCAGCACACCGCGCTCCGAGCCCGTCCGCCAGCGGACGACGATGACCGCTCTGGCCGGCGCAGCCGAGAAGCCGAGCACGCGAACGGCAGTCGGGGAGCCGTTGGCGACCAGCGTCACGTCTCCCGGGTGGTACTCGACGTCGAAGCCGGGAGCGTTCACCGTCGTGAACGTGCCGCTGGCCGATCCAAAGGTGACGACCTGGAACATCTGACCGCTCGTCGGCGTGAAGCCGCCCGACGTCACCCCGGAGAGCGTCCCGGCGAGCGTGGCCATCCCGCTGACGGCCAGCCGGTCGTACTGCGTCCCAGGGGACGTTCCGGCGATCTCGATCCTGAGCGTTCCGGCAGCGGTCTGCGTGTAGCTGCCGGTGACGCTCAGGGTCCCGGGCGAGGTTCCCGGCCTGACCTCGGCCGCGTTGACGAGCAGCGGCTGCACCGTCCCCGAGCCCCGCAGGAGGCCGCCGTTCAGCTGCACCTGCCCGCCGGAGGCGGTGAGCGTGCCGAAGACATCGGTGGTCCCGCCGGACTGCGTGTAGTCGCCGGTCGAGGTGAACGAGCTCGGCCCGGTGGCGCTGATCGTTACTGCACCGGCATTGCTGAACGCCACGGAGGTCGTGAACGCCTTGCCGTTCTGGAGGTCGAGGGTTCCCGAGGCCGTGTTGGCAGCGAGTGCCGCGAGCGCATCCGCGCTCGTCGTGCGGTTACGGATCGTCGCTCCATTCCCGAGCAGGCTGATCGTCGCAGCGTTCGTGGCGATGTTGGCGCCCGGGAACTGGAAGATACCCTCGAGCACGTAGGTGCCACCCGTGAGCGTCGTCCCGGAGAAGTTCGTCAAGGTGCCCTGGAGGTCGAGTGTCACGTTGGCGGCGACGTCGAAGGTGCCGTTGTTCGTCCAGTCCGAGCCGGCGTCCGAACCCAGCTCGTCGTTGATCTCGAGCGTGCCCGTGTTGAGCAGGTCGCCGGTAAGCCGGTTCTCCGATGCGGTCGTGGGGTCGGAGACAATCGTGCCGGCGTTGGTCAGCGTTCCGCTCTGGATGTCGAGCCGCCCGAACGCGAGGTTGGTTCCCGCCCCCTCGAGCTCGATCCTGCCGTTGTTCGTGCGGCTCGTGTTGACGACCAGGATCGCCTGCCCGTTTGCGCTTGCGGCTATGAGAATCGTGTTCTGCGCTCCCACGTCGCTGCCGAGGGTGGCGGTGCTAGGCGTGGTCACGAGGAAGCTCGCAGGGCCTCCTCCCGAGGGCGCGAGCGTGGCGCTCTGGATCTCGAACGGGTTCCCGGTGAGCGAGCCGCCGGTGTGGGCGAAGGTACCTGTCGTCTGTCGGAAGGCGCCCCCGTTCGCAATCGTGCCCCCGGTCCAGCTGAAGGTGCCGGCCTGGGCGACGGACCCGGCCGCGGCGATCGTCACCGTTCCGCTCGACTCCCAGTCCGAGGTGGCGTCGGAGTCGAGGGGGTGGTTGACCTCGAGCGTGCCCGTGTTGAGCAGATCGCCGGCGATCCGGTTCTGCCCCCCTCCCCCCGGGTCGGAGACGATCGAGCCGGCGTTCGTGAGCGTCCCGCTCTGGATCACGAGCTGGCCGAGTGAGAAACCGGTCCCTCCTGCTTCGCCCCGGAGCACGATCCTGCCGTTCGCGCCGACGCCGTCGGAATCCGGTGCCGTCTGCGCCGTGAGAGCGAGCGTGCCAGTACCGTTGAAGAAGCCCTCGATCAGGAGCGTCTGCGTCCCGGTCGGACCGCCGAGCGTCAGCCCGGCGATCGTCCGGGTTCCACCTTTGAGAGTGACCGTGTAGGTGCCGCTCGCGACGATGCAGACGCGGTCGGCGCCGCCGGGTGCGCCTGAAGGGCTCCACTTGGCTGCGTCGTCCCAAGACCCGGCGCCGCCGCTCCAGCTCTTGTCGCATGTCGCCGCCGAGGCCTGCCCGGCGAATCCGGCGAAGACTCCAAGCGCGACCGCAAGAAGCGCCGCCGCTCTGGCGCTTGTTCTGACCATCTCAGGCCTCCTCAAGCTTGTTGGGTTCTCTCTCTGGCTCCCCGTCGACCCTGACCGCGTCGGCCGCCTCCGAATCCTCCGGCACTTCAGCCGAAGCGCGGAGGAACCCCGCCAGCTCGTCGAACGTCCCCAGCACCACGCGACTACGCGGTAGCACGTCACGCGAGCTGAACCCTTCGGCCATGACGCGATTGTCCGGCGTGGGCTCTCCCGCGTCATGAGTGGAACCCCGCTCCCTAAAACTGTGACGCGCGCGCGCGAACCGTTGCTAGCGGCGCCTCGGCACCCGCCAGATCGACCACCGACAGGCGATACCAGTACGTCGCCCCGCGCTGCGCCTTCCGGTCGAGCCACTGGTAGCGCGAGCCGCTGCTGCGCCCGGGCGCTGCGCTTCGGATCAGGCTCTCGTTCAGGCGCGCCCACGGGCCCGAGCGGGCGTTCGCGCGGTAGAGGTTGAAGCCGATCGTCGCGAACTCGCTCTTCGTCCTCCAGCGCACGGCGATCCCGGACGCCCGCCCGCTGGCGGTCAGGCCGGAGAGCGAAACCGCCGTCGGGGGGCTCGTGGCGACGGCCCAGTCGGAGAGCTGAGTGACGTTCCAGCGGCTGACCGTCGAGCTCGTGAACCCGTTCTGGGCGCAATCCCAGGTCGTGCCGGTACCGGTGTAGCGGCACACCCGTGTGCTGGCATCGGGCGTGAAGGACGTGGGCAGCGTCAGGAAGGCGCTGTAGCCCGAGCTGCAGCCGGCCGGCGAGGGGCTGATCGTCCAGTACTTGCCCGTCTGCAGCGAGGACGGAGCGTTCGGATGGTTGCTGCTCGTCTGGGTGATCGTCACCCCGTCCAGGCAGCCCATCTGGAACAGATCGAGTGAGAACCCGGCGGCCACGTCGGTCAGCGTCTGCGTGACCATGCCGAGAATCGTGCCCCCCTGGCCGACCGCCTTACAGAGCGACGCCGCCGGGCAGTTGACATCGCGAAGGTGCCTCCCCGTAACGGCGCTGTCGGGGCTCCAGCTCGTCCCGTTCCAGGACATGATCGTCCCGAAGTCGCCGACTGCCTTGCACCGCGTCGTCGTCGGGCAGCTGACGGCCCAGAGGTCGTTCGCCGCGCTCTCGGCGCTCCAGCTCGTCCCGTTCCAGGACACGATGGTGAAGGCGCCGACGGCCTTGCACAGCATCGCCGTCGGACAGCTGACGCCGGTGAGGTGCGTCGCCGTGCCGGAGCTCTCGACGCTCCAGCTCGTGCCGTTCCAGGAGACGATCGTGCCGTTGGAGCCGATCGCCTTGCACGACGTGGCCGTCGGGCAGCTGATGTCAGGGAGCAGGTTCGCCGTGCCGGAGCTTTCGGCGCTCCAGCTCGTGCCGTCCCAGGACAGGATCGTGCCGCCGGATCCGACGGCCTTGCACAGCACCGCGGTCAGGCACTCGACGCCGCTCAGGTAGGCGGTCGTCCCGGAGCTCTCGGCGCTCCAGCTCGTTCCGTTCCACGACCGGATGGTGCCGTTCGAGCCCACCGCCTTGCACAGCGTCGCCGACAGGCAGCTGACGGCGGCGAAGCCGCTGGCCGTGCCGGAGCTGTCGGCGCTCCAGCTCGTGCCGCTCCAGGAGAGGATCGAGCCGAGATCGCCGACCGCCTTGCAGAAGCTTGTCGTCGGGCAGCTGAGGCCGTAGAGGGCGCTCGTCGTGGCGGCTGCGCTCTCGACGCTCCAGCTCGTGCCGCTCCAGGACACGATCGTGCCGAAGTTGCCGACCGCCTTGCACAGCGTCGCGGTCGGGCAGCTGACGCCGTTGAGGGGGCTTGCGGTGCCGGAGTTCTCTGCGCTCCAGCTCGTGCCGTCCCAGGACGCGAGCGCGCCGGCGAAGCCGACGGCCTTGCACAGCGTCGTCGTCGGGCAGCTGACGCCGTCGAAGCTATTCGCGATGCCGGAGCTGTCCGCGCTCCAGGTCGTGCCGTCCCACGAGGCGGCCATCGGGGAACCGCCGACCGCCTTGCACAGCGTCGTCGTCGGGCAGCTGACGGCTTTGAGGCGGCCAAACTCGCCTGAGCTGTCGACGCTCCAGCTCGTCCCGTTCCAGGAGACGATCGTGCCGCTGGAGCTTTTCGATCCGACCGCCTTGCACAGGGTTGCCGTCGCGCAGCCGATCCCCCAGAGGTGGCTGTCGGTTTCGAAGCTGTCGACGCTCCAGCTCGTGCCGTCCCACGACAGGAGCTTGGTCTTCTGACCCGTGTATCCGACCGCCTTGCACAGCGTCGTCGTCGGGCAGCTGACGGAATCGAGGCTGGTACCCGTCCCGGGGTTGTAGACACTCCAGGTCGTGCCGTTCCAGGCGACGATCGTGTCGAAGTCGCCGACCGCCCTGCAGAAAGCCACCGTCGGGCAGCTGACGCCGTTCAGCCTCATGGTCGTTCCCGAGCTGTCCGCGCTCCAGCTCGTCCCGTTCCAGGACATGATCGTCCCGAAGTCGCCGACGGCCTTGCAGAACGTCCCCGTCGGGCAGCTGACGCCGTTGAGGGCGGAGCCCTGCGGCAGCGGGTTCTCCCAGCCCCAGTCGTCGACGGTGGCGGCGGCGGCCGCGCGCGTGGGCGAGGCCTTCGCGGCGCGCGTGGCGCCGTCGGGAAAGAGCGTGAGCAGAAGCGCCACACCCGCGGTCGCGAGGACACCTCGCCGGAGGCTGCCTGCGGTACGCGCTCGAAGCGCTCTGGCCCAGCTCCCCCGGGCTGTCCGCCAACGTGTCCGAGCTACGGCCTCGACCATCGGGCGATTGTCCGCGGTCGCGTCCGGCCTGTCATGCGTAGGTCCCCGCTCCTTAAGCGAGGGCAGGTTGCTCAGCCACTCGGAGGTCCTGCGCCGCCGTTCCGCCCTGGAAGCCGGCCTGCGGCGACCTCTGCGGCCAACTCGACTCGGGAACGAAAGCCCAGCTTGCCGAGGATGTTGCCGACATGCCTCTCGACCGTGCGCGGGCTCAGGTAGAGCTCTGCCCCGACCTCGGCGTTCGTCTTGCCCGCCGCGACGCGAAGTGCGATCTCGTGCTCGCGCGCGCTCAGGATCTCCTCCCGCCTCCGGCGCCGACCAGGCCGCATCCCGAGTGCGCGTGCCTGCGCGCGCACTCGGTCGGCGGCATGCCGCGCCCCCATCGTCTCGTATGCCTCGATCGCGGCGACGATGCCTGGACGATCGCGCCGCAGGCGGGCGGCTTCGAACGCGAGCCCCGCCCTGTGGAACGCCTCCGGACACAGCGCCGCAGCTTCTGCGAGGGCCGCCGCTCCCTCTTCGAGAAGCCCCCGTCCGACGGCGACGAGTCCCTCGGCCGAACGGACGAGCCAGCTCGACGCAGGCCAGCGAGGGGCGAGCTCGTGGAGGCGGGCGAGCGCGCCATCGGCGCGCTCGACGTCACCCAGGGCCACGCTCGTCCGCACGACGCCCGCGAGGCACCAGAGCGCCACCGGATGATCGGTTGCCGCACCTCCTTCGAGGTATCGCGCTCGCGCCTGCTCGTGATCGCCGAGCTCCTCGAGCAGCATCCCCAGGGGCTCGAGCAGGCGGTAGTACTCCCAGCTCCCCGGCGTCGGGCGAAGACCGTCCAGAAGGCGGCGCGCCTCGTCGAGGTCGCCGCGCATGAGCTGAGCGAAGCAGAGCTGGACGGTGATGCGGTCGACCGTCCGCTGCCCGGCCCGCTCGGCTGTCGCCCGGGCGGCGAGCAGATGCGCGAGGGATTCCTCCAGCCGCCCTGCATTCATCGGGCCAAGAGCGACGTTCCCTCGCAGCAGCGCCTCGAGCGCCGGCGAGATGTCGCCGAGGGCGAGACCGTCCCGAGCGTACTGCTCGCCGCGCTCCTCGTCGCCCGACACCTGGGCGAGGTAGGAGAGATCGAGGTAGGCAAGCGCAGCCACGTTCGGAAGACCCTCCCGGCGGGCGAGCTCGACCGCCTCGTGCAGGATCGAGATCCCTCCGGCGGCGCTCCGGGTCTGGCCGACGATCAGGCCAAACGTGGTCAGAGCCCGTGCCTCGAGCGCTCGATCTCCGGCTTCGCGTGCGGCTGCCCGCGCCTGCTCGGCGAAGGGGAGCGCCTTCGCCGGCTCCCCCCCACGATCGAGGATGTGGGCCTGGGCGGCCGCGGCTTCCGCCAGAGCACGCCCGTGCGCCGTCCCGAGCAGTTCCTCCGCCTCCACGAGCGACGCCTTCGCCGCTTCCAGGTCCGAGACGTCGTCCCAGAGCGAGACGGCATAGCGCGAGAGAAAGTCGAGCCGCTCCGCGTCCTCTCCGGCGGCCCGAAGCTCCGCGAGCAGGCTCTCTGCGCTCTGCCGGCCCAGATCGGCTCTGCCCGAACGCAGCAGCGCCAGCACGCGACCGGCTGCGGCCGCGCGCCGAAGCCGGAGGTCTGCCGCGTCGTCCGCGAGCGACGCCGCTCGGGCGAACAGTCCTGCGGCGTCCTCTGCGCCGCCGCGATGCAATGCCTCCTCTGCGACCCGCAGATACTCCGCGGCCGCCTCTCCAGGACGTCCGGCCGCGGCGAGCTGTGGCGCCCGGCGCTGCGGGCCCGCGTTCACGAGCAGGTCGGCGGCGATGCCGTGCCTGCGCCGACGCTCGCCTCCCGGAAGTGCGGCGTAGACCGCGTCCCGGACGAGCGCGTGCAGGAACCGCGAGCCGTCGTCGGTCAGGAAGCTCGCATCGACGAGGGCGGACAGGTCCTCGTCGACGCTCTCACGCTCGACCGCAGCCGCCAACCAGTGCGCCTCCATCGGCTCCGGCAGGACCGAGGCCCATCGAGCCACCTCCTGCGCGGAGGAGGGAAGCCGGGACAGCCGTTCCACGACCGCCTGGGCGACCGTGGCCGGAACGAGCAGCTGGACCTGCCCCGGTGTGTCGCCGCCTACCTCGCGAAGGCTGCGGAGCAGCTCCTCCGTGAGGAAGGCGTTGCCGCGCGTCCGGGCGTGGAGAGCTCGGGCGAGGTCGTCCGCGACGGCCGGACCGGCCAGGGCGTTCTCGACCATCGTCCGCACCTCGTCCACCGAGAGCGGCGGCAGGGCAATGCCCTCCGCGAGGTCGTTCTGGGTCAGGTGATGGACGAGCGAGTCGAGCAGCGGATCTCGCCTCGACGCGAGGAGCCACCCCACGGGCAGGTCGGCGAGTCGGGAAACGCAGTAGTGAACGAGCTCGCGTGTGGCGGCGTCCGAGTACTGGAGATCGTCGATCGCGAGCAGCAACGGCTGCGGCGCGATTCGCTCGAGCGCCCGCACCGCGGCCCCGAACAGTTCCTGGCCCGACCTGTTCCGCTGGGGCACCGAAACCGGCAGACCCTGTCGACGAAGGCTGCGCAGGAGCTCGAGCACGGGGTCGAATGGGAGCGGCGTCTGCAGCGGCAGGCATTGCGTGCGCGCCCCGACGACCCCCGCAGCCGCTGCCATTCGGCACGCCTCAGCGAGGAACCGCGTCTTTCCCATCCCCGGCTCGCCGAGCACGAGCAACGCGTCGGCGCGTCCGTCCAGCAGGGACTGGAGGAGCTTCCCGACTCTCTCCAGCTCGATCCGCCGTCCGACGAACGCCGCAGGCTCGTCCACTCGTACCTAGTGAAGCACACTGGCGCCGAGCGTCAAAGAGCGGGCTTTCCCTCATGACGGGGCGGACGCTCCGCGCGACCATCACGGATGGCCGACGGCTCCGGCTCGCGCGATCTTCCAGCCGCGGATCGCACCGTGCTGCAGACGCTGGATGATCTCGCGCGCTTCCTCCGGCCTTCGACGGAATCGCCCCCCGAAGCAGTGGACGAGCCCGCTGAGAGCGAGGAGGAGTGAGACGATCTGGCCGAGCGCGACTGCGAGCGGCCTGCAGTTCCGCGGCGGGGCAAGCAACAGTCTGTTACGAGTTCCCCCGGCGGCGAGCAGGACGGCTTCGGTCGCCGTGACGAGCACCTCCGTCGTGACCGCGTCCTCCCGGTCGCGCCAGGCTCGCCTGACCGGGTCACCGTCAGGGAAGGCTTCGCGGAGCTCGTCGGTCCAGGCGTCTTCCGGCGTGAGGTCGTCGAGGACGACGAGGCCGCCCGGTGCGACCAGCTCGAGCATGACCCAGGCTGAAGTTGGCAGCGAGCGGCTGGCAGAGGATCACGAGCAGCACCCCGAGAGGCACGAGGCCCGGCGGCAGCCCCGCGAACCAGGCGATCAGACCGCATGCCAGGAGGACGCAGGCCAGGTTCAGCAGCGTCCAGCCGAGCCGCGCCTGGCGCGTCGGCAGGTCGGCGAGCGGCAGGACCAGCAACGCAGTCGTCGGCGGGTTGTAGTTGACGTCGCCCGCCCCTCGCTGAAACCGGTCCATCTGGGACCGAAACCACTCGTCGTCGCCGTACGACCGGCTGACGTCAACACGCTCCACCATCAGGCGCGAGAGCGTGTAGTACGCGACGAAGTTGTGGGACGGCCGCAGCGCGTCCGCCGCGGCGTGGCGCACCAGCAGCACCAGCGCGAGCGCCACCGCGATCCAGGCGAGCCGTAGGGCCAGCCGCTGCGCGCGCTGGGACATGCCCGGCCGGGCCATGACCATTCCTCAGTCTCCCACCTCGTCTCGCGCGCGAGGTGTGCTTCGTCAGAGCCCGAGAAGCTCTGCGGCCTGCTGCACAGCCGGGTCGTCCTCTGCGAGCGCCCGCACGCCCTCGAGCCTGAGCTGGGGCGCAGCGCGGTCGAACAGCGTCACGTTCGCCCAGAGGGACTCGTAGACCGACCACCAGCGCAGTCCGGCGGCGCCCCGATGACGCCCGTGCAGCGCGAGCGCCTGCGGCTGCGTCACCTCGCGCACGCGCGTCGCCACCAGCGAGGGCCGCAGCTCGTTCGCGGCCAGCACGGAGGGCTCGTCGAGGTCGACCAGCTCGGCGGCGTCGGGGAGCTCGATCGCCGCCAGCGCGAGCGGGCGGCCCCGCCGGACGAGCATGGAGTCGAGCAGCCGCTGCCCGCGGAAGCGGGCGAGCTGCTCGACCACGCCGGAGACCTCCCGGTCGGTGAGGTAGAGACAGCCGTACGTCTCCGGGTTGTCGTGCCGGCCCTCGCCCTGGAAGACCCGCGGGAACCAGAGCGGCCCGTCCGGATCCGAAAGCCCCGCCCGCCTCGCCCAGGCGAAGCAGCGGTGGAGGATCACGCGAAGGAGTCCGCCCGCTCGGCGCGGATCGCGCGCATCAGCTCCTCGGTCTTGCCCGCGCGCACGAGCTCGACCGGCCGCCGATCGCCGAGGCTGGGGTTCGCCCCCAGCAGCCAGGCTCGCGCGGCCTCGGGCTCGTAGACCCGCAGCAGGCTCGACCAGACGAGCTCGAGCAGGTCGACCTTCTCCGCGTTGAGCGGGTCGATCCCGGCGCCCTTCAGCCAGCGCGTCACCTGCGAGCGGCTGACTCCGAGCAGATCGGCGAGCCGCGCGTTCGACTTGAAGTCGACGCGGAGGGCGTCGATCTTGGCGGCGGTGGCGACGGGCATCGGACACAGCCTAGCGCAACAGATTATGTTGCGCTAGTCCTCGGCTAGTCCTCGAAGAACACTGCCAGCGTGGCGGTGAAGCCGTGCAGGAAGGCGCGGCCGCCCACCGGCCCGATCTCGCCGCCGCAGAAGAAGCCGGCCGTGGCCGGCGTCCCAAGCGTGGCCGCGACCGCGCGGGCGTCATGGTCGGGCTCCGGGAACATGTGCGTCCCGCGTCCGTTGCAGGTGAAGAGGAGCGCGCCGGCCGGCCGGCCGGCGCCGGCCGCGTGCTCGAGAGCCGCGTGCAGGTCCTCGCCCGCGCTCGCCGCGTCCCGGACGTGCAGGCGCAGGGTCTGCCCGACCCGCACCTGGTCTCCGACCGCGATCGTGCCCTCCTCCTCGTCGACGCCGAGGAGCCCCCGCATGAGGAAGTCCCCGCGCCCGTACTCGGCCTTGTTCTCGTCGATCACGATTCCGGCCAGGAGCCCGCGCACCGCGAGCAGCTGTTGCCGGGGCGGCAGCGCCTCGAGCTGCGCGCGCACCCAGGAGAGCGCGGGCTGGCCCGCCAGCTCGTGCACGACGTTCCCCTCCGACCGCGTGATCACCGCCTCCCGGCCGATCGGGGCGCAGCCCTGGGAGACGACGGTCGCCACGGGCACGCCGGAGACCGCGACGCCGACGGCGCCCTCGCGGTGCACCTCCCCGTCCAGGAGCAGCGCCTGGGTCCCCGGCCCCCCGCCGCCCGCGGCGATGCCGCCGACCAGCGGCAGGCCGGGCAGGTCGCCGTTCAGACGCTCGAGGAAACCGCTCGCCGGAAACGTGTACGGATCGACGAGCAGCGCGACGAGATCGGGCTGGTCCAGCTCCGGGAAGCCGGCGATGCCGATCCCTCCGCCGGTGTGGATGCCGCGCGCGTGGAAGGGGACCACCTCCGCCCCGGGCAGGGAGGCCGCCCACACGGCCACGCCCGGGCCCTCCTGCAGCTCCCGGTCGCGGGCGACGACGCCCTGGGCGACGCAGCCGAGCAGGTGCATGGGCTCCAGCTCGCCCCGGACGGCGGCGGCGACGGCCTCGGCCTCGTCCCCGTGGTCGGCCGACACGAAGCAGAAGGCGAGATCCACCCGCGCGCCGACTCCGGCGAGCGCCTCGCGGCCGGCCTCGATCCCCGCTCCGGCGGCGTCCGCGCCGTTCGCGAGCCCGGCGCCGATCTTCGTCGTCTGCGTTCTCTGCTCCACTCGCCAGGAGTCTACGATGGCGATCGTGGACACCTACCTGGCGGTCGCGAGCAAGCGCGACGAGCGCCGCTACGCCGACCGGCCGCTGCCCGCCGACGTCGTCGACCGCATCCTCGACGCGGGACGGTTGGCCGGCAGTGCCGGCAACCGGCAGCCCTGGCGCTTCCTGCTGATCGAGACGCCTGAGCTCCGGGACCGCGTCGCGGAGACGGTCTACGCGCCGGCGAACGTCCGGACCGCCGCGCTCGCGGTCGCCCTCGCCGTCGCCGGCAAGGGCCCGACGGCGTTCGACGCCGGCCGGGCCGCCCAGAACATGATGCTGACGGCCTGGAGCGAGGGCGTCGCCTCCTGCCCGAACGGCGTCGCGGAGCCCGAGCGCGCCGCCGGGCTGCTCGGCCTGGGGGACGACGACCGGCTCGTGATCGTGCTCGGCTTCGGCTATGCGGCAAGACGCCGAGACCCGGACTCGCAATCCGCGGCGGAGTGGAGCGCGCGGGCGAACCGGAAGCCCCTCGGAGAGGTGGTCGTGCGTCTCCCGTGACTGCGCGCTCCGTGCTCCGTCACGCGATGCTCGCCCTCGCGGTGGTCGCGACGGCAACGGCCTGCGCGGGCGGGGAAGGCTCGAGCGCCGAGAACGCGTTCGTCGTGCGACTCGACCTCAGCAGCCTGAGAAGCTCGGCCGGCGGCGGCAACGCCTACGGCTTCGCGCTCCTCGAAGGCGCGACGACCGCCCACGCCCAGCTCAGAGACGTCGTCGTCGACGTCGTCAACTCCACGAGCGACTACTCGTGCTCGGCCGGCTGGAATCGGTTTCGCCCCTCGTTCGTCGTCCACCTCGGCTCCGTCCCACGCGGCCGCGGCATGGTGATCGCCGTGCCGGAGGGCGGTTGGACGACGGTCACCTACTTTCCCGAGAGCGCGACGGCGCCCCCGCCGGCGGTTCGGAAGCGGTCCCTCTGTCGCTTCGACGTCGACGCCGGCCGGTTCTACGATCCGTCGGACGCGCGAACGATCCCGCGCACGCTCATGAGCCGTCTCTCGGGCGAGCTGCGAAGGATCCCGCCGGCCTACCTGCAGAAGGTCGCAGACCGTGTTCCGCCGCGACGCCTGTGTGCCGTCGGTCGCGCGGCCGACGATCCTTCCTCGACGATCCTGCAGGTGTCGAACGCGACGTCGTCGCCACCTACATGGGCCGAGGTACGCCTGTCTCGGCAGCGGGCCGAGGTCGTCGCGGGCGAGGGAGAGCCACCCGTGAGCGAGGGGCATCTCGCGCCGCCCGTTCTCCCGTGCGTCGTGCGTGCTCCCTCCTACTAGGAGGGTCTAGCGAAACGCGGAAGCCTCGCAACCATGCGGGTTTCGGTTCGCAGTTGTAGGTGGGTTACCCCAAGATTGCCCACGGTTTACCCCAACACCGCAGCGTGATCGCTTGCAACAAGCTCGTCGGCGGAAGGCAGGGACTGGCTCGGGCGAGGCTTCGGGAGCAAATCAAGGAACATCTGCCTCGCGTCTGGCGTCGGAGTCACGAGTTCGGTCGCATCCTCAAGTAGCTCTGCCACCTGGATAAGCTGGATCGTCCAGCCTTTCGTTGCTTTCACGCGGGCAGCCTCCTCGAAGGCACCCTTCGTGAAGCTAAATGCAACGATGTAGCCCTTGTCTTTCCCTTCGCGGTCGAGGGCTGCCTCGAACTTATCGACGATCTCGCGCCCAACCCGCTCTGATTGCTTGACTTGTATCGGGAGATGTTCGAGGAACGAATAACCGTCAATCCCCATGTCGCCGGACTTCTTGGTGGAGTGGGTGCCATTGAAACGCTGGATCACCCAGTTTTGGAATTCGAAGTGTTTGAGTTCCTTGAGTTGTCCTACGCTCACCGGCATCCCAACAACCTTGGCGTCTGCGCCGAGTTTGCCCATCCGCCATTTCATTAGACCGACCGCCGTCGGGCTAATGTCGATCCCGATCCATTGTCGCTTTAGGCGCTCCGCGACAGCGATGGAGGTACCGCAGCCCGCGAATGGATCGAGGACAACTTCGCCCTGCTTACTACTCGCCCGGATGATCCGTTCGAGCACCCCTTCCGGCTTCTGCGTTGGGTAACCAAGACGCTCACGATCCTTGGTTGTGAGCCACTTCACGTCTTGGTCGATCCCATCGCTAGGTCGGCCATAGACGGCTCCTTCGGTACCAGGCTGATATGCCCAGATGTCTTGAAGCGCCACGCCCGGAGCGTCGTCAAGGTAGTACCTGTAGTTCGGGACGCCACCGCCAGGCTTCTTCGCCCAGTGAATCAATCCCGCCTCATCCAGCTTCTCCAATCTTTCAATCAGAGGATAGGCGCTTAGGTCGTCACCAGTCAGCGTTCGGTATTTCTCATAAATGTAGGAGGCCGGCTGCCAGTGACGCCCTGACGAGGTAGGGTTGTAATCACGCCATCTCGATCCGCTGTCGCCCCCTCTTGTGCCTGGCCCAGTCAGGAGAACCGGGCGATACCGGCCGCGCTCGTCTCGCTCCGTGAAATAGTCAGCGATGTAGCCGTTGGTGTATGGGGCACAAACGGGGTAAAATGGAGCTTTCGCCGACTTCACGTAGTAGAGGATCGTCTGGTGAAGCGGTCCGAACCGCTTTGCGGCGCTGTTCGATCCAGTACGTCGCCAGATGATCTCACTACGAAAGTGACGCCTATCGAAAATGCCGTCCATCATCACCTTCAAGTAGTGACTAGCCGCCTGATCGCAATGCAGGTAGATCGAGCCCGTCGGCTTCAAGATGCGGTGCATTTCGAGCAGCCGCTCCTTCATCCACCCGATGTAGACGCCGATGCCCCCCTCCCACCTGTCCTCGAACGAGCGTACCTCAGCTTCGTCCCCCCAGATGACTTCGTAGATGCGGTTTGAGAAGAACGGCGGGTCGAGGTAGATCAGGTCGATGCAGTCGGCTGGGAACTGCGACAAACGATGGAGGTTCTCGTCGCAGTAGAGCACTCCGGCTTCGAGGTAGCTGACCGGGGCCACGCGGCACTCTGACACGTCCGTACCCGGCTTGTCCACAGGAGACAGTGCCAGCTGTGGAAAAACCGGGGTGCCGTCCGATGCCCCGGTCATACTTTGTCCTGCAAATCCGGATAAAAGAGGCCCCCGCGAAGCTGTAACTTCCGGAGGCCGTGACCAAACGAGGGTGAACTCGCTTGGCAGCTCGGACAGTAACACGGCGCTCCGTCGCCACCCAACTCTCCGCCGTTCTCGACTCGCCTGAGATCGAGGCGCTCATCGCGGAGCTTGACGCGCTCCGCTGGACGGGCCGGAAGGGCTACGGCGCTCGGATGCTCGTCGGGGCCTGCCTCGTCAAGAGCCTCTACGCGCTGCCGACGTGGACGCGGACGGTGGCGCTGATCGCCGAGCATGCCGCGCTGAGGGAGACGCTCGGCGGCTCCCCCTCCGTGTTCGCCTGCTACCGCTTCGCGGCCAAGCTGCGCGAGAACAGGCCAGCGCTGGACGCGTGCCTGACCGCTCTCGCCGCTTCCCTCCGAGAGAGGCTGCCCGAGTACGGCCGAGACATCGCCATCGACGCCTCCGACCTGCCGGCCTACGCCAACGGCCAGCGCTTCCTCTCGAAGAACGGGCCGGAGCGCGAGCGCTACAGCGATCCCGACGCCTCCTGGGGACACCGGAGCGCGGTGAGCACGAGGAAGGGCGGCGGCTTCTACGGGTACAAGCTGCATGCGGCCGTCTGCGCCCGCACCGATCTTCCCGTCGCGTGGCGCGTCGAGACGGCGCGAGTCCACGAATCGAGCCTCGCCGAGGACCTGCTCGCCCGCGTCCGGGAGCGGAAGTTCGCACCCGAGACGGCCACGCTCGACAAGGGGTACGACGTGGGGCCGGTGTACGAGGCGTGCGAGCGCGCGGAAGTGCTGCCGATCATCCCGCTCCGAAAGACTGGCGCGGTCGTGAAGGGGCAGCACAAGCCGCCGACCTGCGAGCACGGAACCTGGAAGTTCGCCGGAGCCGACGTGAAGCGGAAGCGGACGAAGTGGCGCTGCCCGACGGGCGACTGTGTTCCGTTTTCCACCTGGATCAAGGCCGATCGCCTGCAACCGCTCGTCCCGCGCGACTCGAAGCGGTGGGGCGACCTGTACCGGGGACGCGGCTCCGTCGAGCGGGCGTTCGGCCGATTGAAGCACGAGGCGGGCCTTGCGCCGCTCCGTGTCCGTGGCCTCGATCGCGTGGCCCTGCACGCCGACCTGACGATCCTCGCCACGCTCGCCTGCGCGCTCGCGCGAGCGCGAGCCGTCCCGCTCGCGGCGTAGGCCGCGCCACTCGATACGAAGGGCAAGGGGCGTAAGCCCCTGCCGCCGTTCGGGATTTCGCTCTGTGGTCATCTCTGTCACGGTCATTTCAACCTCTCGCGGCTTATCGGCTTGGCCGGTTCGTGTGAAGATCCGCGCCGTGTGCCGTTTCGCTAGTCGAATCGCTAGCCCCTCCTAGTAGTAGTAGAGGTCGGCGCTACCCGATAATGGGTCGCGCTTGTCAAGGCCGGTTGAAAGCTGACCCTTCTGCGCCGGTTGAAATTTAACCCCCTGGGGTTCCCTGCCGCGCCTGCGGAGCTGAGCCCGTAGGGCGAAGCGGAGCGGGCGCGGCGGTCAGTCGTGTGGGGGCGGTGTGCCGAGGGCTTTGTCGCGAAGCCGGTAGCTGTCGCCTTTGAGGGAGAGGATCTCTGCGTGGTGAACGAGCCGGTCGATCATCGCCGTGGCGGTGACTTCGTCGCCGAAGATCTCTCCCCAGGCGGAGAACGGCTTGTTCGAGGTGACGATCATCGAGGCCCGCTCGTAGCGGGCGGAGACGAGGCTGAACATCAGGTTGGCGGCCTCGGGGT
>JBHEMU010000162.1:0-9220 GCA_046262415.1 Gaiellaceae bacterium | reverse complement strand
GTGGGAAACTTCCCCGTGCTCTGGAGCGAGTGGAACGGGCTCTACCGGGACGCGATGCGCGACTTCTGGCGGGGACACGCGAGCGTAGCCGAGCTCGCGCGGCGCTTCAGCGGATCGAGCGACCTCTACGAGGACGATGGCCGCCGGCCGCTCGCCTCGATCAACTTCGTCACCGCCCACGACGGCTTCACGCTGGCCGATCTCGTCACCTACAACGAGAAGCGAAACGACGCCAACCTCGAGGGAGGTCACGACGGAACCGACGACAACCGCAGCTGGAACTGCGGCGTCGAGGGGCCGACCGACGATCCCGAGGTGAACGCCCTGCGAGAGCGCCAGCAGCGGAACTTCCTCGCCACGCTCCTGCTCTCCCAGGGCGCTCCGATGCTGCTCGGCGGTGACGAGTTCGGGAGGACGCAGCACGGCAACAACAACGCCTGGTGCCAGGACAACGAGCTGAGCTGGTTCGACTGGGACCTGGACGAGCGGCAGGTGCGTCTGCTCCGGTTCACGCGGCGGCTGATCGCCTTCCGCCGGGCTCATCCCGCCTTCCACCGCCGCACGTTCCTGACCGGTGAGAGCCCGATGGGGTCGAGCCTCCCGGACGTCTGGTGGTTCCGGCCGGACGGGCGGAAGATGGCGCGCCGCGACTGGCAGGGCGACCTCCGAGCACTCGGCGTCTTCCTCAACGGCAACGAGATCCCGACGCTGACCCCCCGCGGCGAACGGGTCGTGGACTCGTCGTTCGTCGTGCTGCTGAACGCGCACCACGAGGCGATCGGGTTCCGGCTGCCCGTCCGCCGCTTCGGAGCCCGCTGGCGGGTCGAGCTCTCGACGGCCGAGCCCGAGCTCGAGGACGACCGCTCCTACGCCGCCCGTGCGGAGGTGCCGCTCGACGCCCGCTCGGTCGTCGCGCTTCGCCGCCTGTGGTAGCGCTGCGCTGCACGTACCGGCTCCAGCTCGGTCCCCACCTCGACTTCGTGGGCGCGCGGGGGCTCGTGGGCTACCTCAGGGATCTGGGCGTGTCGCACCTCTACCTCTCGCCCTCCCTGCAGGCGCGTCCGGGCTCGACGCACGGCTACGACGTCGTCGACTCGACGCGTCTCTCCGCCGAGCTGGGCGGGGAGGACGGGTTCCGCGAGCTCTGCGCGGCCGCGCGGAACGCGGGGCTCGGCGTCGTCCTGGACGTCGTCCCGAACCACATGGCGGCCGACGAGACGAACCCCTTCTGGGCCGATCCGGAGCTGCACCGGCACTTCTTCGATCTCGATCCGGACACGGGCGACCACCGGCGCTTCTTCGACGTCGACGACCTCGCGGGCGTCCGCGTCGAGGATCCCGACGTCTTCGAGACCACGCACCGCAAGGTGCTCGAGCTCGTGCGAGAGGGCCTCGTCGAGGGGCTGCGGATCGACCATCCGGACGGCCTCGCCGATCCGGCCGGCTACCTCGAGCGCCTGCGGGCCGAGGGCGTGCCGCACGTCTGGGTCGAGAAGATCCTCGAGCCGGGCGAGCGCCTGCGCGACTGGCCGGTCGAGGGCACGACCGGCTACGAGTTCGCGAACGACGTGACCGCGCTCTTCGTCGATCCCGCGGGCGAGGGGCCGTTGACGGAGCTGTACGCGGAGCTGACGGGCGAGCGGCGGTGCTTCGCCGAGGCCGCGTACGAGGCGAAGCTCGAGCAGGCGAGAGGGACGTTCCGGCCCGAGTTCGAGCGGCTGCGCCGGCTGTACGACGCCTCCGGACTCGAGGAAGCGGCTGCGTCCCTGCCCGTCTACCGCACCTACGTCGAGCCGTGGAGCGGGCGCGTGGAGGACGCCGACCTCGAGGCGCTCGCGGCCGTGCCCGAGGAGCTGCGGCGCGTCCTGCTGCTCGAGACCGAGGCTCCGGCCGAGTTCGTCACCCGCTTCCAGCAGACGACGGGTGCGGTGATGGCGAAGGGCGTCGAGGACACGGCCTTCTATCGCTACCTGCGGCTGGTGGCGCTCAACGAGGTGGGCGGCGACCCGGGCCGCTTCTCACTCGGCGTCGAGGACTTCCACCGGGCGAACGCCGAGCGGGCCTCCCGGTTCCCCAGGCACCTGCTCGCGACCCAAACGCACGACACGAAGCGAGGCGGCGACGTGCGGGCGCGCATCGGGGCCCTGGCCGGCATGGCGGAGGAGTGGCGCGAGCACGTCCTCCGGTGGCGGGAGCTGAATGCGCCGCTGCGCACCGGGCCCGCCCCCGACGCGGCCGAGGAGTACCTGATCTACCAGACGCTGGTCGGGGCCTGGCCGCTCGAGGCGGAGCGGCTCGAGGCCTACGTCGAGAAGGCGCTCCGGGAGGCGAAGCGCAACACCGCCTGGGTGGACGGCGACCCCGCGTGGGAGGCCGGCGCGAAGGCGTTCGCGCGGGCGCTCTACGGGCACCGGCCGTTCCTCGACTCGTTCGAGCCGTTCGCGACGCGGGTCGCCGCGGCGGGAGAGCGGGCGGCCCTCGGCCAGCTGCTCCTGATGCTGACCGCCCCCGGGGTGCCCGACCTGTACCAGGGGGACGAGCTCTGGTCGCTGTCCCTCGTCGACCCGGACAACCGCCGGCCCGTCGACTGGCCGCGTCGCCGGCGCGCGCTCGCCGAGCTGCGGAGATGGGCCCCGGCCACCCGGGCGACGGCGAAGCTCGCCCTGATCCGGACTGTGCTGGCGCTGCGCGCGGAGCTTCCCGGGGCGTTCGCCGGCTCCTACGAGCCGGTCGAGGCCGGTCCGGACGTCTGCACGTTCCTCCGCGGCGGCGAGGTGCTCGTCGCCGTCGCGCTGCGCCCGGGCGCCGCGTTCGAGCCGGGGCCGGGATGGCGCGACGCGCTGCCGGGGCGCAGCCTCGAAGCGGATCCCCACCTGCTCGTGGGCGTGCGCGCGTAGGTCAGGGCTAGACTGGGGGCGAGGCGGGTGCCGATGCATGAGATGGTCATCTACGGCGTGAGCTTCGACCTGGTCGGCAAGCAGCCGATCGTGCTGCTGAAGACCGCCGAGGGAAGCAAGTACCTCCCGATCTGGATCGGCCACCCCGAGGCGGCGGCGATCCTGATGAAGCTGCAGGGCGCCTCGACGCCGCGACCGCTGACGCACGACCTCGTCACGAGCATCCTGGGCCACCTCGACGCGCAGGTCGTCCGAATCACCGTCACGGAGCTCCGCGACAACACCTTCTACGCCACGATCACGGTGCAGCAGAACAGCTCCGAGATCGAGATCGACTCGCGGCCCTCCGACGCGATCGCGCTCGCCGTCCGCGCGGAGGCGCCGATCTTCGCCGCGGACACGGTGATCGACGAGTCCGCGATCGAGTTCGAGGGCGAGGAGGTCAACGAGGACGAGATCGTGGACGAGTTCAAGAAGTTCCTCGACCAGGTCTCCCCGGACGAGTTCGCGGTCGAGGACGAGACCTCCTAAAGCACGGAGGAACCCACGGTTCCCCCGTGAGCCCCCTCCTGTCGCGCGCTTCACCCTCGCCCTCAGTTGGGCTCCCGCCGGGACAAGCCCGGCTCCGCCCACGTATTGGGACGGCAAGTCCAAGGTGACGTTCCTCGAACAGGACTCCCGGCGGTTGGCGGTCGAGGACGAGGATGTCGTAGCGCCGACGGGACAGGAACCGGCTTCGGGCGGACGAGCGCCAGTTCGGCGCCATCGGCCCGGCGAGGCGGCGCTCGCGGAGCCTCACTCTATGCGGTCTACCTCGCGCTTCGTCAGGTCGAGGATCTCGCCGACGATCTCGCGCAGGCCCTCGGCCGACAGGGGGCCGCGGTTCGCGCGCGAGAGGTACTGCAGCATCCACTCCTCGCGCTCGGGATCGACGAAGTCGATGCCGCGCGAGGCCTTGTAGGCCTTCAGTCGCGCGACGAGCTTGAGCCGGGTGTTGATCGCCTCCACGATCGCGCGGTCGGTGTCCGAGATCTGCTCGCGGAGCTGCCGGATCAGAGGGTCCGACTGCTCGGCGCTCACGCGGGGGGCTCCGGCAGCCCTCGCGGCCGGTCCCTCACGGCCGGCCCTGCACGTGGAGGTGCAGCGGCTTGCCCGTCTTCGGGATCGTGATCAGGCGGAAGGGGAAGGTCAGCCGGGGACGGACGCGCTCCCGCAGCGCGGGCGTCCGCTCTCTCAGCGTGACCAGGACCCTGCTTCGCTGCTCGACGACGCTGACGACTCGCAGATCGTACCCCGTCGCCGAGCGCGGTCCGGACGCGACGAGGATGACGTCAAGGTGGGCGAAGTCGACCCGCGGCGGCGGCCGCCTGGCCCCGTGGGCCCGCAGGGAGAGAGCGAGCGTCCTCGGCCCGGACACGCGGAGGGTCGTCCCGCGCTCGAACTCGAGCGGGGCGACCTCCGCGGTTAGGTCGTTCCAGGGAAGCGATCGCACGCGGTCGTGGCCAAAAGCCTGCCGCCAGACGACCCAGATGCCGGCGAACGCGATCAGCCCGACCAGGATCGCGACGCGAGCTGGCCGGCTCCCAGGCGTCGCTTGCGACGCCGACCTCAGGAGCACGGGCTTGCCCGTGCTCCGTCTGAGCTGACCGCACGAGCGCTTCCGGGTAGAGACCCACGCTCCCAGGCGTCGCTTGCGACGCCGACCTCAGGAGCACGGGCTTGCCCGTGCTCCGTCTGAGCTGACCGCACGAGCGCAGAGACCCACGCCCTACGAGTAGACCAAGACGGTCGCGCCGTAGCCGTTCGTCTCGTACAGACGTCCGGCCATCCACATCGGCACGCGGATGCACCCGTGCGAGGCGGGGTACGGGGGCACGGACGGGTTGCCGTGGATCGCGTAGCCGCCGATGAAGTACATGGGCAGGTAGAGCGTCCCGAGCGGGCTCGGGTCGAAGCCCGAGATCTTGCGCTGAACCGAGAAGTACCCCTCGGGCGTCCAGTAGCCGCCCCCGGTCGAGACGGGGACGATCGACACCACCTCCCCGCCGCGCACGACGAAGAGGACCTGGCGGGACTTGTCCACCTCGAGGCGGTCGCCGGAGCCGCCGCGCGGTCTCGGGACCTTCGCCTGTTCGAGGGTGCGCCAGAAGCGCGGCCCGACGACCCCGTCCCGGCGAAGCCAGTGCGCCTTCTGGAAGGCGTAGACGCTGTCGAGCACGTCTGAGCCGAACGTGGTGGCCGACGTGCTCGCGACGGCGTAGCGCAGCGCCGCCAGGCGCCGGACGAGCTCGGTCACCGCGGGACCGCTGTCGCCGTAGCGGAGCTCCGGCGGGACGAGCTTGGCGGCGAGCACCGCCGGCTTGGCGGCCGCGAAGCCCCTCCTCGGGATCACCCGGAGACGCACGCGGACGTCCCCGAACCGGGTCGTGCCGAGCCTGAGCCGCAGGTGCCGCCGGTAGGAGCCGGAGAACGTCCGCTTGCCGGAGCGCAGGACGTCCACGCGGATCGTCCCCGCACGCGGGGGCCGAAGCTGGGCGTAGATGGCGAGCCGGCCCCCGACCATCCGCTCGCCCACGAGCGAGGCGTCGAGGCGAGGGCGCACTCGTAGGTACAGGGGCCGCGAGACGACCTTGAAGAACCCGGCGCGGTACGGCCCGCGCGTGCGGGCCCGGACGGTGACGTGGAAGCCCCCGCGCCGCCCGACCCGGGCGTGCGTGAAGACGCGGCCCGCGAGCGAGATGCGGACTCGAGCGTTGCGGGCGGGCGGGATCATCCGGCCACGCAGGACGACGCGCTCGCCGAAGGTGGCCGCGGGAGCCGAGAGGCGGAGCGCTGCCGGCTTCGGGCGCGGTTTCGGCTTCGGGCGTGGCTTGGCGGCGTCGGCCGCCGCGGGCCAGGCGAGCAGGCTGACGAGGAGGAGGAGGAGCGACCGTCGCACGGCGTCAGAATACGGGCGCGCACGCCCCATTCCTTCCGCGACCTCAGGAGCGCGGGCTTGCCCGTGCTCCGTCTGAACCGACCGCACGAGCGCATCCGGGTAGAGGTCCACGTTCCTACGTGGCGATCGCGGCTCCCAGCGCGATCGCGTTGAAGGTGCCGTGCAGGGCGATGCACGGGTAGACGCTCCCCGTGCGGCTGCGGAGATACGCGAGCCCGGCGCCGAAGGCGGCCAGCACGGGCAGCGCGTAGACGAGGCCGTGCCAGAGGCCGAAGGCGAGACCGACGCCGAGGATCGCCGCCGCGGAGCCGAAGCGCTCCAGCAGCGAGAAGCCGACCCCGCGGAAGAGGAGCTCCTCGACGATCGGCGCGACGACCGCGATCGCGACGGCGTTGGCGGCGAAGGCCGGCGCGCGGTTGCCGTCCCAGCCCGGGGGAGTCAGGCCCTGCTCGCGGCCTGCGTGGAGGAGGGGCTCGAGCGCGACCCCGAGCGCGTAGATCCCGACCAGCACACCGGTCGCGATCGCCGCCGCGCGCTTCCACGAGGCGGGAGGCCGCAGCGCGAGCAGCTCCCGCGGCCGCCCGCGCGCGAGCACCAGCACGAGCGCGAGGATGATGCCGTACTGGACGAAGTTCCCGACCGCGACGTGCCACTCGTAGAGGACGTCCCGCTCGGGGCGGCCGCCGGAGATGCGGCTCGCGTACCCGAGCGCGGCGACGGCGCCGACGAGCGCGAGCCAGCCGCCGAGGCGCCCCGTCACGCCGGCTCAGCGAAACGCATCGGGATGGATCCAGCGCGCGAGCGCCGTCAACCTGGGCTCAACCCGCCCGTCGGGGCTCAGGAAGGACGGGTCGATCAACCGGAAGCGGCCGTTCTCGACGGCGGAGAGGCCGCGGGTCCGGGGGTTCCGCCGCAGGTAGCGCAGCGTCGTCTCGCTGTCGGCCGTCGCGAGGTAGACCTGCGGATCGAGCCTGCGCAGCTGTCGCAGGCTGAACGGCCCCGGCTCCGGCCTCGGGCCGGCGACGTTGCGTCCTCCCGCGATCGAGATCAGGTCGGAGATCAGCGTGCGCGACGAGACGGTCGTGAAGAACCCGGTGTCGATGAAGACCCGGAGCACCGGACGCCCGCGGACTCGCGCCGCGACAGCCCTCCGTGCGCGCTCGTTCTCGCCCACGAGCGCGCGCGCCCGTACGGCGTGGTCGGTCAGCAGGCCGAGGTGCGTCAGCGCCCGCCCGATGTCGCGGAGCGAGCGCTCCGGGATCTGGTAGACCGGCGCGCCGGCGCGGCGGATCCGGGCGAGGTCGCCCGGCTCGGTCGTCGAGGAGGCCACGATCAGGTCGGGGTCGAGTTGCTGGACCGCGCGGGCGAGCTCTTGCCCGGAGAGCTTCCAGATGCCCGTGCTGCCCGCGCGGCCGGCCACGAGCTGGCCGCGCGCGCCGAGGTCGCTCAGCAGCTCCGCGACGCCGGGGGCCAGCGGGACGATGCGCTCCGGCCGGCTGGTCATGGCCGTGACGTGCTCGCCCGCCCCGTGCACCGACACCGGGTAGGGCGAGACGTGCGCCGTCGTCGGCTCGGCCCGCTCCCCGCACCCCGTGGCGCCGAGCACGAGAGCGCCGAGGGCCGCCGCGGCGACGGCGGCCCTCACGCGACCCACTGCCAGAGCGACCACTGGACGACGGCGACGCCGAGGACGAGCGCGCTCACCGAGAGGATGGCGGTGTGCACGCGCGGGCGCCCGCCGAGCGAGGCGAGGGCGAGGTAGAACGGGAAGACGACGAGCCCGAGCCGCGGCATCGACAGCAGCGGCCAGCGCTCGCTCGGGACGCTCAGGGGGATCGCCAGGCTCGCCGCGCAGAAGAGTCCGTACGGCACGCCGAAGCGCCGCCAGGCGACCACCGTCAGGAAGGCGAAGAGGCAGAGGAAGGCGAGGTTCTGGAGGTTGACCGCCGCGACGTGCAAAGGCGAGGAGTCGCTCGGGTCGACGGCACTCCAGTATGCGTGCGTCGTCGAGCCGGAGACGACCTGCCGGACACCCGCCCAGCCCGCGCGCAGGCCGTCCCAGACGCCGCCCAGCGGCCCCGCCCAGGAGAGCTGCCGGTGCCAGATCTCCTGGGCGCGTACGAAGCCCCAGGGATCGCCCGTCTCCAGGCCGAGGTAGAGGGGGTACGTCGCGAAGAGCGCCGGCGCGGCGCCGAGGGAGAGCAGCGCGCGCCGACGCTCCGGTGAGCGCCACGCGAGCAGCGCGAGCGCGGGCAGCAGGGCGACCCCGGCGATCCGCGTGAGCAGGGCGAGCCCGGCGACGAGGCCGGCCGGCAGCCAGCGACGCCGCTCCGCGAGCAGGAAGGAGGCGATCGCGAGCAGCAGGTAGAGGGCCTCGCTGTAGACCGCCTGCAGGAAGAGCGCCATCGGCGCCAGCGCGAGGTAGAGCACGGCCCGGCGCGCTCCGTCGGCTCCCAGTCGCTCCTCGGCGACCCGGTAGAGGAGGAGGAACGCCGCGAGCGAGGCCGCGAGCGAGACGACCACCCCCGCGAGCACGTAGTGCCCGAGCAGGACCCGGCCGAGCAGGCCCACCGAGAGCGGGTAGAGCGGGTAGAACGCGGCCGCCGCGGCGTCGTAGCCGTGCTCGGCGATCCGCAGGAAGAAGACGCTGTCCCACCGGGCCCACACGTCGACGGCGTAGCCGAGGTCACGCGTGACGGAGGGGTCGTCCCAGCGCGCGGCCTCGGGATGGCGGCTCGGCTCGAAGGCCAGCAGCGCGAAGAGCGCCGCCGCCCAGATCGCGGCGCGGCTCCAGAGGAAGAGCTCCGGCACCGGATTCCGCGCTCCGGCGAAGCGAAGCTCGCCTCGAGGCGCGCGGCGCTCGCGCAGGCGTTGACCGGCGGCCAAGACGAGGGAGATAGTAATGGCGTGCCCGAGAGCCCTTCCGCCCGCAGGTTCACCCTCGAGCAGGCCACGCGCGCGCTCGAGCAGGTGCGGCCGCTGGCCGAGGCGATGGTGGCGGCCGGCCGCGCGCTCGCCGAGGCGACCGAACGCCAGGCGGGGCTCGCGCACCGGATCGCGGGGAACGGCGGCGGCATGGCCCCGGGCGAGGTGGCCGGGGCTCAGACCGAGGTGGGGCAGGCGGCCGGCGCTGTAGCGGAGACGGTCGACGCCCTGCACGAGCTCGGCGTGCTCGTCAAGGACGTCGAGCGCGGCCTCGTCGACTTTCCCTCCCGCCGGGGCGAGGAGGACGTGCTCCTCTGCTGGCACGTCGGCGAGGACGAGATCGGCTACTGGCACGGCGTCGACGAGGGCTTCGCCGGACGCAAGCCGCTTCCGCTTTGAGAACGCCTGAAAGATGAGGGCCGACGCCGTCGAATAGGCGCCCATGCCTTCCTGGGAGCGC
>JBHEMU010000161.1:0-3296 GCA_046262415.1 Gaiellaceae bacterium | reverse complement strand
CACGTAGTAGATTCGCGGCGACAGCTCCACTCCCGCCGAGCGGGCGGCGAGCCAGATCGCGAGCACACGGATCGCCTGCAGCACGAGCGTGATCGCCGTGACGTTCACGAGCAGCCGAGGGTGCGCCCGGAAGGCATGGATTCCCTCGTACAGCGCGCGCACCGGCCGCTCGATGCGCAGGCGGCGCAGCATCGGCACCGAGCGCGCGAGCGGCCGGCGCGCCGAACGCGAGAAGAAGAGCAAGCCGAGCGCGACCGTTCCGACGACGAAGACGAGCTCGATCCAGAGGTAGACACCGACGTCGTAGCGCCCGATCGCGAGCAGGAAGCCGACCGCGGCCAGGGCGAGCGTCGCCGCGCCGCCGAGCGCGCGCTCGAGCAGCACCGAGCCGGCCATGTCGCCGCCCCGGCCCGGATGTCGTCGCGTCCCCTCGTAGATGCGCACCGCGTCGCCGCCGACCGCGGTCGGCAGGATCTGCCCGGCCGCGTACGAGACCAGGTAGGCCCGAAAGAGCCACCCCAGCCGGTCGCTGATGCCACGGGCCGCGAGCAGGAGCTGCCAGCGCCAGGCCATCGGGAACACCGTTCCGAGCATGATCGCGGCAGCGCCGAGCAGGTAGCCCACATTGGCTTCGCCCACCGTCTCGACCGTCTCCGAGAGGTCGATCTTCCAGAGCAGGTACGCCGTGCAGAGGCCGGTGACGATCAGGGTCGCGGCAACCCGAAGGAGCCGCGTCATCCGACGAAGGAGGCGTGCACCCGCCGCAGCGCGTCGGCGGCATCGCCGATGTCCTCGTCGGAGTGGGCAGGCGAGAGCGGCAGCGAGAGCACCTCGGCTCCGGCGCGCTCCGCGATCGGCAGCCGCGGCTGGTCGGGGAAGCGCTCGCGGTACCAGGTCAGCCGGTGGAGCGGGAGGAAGTGGATGCTCGTCGCGATCCGCTCGTCCGCGAGCGCGCGCTGGTAGTCGTCGCGGGTGGCGCCGGCGCGCTCGGGGTCGATCCGCACGATGTAGAGGTGCAGCGCGTGCGTGTCGCGCGGGTCGCGGGCAAGCGGCTCGATGCCCTCGAGTCCCGTCACCGCCTCGTCGTAGATGGCGAACTGCCGCCGTCGAATCTCCGCGTGCGGCTCGACCTTGTCGAGCTGACAGAGCGCGATCGCCGCGAGGACGTCCGAGAGGTTCGTCTTGTAGCCCGGGACGACGATGTCGTACAGCGAGCCGTCCCCGCGGCGCAGCAGCCGGAAGTCGCGGATCCGCTCGGCGACGTCGTCGCGGTCGGTCGAGACGAGACCGCCCTCACCCGCCGCGATGTTCTTCGTCGCGTAGAGCGAGAAGCAGGTCGCGTCCGAGATCGAGCCGACCTTGCGTCCGCGGTAGGCGCTCTCGGCGGCATGCGCAGCGTCCTCGACGATGGGGAGGCCGAGGGCGAGCAGCGGATCCAGGTCAGCGGGCTGCCCCGCGAGGTGAACCGGCACGATCGCCTTTGTTCGCTCGTTGACGAGCTCGGCCACCCGCGCGGGGTCGAGGTTGAGATCCGATTCGCGCACGTCCGCGAACACCGGCCGAGCGCCCGCGTGCACGATCACGTTCCCCGTTGCCGGCCAGGTGATCGGCGAGGTGATCACCTCGTCGCCCGGGCCGATCCCGAGCGCGAGCAGCGACAGGTGCAGGGCGGCGGTTCCGGACGAAACGGCCAGAACGTGCGTGGCGCCGACGTACTCGGCGAAGCGCTGCTCGAGCTCGGCGGCGCGGGGGCCGGTTGTGAGCCAGCCGGAGCGGAGGGTTTCCGCCACCGCCGCAATCTCCTCCTCGCCGATCGCCGGCGGCTGAAAGCCGAGCGGCGTCGTCCGGCGTCGCGTCACCTCCTGCACGACTGCGAAGCGTACTCAGCCGCGCCGAGGCCGCCTTGTGTTCCACTACACAAGCCGCGGAAACCAGACCCGCGAACAGTGCAACACAAACGAGGCTCGGGTGAGCCAGTTCCGTGTCACGCGGCCGGCTTCGGTCAGACGAGCGCCTGCGCATCGGCGAGCTCGAATCGGATCGACTTCGCCGCCGCGCCGGCCCGCTCGAGCGCCTCCTCGCGGCTGCGGCCGACCGCGAGTACCGCTCCGGCGCGGTCGGCTCCCTGCCGGAGCGGCCCGAAGACGAACCCCGGCTCGCGGTAGACGTGGGCGAACTCGATCCCTTTCCCTTCGCGGACACCGTCGATGCCGGCCACCTCGCGCAGCGTGCCCTCCGGAGGCACGAGGAAGCGGACGCACGCCCCGCCGGCGCGCGCCACCGGCGTCAGCTCGGACTCCGAGATCGCCTCGCCCAGCGCGGCCGCGAGCGCGAGCCGGTTTGGGTCGATTACGAGCGCCGCGCGGCAGAGCTCGGCGTCATGCCCACCGCCGAGCCGGGCGGCGACCTCGGCGACCCGCGGCCCGTCGGGGCCGGCGAGGATCTGCGTGTACGTCGGCCCGTCGGCAATGCCGAGTGCGCCCGCGGCGCCGGCGGCAGCCTCCACGGCGAGCCCGATCTGCTCGGGCGCCAGCGTGCTCGGCCAGACGTGCGCAAGAGCAACGCCGAACGCGGGCGGGTCGGCGACCTCGCGGTCGGTGACCGTGAGCGGGAAGAAGCGACCCGCGACGGAGAACCCGTTCACGGTCACCTCGCGTCCCGGCGTGTACTGCTCGACGATGCAGGAACCGCCCCGGGAGGCCCTCAGCGCGTCCGCGGCGGCGGACGGAAGCTCGTCGGCCCCGCGCACGAGAGCCAACCCGCGCTGACCCTGACGATCGGGCGCCTTGAGCACGCAGGGATAGCCGATCCGCTCGGCCGCCGCGACCGCGTCCTCGACGCTGCGGCAGAAGGCGAACCCGGGTTGCGGGACGCCCGCCTCGATGAAGCGCTCGCGTTGCTTCAGCTTCGAGGTCGCGAGCACCGCTGTCGCGGCCGAGATCGGGTGCGGCAATCCGAGCCGCTGGGCGACGCGGGCGGCGATCGCCACGGGCCAGTCGATTCCGGGCGCGATCAGGCCGTCGACTCGCTCTGCCTCGGCGAGCCGCTCGATCCCGACCTCGTCCTCAGCCGAGACGATCGCGCGCCGGTCGGCGAACCGGAAGCCCGGAGCCCCCGGATCGCGATCGGCGGCGATCACATGGAGGCCCCGGCCGCGCGCAGCGGCCAACAGACCGAGCTGAGCGGGTCCCGCGCCTAGTACGAGGAGACGTGTTCCGGCTCGCCGCGGATCGCTCGCCACCACGCCTCATTCTTCCGATACCACGCGACCGTCCGGTCGAGTCCTGCCACGAAGG
>JBHEMU010000160.1:0-9606 GCA_046262415.1 Gaiellaceae bacterium | reverse complement strand
GGCTCGGGGTACTCGATCGCCTCGTCGCACCCGCCGGTTCCGGCCCAGTCCGCGAGCGGCAGCGGGTAGCCGCAGTCGGTGCGCACCTCAGTGCCGGTGACGCGACCCGCCGGCTCGTCCGAGCGTGCCGCCCTGCCTGCGACCCCGCGGGCGAGGGCCTGCAGCGGGATCGCGTCCCACGCCGCCGTCCACGAGAAGCCGGCCGTGTTCTCGACCGTCTTGTCGTACCCACAGCGGTTGTCGGCCTGGTAGATCCACTGCTTGTACTGCCGGAAGGTCTCCTGGCCGGCGCCGGTGAAGGCGATCCGGACCGCCCCGGACAGCAGGAGCTTCGGACCGGGTTTCTGGGGCTTGCCGGCGTCCGCGGCCGGGGACGACGAAGCGAGCACCCCCACGAGGGCGGCGCCCGCGAGCAGGGTCGAAGCGCGAAGCACTCTCAGCACAGCCACACCATCCTAGTTCCCTGAGACGCAGAAAAAGGAGCCGAGTTGAAGCTACGTCCCGAAGAGATCACGACGATTCTCAGGCAGAGGATCGAGGAGTACCAGGTCGAGACCGACCTGGCCGAGGTGGGCACCGTCCTGCAGGTCGGTGACGGCATCGCGCGCGTGTACGGGCTCGAGAACGCTGTCGCCCTGGAGATGCTGGAGCTCGAGCACGGCGTCACGGGCATCGCCTTCAACCTCGAGGAGGACAACGTCGGGGTCGCGCTCTTCGGCGAGTGGGAGCAGGTCAAGGAGGGCGAGCCGGTGCGCCGGACAGGGCGGGTCGCCAGCGTTCCGGTCGGGGACGCCCTGATCGGACGCGTCGTCGACCCGCTGGGGAACCCGATCGACGGCGAGGGCCTGATCGAGACGAGCGAGTCGCGCCCCCTCGAGTTCAAGGCGCCGGGCGTGATCCAGCGCCAGCCCGTCTCCGAGCCGCTTCAGACCGGGCTGAAGGCGATCGACTCGATGATCCCGATCGGCCGCGGCCAGCGGGAGCTGATCATCGGCGACCGTTCCACGGGCAAGACCGCGATCCTGGTCGACACGATCCTGAACCAGCGCGGCCAGGACATGATCTGCATCTACGTCGCGATCGGCCAGAAGGGGTCGACCGTGGCGCAGATCCACGAGCGGCTCAAGGACGCCGGCGCGATGGACTACACGGTGATCGTCAGCGCCGGCGCCCACGAGGCGGCGCCGATCAAGTGGATGGCCCCGTTCGCCGGGTGCGCGATGGGCGAGCACTTCCTGTTCGCGGGCAAGCACGCGCTCTGCGTCTACGACGACCTCTCCAAGCACGCGGACGCCTACCGGCAGATGTCGCTGCTGCTCCGCCGGCCGCCGGGACGTGAGGCGTTCCCCGGCGACGTCTTCTATCTCCACTCCCGCCTGCTGGAGCGTGCCTGCAAGCTGTCGGACGAGCTCGGCGGCGGGTCGCTGACGGCACTGCCCGTGATCGAGACGCAGGCCGGCGACGTCTCCGCCTACATCCCGACCAACGTGATCTCGATCACGGACGGGCAGATCTTCCTCGAGTCCGACCTCTTCTTCTCGGGCGTCCGGCCGGCGATCAACGTCGGCATCTCGGTCTCCCGCGTCGGCGGGAACGCCCAGACCAAGGCGATGCGGAGCGTGGCCGGCCGCCTCCGGCTCGACTTGGCCCAGTACCGCGAGCTGGAGGCCTTCGCGCAGTTCGGCTCCGAGCTCGACGCCGGCACCCAGCACGCGCTCGCCCGCGGCGAGCGCATGGTCGCGACGCTGAACCAGCCGCAGTACCAGCCCTGGCCGGTCGAGGAGCAGGTCGTGGCGATCTTCGCCGGCACGCAGGGCTACCTCGACGAGATCCCGACGCCCCAGGTCGGCCGCTTCCAGGAGGAGCTGCGCGAGCACCTGCGGACGGAGGGCTCGGTCTACGCGGCGATCCGCGAGGAGGGGACGATGAGCGAGGCGACGACGGAGAAGCTGCACGCCGAGCTGAAGCGGCTGGCCGGCATGTTCAACGTCGCCGAGGAAGCGAGCCTGGTCAGCTAGTGCCCCGTCCCGCTGAAGCTCGGCACCCGACGGGGCACTAATGTCCTCCGTCCAGGACCTGAAGCGGCGCGTCCGCTCCGTCCGCAACACGCGGAAGATCACGAAGGCGATGGAGCTCGTCGCGAGCGCGCGGCTGCGCCGCGCGCAGGCGCGCATCGAGGCGATGCGGCCCTACGCCGACCGGATGCAGGAGCTGATGGTGGGCGTCGCGAGGGCGAGCACGTCGCTCCGCGGCCTGCCGCTGCTCCAGCGCCGCGAGGTCGGCACGGCGGCGGTCGTGCCGCTGACCGGCGACCGGGGGCTCGCGGGGCCCTTCAACGCGCAGATCCTCCGCCACACCTTCGGGCTCGAGCGGCGCCTGCGCCGCGACGGGACCGAGATCCGCTGGCTCGTGGCCGGCAAGAAGGGACGCTCGACCCTCGCCTTCCGCCGCTACCACGTCGAGCACGCGTGGACCGGGTTCAGCGACCGGCCCGCCTACGCCGACGCCCAGGCGATGGCCGGGCGCCTCACCGAGCTCTACGCGTCGGGCGAGGTCGACCAGGTGCTCGTGGTCTACAACCACTTCGTCTCCCCGCTCGTCCAGCGCGTCGTCGAGCAGGAGGTGCTGCCGATCCCGGAGCGCGTCCTCGAAGCCGGTGCCGAGGCCCCTTCCGCGCTGGTCGGCGACTTCATCTACGAGCCGGAGCCCGAGCTGATCCTGGAGCGGCTCCTCCCCGTCTACCTGGAGACCGAGCTCTACCGGGCCCTGCTCGAGTCCGCCGCCTCGGAGCAGGGAGCGCGGATGACGGCGATGCGGAACGCCTCGAAGAATGCCGCCGAGCTGATCGACACGCTGACCCTGGCGATGAACCGGGCCCGCCAGGCCGAGATCACGCAGGAGATCCTCGAGGTCGTCGCCGGCGCGGACGCTCTCTCGGGGTAACGCGAGAGTACGCGGGCCCGCCGTTGCCGGGGCTCCAGCCGGGACGACTCGGGCTCCGCCCGCGACCCGCGGTTTCGGTGGCGACTGCGACGCCGCCTTCTTCCTCCTCCGCTTACTCGCTGCAACAATTTGCCACCGCCTGCGTCGTACTGGTTGCGACGGGTACGGCCCGTCGCGAGAGCACCCCACCGTTCTATACTTCCGCACCCTTGTCGCCGACCACCGACTCCAAGTCCGAGCTCCTCTCCTCAGGCGCGGGTCTCGCGACGGCGGTGGCGCTCGAGAGCGGCACCGAGCTCGGCGAGACGCAGGTGCGGGCGCGCGGCTACTGGGAAGGGGTCTGGCTGCGCTTCAAGCGCGACAAGGTGGCGATCGCCGGCGGGATCTTCATCGTCTTCCTCTTCCTCGTCGCCTTCGTCGGCGCCCCGGTGGCCCAGCACCTGCTCGGTCACGGCCCCGACGATCAGTTCTCGAACGCGGCCGTCGACGAGGGCGGCATCCCCGTGGGGCCCTGGACGTGGATCAACACGGAGCCCTATGTCGGTGCCGAGCATCCCGGCGGCGGCGAGTGGCCGAGAACGCTCCTCATCCTCGGGGCCGACGGCCAGCTCGGCCGCGACGTCTTCCTCCGCCTCCTCTACGGGGCGCAGGTCTCGCTCGAGGTCGCGATCGGCGCGACGTTGATCGGCATGATCGTCGGCGTCCTCCTGGGCGTGATCGCGGGCTACTTCCGGGGCTGGATCGACGCCCTGATCTCGCGGATCACCGAGATCACGATGGCCTTCCCGTACCTCCTCTTCGTGATCGCCCTGGCGAGCACCGTCGGTCCGCGGCTGGACGGCGTCACCTTCGGCGTCCTCGGAAGAGGGGTGCTGACGCTCATCCTCGTGCTCGGGATCTTCTCGTGGTTCTACCCGTGCCGGATCGTGCGCTCGCAGGTGCTCTCCCTGCGCGAGAAGGAGTTCGTGGAGGCGGCGAGGATGGTCGGCGCCTCCGACTGGCGGATCATGCGCTCGCACCTCCTGCCTCACCTCGTCGCGCCGATCATCGTCTACTCGACGCTGATCGTCGCCCAGCTCGTCCTCGCAGAGGCCGGTCTCTCCTTCCTCGGTCTCGGCATCAAGCTGCCGACCGCGAGCTGGGGGAACCTGCTCGCGACCGCGCCCGACTTCTACACCTCCCAGCCCTGGCTGATGGTCTGGCCCGGGCTCGCGGTGCTGCTGACGACGCTCGCCTTCAACCTCCTCGGCGACGGCATGCGGGACGCGTTCGACCCGCGCTCGTCGCGCTGACCCGCGCCCTCTTCACCTCGCACTAACAATCTCCGCAGCTGCGCGTCCCATGAAGTAGGTTGCGAGAGCGCCCGGGCCGGCTCCGTACCACGCCGGCTCTCCATCCAGAGAGGAGCGACATGAGAAGGAATGTCTGGCTTTCGATCGCCATGCTGGTGGTCGGGGTCGGCCTGCTGGTCGCCGCGGGACTTGCCAGCCCCGCATCGAGCGGCACCGATAAGAGCACGGCCGGAGAGGCCAAGAAGGGCGGCACACTCCGGTTCAGCAAGAGCACCGACGTCGACTACGTCGACCCGGCGCTCGCGTACTTCACCGACACCTTCGGGTTGATCGGCTTTGCCACGTGCGCCAAGCTCTACAGCTACCCGGACAAGGCCGGTGCTGCGGGCGCGGTGGTCATTCCCGAGGTTGCCGACGGCAACCCGACGGTCTCGAAGAACGGCAAGACCTACACGATCAAGCTGAAGAAGACCTACAGGTTCCACACCGGAGCCAAGATCACCGCCGCCAGCTTCGTGCTCGCGTTCAATCGTGACGCGAACCCGAAGATGCAGTCGCCGGCGACCTCCTACATGAAGGAGATCGTGGGGGCCCAGGCCGCCATCGAAGGCAAGGCGTCGAGGATCTCCGGCATCAAGGCGAAGGGCCCGTACGTCCTCGAGATCAAGACGACCAAGCCCGTTCCGGACCTGGTCGCGCGGCTGACGATGCCGTTCTTCTGCCCGGTCACCCCCGCGATGGGGATCGAGCCCGACGGCGTCAACAATCCCGCCGGCTCGGGTCCGTACTACGTGTCCGAGCGCACCGTCAACCGGCAGCTCGTGCTCAGCAAGAACCGGTTCTACAAGGGACCGCGGCCTGCCAACGTCGACCGGTTCGTCTGGACGATCGGGCCGAGCCTCGCGTCGTGCAAGCTCAACGTCGAGCAGGACAGCACCGACTACTGCGTCGACGGCGTCCCGCCGACGGCCTACAAGGAGATCGCCGACAAGTTCGGCGTCAACCGGCCGAACGGGCAGTTCTTCTTCAACACCGCCCTCGGCACGAGCTACTTCGCGCTCAACCACAATCGCGACGCGTTCAAGGGCAAGGGCCAGATCCCGCTGAAGAAGGCCGTCAACTTCGCGATCGACCGGCCGGCACTCGTCCGGGCTAGCGGGTTCCTCGGCGGCAAGCGGACCGACCAGATCCTCCCGCCCGCGATGACGAAGGACGTCAAGCTGTACCCGCTCAAGGGTGCCGACCCGAACGGGGCCAGGAAGCTCTACGGCCAGGCCGGGAACAAGCCCAACAAGCTGGTGCTCTACTCGACGCCCACCGGCGCCCGCGTGATCAGGGCGCAGGTCCTGCAGTTCAACCTGAAGCAGATCGGCATCGATGTCGAGGTGAAGCAGTTCGCCCGCGCCGTCCAGCACGAGAAGTGCGCGACCCGCGGCGAGCCCTTCGACATCTGTGACGAGGGTTGGCTGGTCGACTACGCCGACGCAGTGACCTTCTTCGAGCCGCTCCTGAACGGCAACAACATCCAGGAGACCTCGAACTCGAACGAGGCGTACTTCAACGACCCGGTCTACAACAAGAAGATCGAGGCGATCGGCAAGCTGTCCGGGAAGGCCCGCGAGCAGGGTTGGGCCAACCTCGACGGCGACATCATGAAGAACGCCGTCCCGTGGGCGCCGTTCCTCAACATCACGATCCGCGACTTCATCTCCAAGAGCACCGGCTGCTACCTGTACCACCCGGTGTGGGAGTTCGACCTCGCGGCGGCCTGTAAGAAGTAGGACGCAAGACGAAGCAATGCAGAACGCTGGGAAGCGAGGCGCCGGCTCCGGCCGGCGCCTCGCTTCGGCTTCGAGGAGAGCCGGGGAGATGTCGTAGAGTGCGGGTTCCGCCGACCGAAGGAGCGAAGCTGAGATGATCCGCTACATCATCCGCCGCCTTCTGTGGGCGGTCGTGCTGTTCGTCGCGGTCACGATCGTGACGTACATCATCTTCTTCATCGTCCCGGCGAACCCGGCCCTCGGGCTGTGCGGGAAGGCGTGCTCGCAGGACGACGTCAAGCGAGTCCAGGCCTACTGGGGACTCGACAAGCCCGTGCCCGTGCAGTACCTGAAGTTCCTCGAGCGCCTCGTCGTCCACCAGTCGCTCGGCAGGTCCTTCGCCACGCGCCGCGAGGTGAACGACATCGTCAAGGACGCAGCTCCCGTCACCGCCTCGCTCGTCGGGGGCGGGGTGATCATGTGGATGCTGATCGCGCTGCCCCTCGGCATCCTGTCCGCGATCCGGCCACGCTCGCTGTTAGACCGGACCTCGATGGTGTTCGTCCTGATCGGGATCTCGGCGCACCCGGTCTGGCTGGGGCTGATCTTCTCGTTCTTCTTCGGCTTCAAGCTGGGGTGGTTCCCGATCACGAACTACTGCGACTTCATCAACCCCTCGACGGACTGCGGCGGGCCGGTGCAGTGGGCCTACCACCTGTTCCTGCCGTGGGCGACGTTCGCGATCCTGTTCGCCGCCCTGTACGTGCGGATGATCAGGGCCAACGTGATGGAGACGCTGAACGAGGACTACGTACGCACCGCGCGAGCCAAGGGCGCACCGGAGCACCAGGTGATGCGCGCGCACATCCTGCGGAACGCGATGCTGCCGGTCGTGACGATGCTCGGCATGGACATCGGCCTGGCGCTCGGAGTGGCCGTCTTCACCGAGTCGGTCTACGCGCTGCCGGGTCTCGGCAAGACGGCAATCCAGGCACTGGACACCTTCGACCTGCCGACCGTGCAGGGGATCGTCGTCTTCTCGACCGTGTGCATCATCGTCTTCAACCTGATCGTCGATCTGCTCTACGCGTGGATCGACCCGCGCATCAGGTTGGGCTGAGTTAGGCTTCGGCCATGCCGAGGAATCCGGCGCCGTAGTGGCGCTGCTCGAGGTCAACGACCTCCGGACCTACTTCCGGACCGATGACGGCATCGTCAAGGCGGTCGACGGAGTCAGCTTCAAGCTGGAGAAGGGCAAGACGCTCGGCATCGTCGGCGAGTCCGGGTCGGGCAAGAGCGTCACCTGCCTGACGATCATGGGCCTGAACGCCAAGCGGAACACGATCACGAGCGGCGAGGCGCTCTGGAAGGGACGCAACCTGCTGACCATGAGCGCGAAGGAGCTGCGCGACATCCGCGGCGGCGAGATCGCGATGATCTTCCAGGATCCGATGACGTCGCTGAACCCGGTGCACAAGGTCGGCAAGCAGCTCGTCGAGGCGATCCAGCTCCACCGCGACGTGACCAAGGCCCAGGCGAGGGCGACCGCCCTCGATCTGCTGAAGGCGGTCAGCATCCCGCGTGCCGAGCGGCGCATCGACGACTACCCGCACCAGTTCTCCGGCGGCATGCGCCAGCGCGTGATGATCGCGATGGCGCTCGTCAACAACCCGGACCTGCTGATCGCCGACGAGCCGACCACGGCGCTCGACGTGACGACGCAGGCGCAGATCCTCGCGCTGATGCACAAGCTGCAGGAGGAGTTCGGGAGCGCGATCCTGATGATCACGCACGACCTGGGGGTCGTCGCCGAGAGCGCCGACGACGTGGTCGTGATGTACGCGGCCGAGGTGGTCGAGCAGGGCCCGGTGGAACGCATCTTCAAGCGGCCGCACATGCCGTATACCTGGGGTCTCCTCGGCTCCCTGCCGCGCCTCGACACGGTCGTGGACCGGCTGGTGCAGATCCCCGGCTCGCCGCCGTCGCTGCTGCACCCGCCGAGGGGCTGCCGCTTCCATCCGCGCTGCCCCTACGTGATGGAGGTCTGCAAGGCCGAGAATCCGCCGCTGCGGGCGGTCCTGGACGAGACCGACCACCTGGCGGCCTGCCACCTCGACCACGAGACGAAGGACCGAGAGGCGGCGAAGCTCCTCACCGGCATGATGGCCAAGGCGAGCTGAGGAGCTAGTGCCCCGCCCGGCAACGTCCTCCGGTTTCTGGCCCGCGATCACGCGGCGCCATGCGTCGTCCTCGGTCGCCCCCATAGCTTCAGCTATGCGGGCTCCCTGCGTCCTAGCCTGGCTTGATGCTCGCGACCCAGAAATCCGGCAACGTCACCGGACGGGACACTGATGCCGTTCGGCCGCAAAGACCGTGACGGGCAGCCCTCGCTGGAGGTACGCGAGGACGAGCTCCTCGTCGTCGACAACCTGAAGAAGCACTTCCCCGTCACCCGCGGGATCATCTTCCAGAAGCAGATCGCGGCCGTGAAGGCGGTCGACGGCGTCTCCTTCCGCGTGCGCGAGGGCGAGACGCTCGGGGTCGTCGGGGAGTCCGGCTGCGGCAAGTCGACGATGGCCCGCTGCATCATGCGCCTGCTCGAGCCCACGTCGGGCCGGGTCGTCTTCCGGGGCCATGACATCACCAAGCTCTCGCGCGCCGAGATGCGCCCGGTCCGGCGCGAGATGATGATGATCTTCCAGGACCCCTATGCCTCGCTGAACTCGCGCAAGCGCGTCGGCTTCATCGTCGCGGAGGCGCTCGAGGTGCACCGTCTCGGCACGGAGGCGGAGGTGAAGCGGCGCGTGCAGGAGCTGCTCGAGGTGGTCGGCCTGAACCCCGAGCACTACAACCGCTTCCCGCACGAGTTCTCGGGCGGCCAGCGTCAGCGCATCGGCGTCGCGCGCGCTCTCGCCGTGAACCCGAAGCTGATCGTCTGCGACGAGCCGGTGTCGGCCCTGGACGTCTCCGTCCAGGCTCAGATCCTCAACCTCCTCAAGGATCTCCAGGAGGACTTCGGCCTGACCTACGTGTTCATCGCCCACGACCTGAACGTCGTCCGGCACATCTCCGACCGCGTCATGGTCATGTACCTCGGGCACGCCGTCGAGGTGGCGGACCGGTTCACGCTGTACGACGCGCCCAAGCATCCCTACACGGGCGCGCTCCTGTCCGCCGTGCCGATCCCCGACCCGACGGCGGGCCGGAACCGGCAGCAGGTCGTGCTCGAAGGGGACGTCCCGAACCCGATCAATCCGCCGAGCGGCTGCTGGTTCCACCCCCGCTGCCCCCGCTTCCGCGAGGGTCACTGCGACATCGAGGAACCGCCCCTGTACTCCTTCGGGGCAGACCACGTGGCCGCGTGTCACTACCCGCTGGAGCGCTGGCCGATGAGTGCCGAGGAGATGCGGCACGCGGCCGAGCCCGTCGCCCGGTAGGAGCGTGGGTCTCTACCCGGATGCGCTCGTGCGGTCGGCTCAGACGGAGCACGGCCAAGCCCGCGCAAGCGACGCCTACGAGTGTGGTCTCTACCCGGATGCGCTCGTGCGGTCGACTCAGACGGAGCACGGGCAAGCCCGCGCTCCTGAGGTCGGCGTCGCAAGCGACGCCTA
>JBHEMU010000159.1:0-11287 GCA_046262415.1 Gaiellaceae bacterium | reverse complement strand
CCCGCCACTCGTCGGCTGGGCGGCGGCGACCGGGAACCTGACGCTGCCGGCGCTCGCGCTGTTCGCGATCGTCTTCGTGTGGACGCCGCCGCACTTCTGGGCGCTCGCGCTGCTGATCCGCCGCGACTACGAGGCGGCGCGGATCCCGATGCTGCCGGTCGTCCGGGGCGAGAGCGAGACGACACGGCGGATCGTGCTCTACTCGCTGGCGCTCGTCCCCGTCACGCTCGTGCCCTTCGTCTGGGGCACGCTCGGACTCGTCTACCTGGGCTCCGCTCTGGCGCTCGGCGCCTGGTTCCTCTGGCTCGCCGTCAACCTTCGCCGCGATCCGACCCCGGCGCGCGCGGGCGCACTCTTCCACTCGTCGCTCGCGTACCTGGCGCTGCTCTTCGTCGCCATGGCGATCGACCCCCTCGTCCTCTAGATCGATGGATCCGGCCGAGCGCACCAACCTGCTCTGGGGACTGGCTCTCTTCGGGCTCGCCGTCCTCCTCGCCGCCGGCACCCTGGGGGTCGCCCTGATCTACCTCGCGCTGGACTAGCCGGGACTAGGAGCGTGGGTCTCTACCCGGATGCGCTCGTGCGGTCGGCTCAGACGGAGCACGGGCAAGCCCGTGCTCCTGAGGTCGGCGTCGCAAGCGACGCCTACGAGTGTGGTCTCTACCCGGATCCGCTCGTGCGGTCGGCTCAGACGGAGCACGGGCAAGCCCGTGCTCCTGAGGTCGGCGTCGCAAGCGACGCCTAGCGGCGCGCGCGCAGTGACGCGGGCGCGCTCCAGGAGCGCCGGCCCTCCAGCGTCACGATCTGCAGGCGATACTGCGCGGCGCCGCGGCCTGCGCGCCTGTCGACCAGGGCGTAGGCGGCGCCGCGGGTCGCGCCGCCCTTCGCGCGGATCAGGGCGGTGGTGACCTTCGTGCGCTTCCCGGCCGACGTGCGGTACACGTGGAATCCGAGGACGTTCGCTTCGACGGCCGTCCGCCAGCGCAGCACCGCGCCGGTCTTCGTCCGTCCCGCCGTGAAGGACTTCAGGAGGACGGCGGTCGGGGGGCCGGTCGTGATGGCGAGCGACCAGCTGGCGATCGACGAGCCCACGGTGTTCCCGAGACTGCAGTCGTCGATCGCGTAGAGCTTCCAGGTGCCGGCGGCGGCCTTCCCGTTGAAGACCGAGAGTGCCGCGCCTCCGGAGAGGTGCGGTCCCGGCGGCGCCGGTGCCGGGAAGCCGTCGTCGGCTCCGGTCTCCCCCTTGTCGCAGTCGGCGAGCCCGTTGGTCGGGTCGTAGGTGCCGCTCTCGAGCTGCTGGTTGTCCGGAACACCCGTCGTGCCCACGGCGGCGAACGTCAGCGTGTCGGGCACGATCGCGTTGCCGAAGGTGCTGCCGGCGTCCGACGTGAGCATCACCTTGTCACCCGAGGGCCCGACGAGCAGAAGGTCGAAATCGTCCGGCCACGCGTGGTCGAGCACGACGGTCGCCCTGACCTCGCCGACCTCGCCCGTGACCGTGTTCGGCACGACGATCGTCGCCGGGTAGGGCGAGGCCTTGCTCGCCGGGCCCGTCTCAGCGCCCGCGTTGTTGCAGCAGTCGACGATCGTGATCGTTCCGCCGGGATACACGGCCAGCGGCGCCGCCTGCGCCCCGCCGAGGAGCGTGCCGACCAGGACCAGGAGCCCGAGACCGGGAAGCTTCGAGAGGCTGAGGGGTCGCAGTCGCATGATCACGGAGCCGGATGGATCTTCATGGTCGGATCTCCCAGGAGCACCCACGTGCTGCGCACGTCCGGATCGGTCACCGTGCTCTTCGCCGCGATCATCGCATCGCCGAGACTCGACGCGGTGGAGCCGACGAGCCTGCGCGTCGCCTCCTTCGCCGCGATCACCTGGCCGTTCGGAAATGTCTCGCCGCTCGAGCCCCAGATCGCGACCGCCCCCCTGGGGGCGAGCAGGAGCGCCTCGCCGATGCTCGTTTCGTCCGTGGGAGGGGCGGTGAACTGGGCGTTCTGGCAGGTCATCATCAGGTAGATCGACAGGTTCGCGTTCGTCAGGTTGGCTGCGTCATTGGTATGAAAGAGCGGGAAACCGGCCCACGTCTGGATCGCCCCGTGCCCGAACCAGTTGACGAGGCTCGGACCCTTGTTCGCCTCCGCGAAGATCGTGTTCTTCGTCGCCGTGTCCGACTGGACCGTGGCGTTGTCGGGCCGGTAGACGCGCGTGATCGCGACGCCGTTCGGGACGAGGCTGCTGCGCTCGAGCTCCTCGCTGAACCCCCGGAAGTCGTAGTCGTTGCGGTCGAGGTTGTCCGCCACGAGCAACGCCGTCCGCGGGCGCGCGGGCCCCCGGGCGTAGGAGAGGAGCTTGTTGACGACGGTCGTCGTCGCCCCAGCCGTGCGCACTGGCAGGCGCCCGACCGCGAGCTCGGGGACTCCATCCGCCGGATTGTTCAGATCGGCGAGGGAGTCGTCCGACGCAGCCTCGGTGAAGGTGGCGTTGACGAAGTTCGTCGGGACGAAGTCGAAGTTGCCTGCACCCATGAAGTTGCGAGGGTCGAACGTCGCGTCGCCGACGAGCAGGGCGAACCTCGGCTTCACCGTCCAGCTCGTCTTCGCGTAGCGGAGGAACTCGCGGATCGCCAGTGGATCCTTGTTGCCGAAGCTGAACTCGTCGTAGACGTCCTGGATGTCGGCAACGGCCACCTTGAGGCCGTCGCCGCCCTGCGCGACCGGCTTCGTGCGCTGGTCGATCAGCGGCTGGAGCGCGGGGCGGAAGTTCTTGTGGGTGATGATCACGAGGTCGGCCTGGTGGGACGTCGTCTTCCAGCTCGAGTCGACCTCGCGGACGACCGCCTTCGGCGCCAGCGCCTTCGCGTCGGCGAACGCGTGGAGGCGCGTCGCCCCGGCGGGCGGCGTGACGCCGATCGTGAAGTCAGTCCCTGTCTGCGCGCGCGTCGGGAAGAGCTCCTTCGGCACGAGCGGGTTCGAGACGTCGAGCAGGCGCACGGTCCGGCTGGAGAAGCCGTCCACGCTCACGGCGGTTCCCGGGGTCACGGGGAAGTTGAGCGCGTCCGCGTCCGCGACGTACGGATGCCGGTAGGTGAGGGTGTACTTGTCGGTCAGGGTGATGCAGCAGCCGGCTGCACCCGGATCGGTGAGCCGGATCGTGTTCGTGCCGTTGACCAGCGTGTTCGGGGGAATCGGCATCTCCGCGGACATCGGCGAGACCCCGCTTCCAATCACGGTCCCGACCGGGACGCCGTTGGCGCTGACGTTGACCGTGTGCGCTCCGGAACTCAGACCGTGCATGTCGAGCTTGAGCGACGCGGCTCCCGCGGGATCGACGTGTGCGAGGTAGATCGCGCGCGAGACCGGCGTGGTCGGCCTGACGACGTCGCCGAAGAAGTTGTCCGCCGGCCCGTTGACGATCGTGGAGATATAGCGCTGGCGGGGGTTGAACACCAGCGTCTCCTCGTAGGTGGCGCTGCTCGGCGCGGCGGCGGCGCGCGCGCGCGCGAAGTTCATCCGCGAACCGCGCGTCGTCCCCGCCGAGAGCCAGTAGGTGCGGGTGTCGGTCGCCTGGGTGTCGAGCCCCTGACCGTAGAACTCGAGGGCGCCGTTTCGCAGCTGGAAGGAAACCTCGGCACCGCCGGTCGTCAGGTGGAGGAGGTTCACGTTCGTCGGGTAGACGAAGCCGGCGTTCTCGAGCGTGGCCCTGGGGACCCGGTAGAACCCGTGCCTGTCGACCAGGATCTTCATGGTCGGCGTCACTGCGGCAGTCGCCCGCGGGCCGGCAGCAGCATGAGTGCCTGCCAGCGCCAGCAGCACGACGAGCGTGAAGACCCCGAAGCCGAACGACCGCACGGCCCGCAGGGTAGCAGCGCACCGGGGAGATCGCAGCGGGTGGCCCGCGGCGTTCATGGGGTGTTAAGGACGGCGTGCGAGCGCGGACTCGAGCCGCGCCAGGATCAGAGCAGCGGTCTCGTCGGCGTCGCCGCGGCCGCCCTTGAGCACCGGGGCCGCCGTCACGAGGCCCCCGAGCCGTTCGAGCGCCTGCCGCGGCCGCGACTGCGCCGACAGGCAGTTCGCCAGCAGCTCGAGGACGGCGCGGCCGGGCGGAAGGCGCCGGGGACGCCAGCGCTCCAGCCCCCGGTACGGAGCGAGGACGACCAGCCCGGCCGGAAGCGTCCGGGTCTCCTGCACGCCGCCGAGCGCCTCCACCGGCAGGTACTCCACCGGGTCTTGCGGCCGCCGCTTGAACGCGAGGGGTCTGGGAAACGGATGAGCATGGCCCCGGTCGTCGATCGGGACGTAATCGTCCGAGAGGTACGTCGCCCCGGCACGCACGAGGGCGGCCGTCAGCGTCGTCTTACCGGTTCCCTCCCGGCCGGGAAGCACGATCGCGTGCCCGCGCCAGCCGACGGCACCGGCGTGGACGAAGGTCCGCAGCACCGAGCGTTCGCCGATATAGAAGCCGGCTGAGCCTGCGAAACTGGCGAGAACCCAGTCGAGGTCGGACGAGCGATCCCTCTCCTCGGCGTCTTCGTAGAGGACGTACTCGCCGGACCTGCCGTCGGCCCCGCCGGCCGACGCGAGGGTGTACGTGCGGCCGACCCTCGTCGCCGTCGAGTGCCGCCACTGCCCCGGCAGGCGCGCGAGGAGAGCCGCAATACCCTCCGGGCTCGTCGACCGCAGCCGGATGCGAACCCCCGAGGACGTCACCGTCTGCTCGTGGGGCCAGTCCAGGCCCCCGAGCGTCAGAAGCGGGTAGGTGGCTGGGCTCACCCGGCCGCCTCCCGTACCACCGAGCATGAGGGTGGGCACCCGGCGCTTCGCGTCGCGTTCCCGCAGGGATCGCTGAAGCCCTGGAGGCCGAATTTGCCGGTCATTTGCCCCACCCGGTACTCACACCGCCGCAGTGTCCGTGCCGGCGCACAGAGCAGAGGGGGCCGCGCGAGACGCGGCCCCCCTGACGTTGCCGATCCGACCTCCGGTCGCCGTGGCACTGCGCCGGACGCCGGCTGAAGCCTACGGCTGGCAGGAACCCCCGACGCACCTCTTACAGGTCGGACCCGCCGCGCAGTCGGGGTCGCCGGCGCAAGCGGCGTTGCAGACGCCGGCGCGCGCGGTCGGCGCGGCCATCGAGAAGACGGCGGGCACCGCGAGCACCGAGGCGACGAGGCCGGCCCGCCGGATCACATCCCCGCGGGTAAGGCCCGGAGTCGGGCGCGTCACCGGCGTCTCGAGCAGCTGGAGCTTGCCGAGATCCTCGAGCGCGAGCCAGACGACGTCCTCGTCGACGGGAGTCGCGAACTGCCGGGCCAGCCGGAAGCCGATCTCGCTCGGACTCGTCTCGCCGTCGCAGTGATTCCAGACGGCCGCGGCCGTCTCGTTCAGGCAGTGCGCCTCATGCTTCTCGAGGTCGTAGACGAGGATCTCGTCCGGGAGCTCGCGAACGACGAGCCCGTCCTTACGCGCCTGCGGGAATCCGTTGGTGCTCAAGTCTTTCTCCTCTCGTCGTCCGGGGGGCAACCCTTGGTCGGCGTACCATAGCCGAGGCACGTGGTGCGTGCCAGGTGTCCCAAATGCACGGCCTCTGCACGAGCGATGTTACTACACGATCGGGCGGTCGTGAGTCAAGCAACGGGTTCCTTTACGCCGCGGGGGCCCGAAAACCTCCTCGATCGCTCAGATGTGCAGGCGCGTCGTGGGGTCTCCGAAGAGGACCCAGGTGCGGCGGACGTCGAGGTCGCTGATGACTCCCTTCGCCTGCACCATCGCCTCGCCGAGCCTCGTCCGCGGATTCGCGAACAGGAGCTCGAGCGCCTTCTGGTCCATCGAGAGCTGCGGGGAGAGCACGGTCTCGCCGGTGGACGACCAGACCGCGACCGCGCCGCCGAGGGGATTCTCGAGCAGCGCCTCGCCCAGGCTCTTCACCTCCACGTCGGTGAAGTAGCCGTTCAGGCAGGTCATCATCACGTAGAGCGAGAGCCGGCTGTTCCGGAGCGCCAGCGCGTCGACGGGCCGCAGGATGCTCCCGGACGTCCAGATCTCGATCGAGCCGTGACCGAAGAAGTTGACCAGGCTCGGCCCCTGGTTGAGGGCGGCGAGCAGGCGCGCCCGCACGGCCGCGTCGTTCGGCCCCTCCCTGCGGTTGACCGCGGCGGTCGTCCAGGTGCTCGGGATCAGGCCGTAGAGCGTCCGGCTCGCAGCCTCGAAGTCGTAGTCGATCGGCTTGTCGCTCACGAGCAGCATCTGCCGGGAGGCGCTAGGGCCCTCGGCGACGTACCGCACGATCTTGGCGATCACGCCGCGCGCCTGCTCGAGTGTGCGCACCGGCAGCCGGCCGACGCCGAGCTCCGGGATGCCGTCGTCGTTGAAGTCGGCCATCCAGTCGTCCGAGGCGGTCTCGAGGTAGACCGTGTCGACGAATCTGGTGGGGACGAGGTCGAACTCGCCCTTCCCCAGCTCGTCGCGCGGGTCGTGCGTCGCATCGCCGACGAGCAGCACGAACCTCGGCGCCGGATTCCAGCGCGTCCGCGTCCAGTCGAGGAAGTCCTTGATCGGCTGCGGGCCGTGCGCGCCGAACGCGAACTCGTCGTAGACGTCCTCGACATCGACGACTGCGACCCTGAGGCCCTCGGCCTGACGGGCCGCGACGAGCGGCGGCAGCGCGGCGCCGAGCGACTGGTGGGTGACGATCACGAGGTCGGCGCCCTGGTTGGCGGCGTTCAGCTTCGAGGCCCGATTGCGGACGAGGTCGAGCGCCGTGAGCTGCTTTCCCTGGAGGAAGGCGATCAGGTGGCGCTGCCGGAAGGTCGAGCCGACCGTCGCGCGGTAGCCGGCGGCCGTGCGCGTGATCGTGGGCCGGAGGACCACGGGAGCGGCGGGCCTGGTCACGTCGACGACCTGGACGGCGCGGCCGGTGAAGCCCTCGATCCGCGCCCGCTGGCCGGATCTGAGCACGAAGTCCAGCACGTTCCGGTCGGCCACGACCCCGCGCTCGTAGCGGATCTCGACCGAGTCGAGGACGCTGATGTCGAGCTCGCCGGCGGTCGACTGGAGCCCGACCGTGTTCGTCCCCTCCTTGAGCACCCCGGCGGGAACGGCGAACGTCCCCACCGAGCGGACCTGGCGGGCGAAGTCGACCGTGCCGACCACGGTCCCGTTCACGCGCACGCGAGTCTTGTGGGGGAGCAGCGAGAAGCCCGTGAGCGCCACCGCGATCGAAGCGGGACGCTTCAGCGCGGGCCGCGTCAACGCGAGCTTGACCACCGTCTCGGCGCCGGCACGGACGGCGGGGCCGAAGACGTTGCCCGCCTCACCGTTGTGGATCGAGGAGACGTAGATCTCTCGCGGCGCCGAGCGCGCGGTGGCCGGGAAGGTCCGGGCCACCGGGCCGGCGGCGACGCCGCCCGCCACCGTCCGGATCCGGAGACCGGGCTTCGCGCCTGCGATCAGCCAGTACGTCTGCTTGTTCGTCGTGACGGTGTCGAGCGGGACCCCGTAGAACTCGATCGCCGCCTTCGTGGCGCGGATCGGCACCTGCTTCCCGTCGGCGTAGAGCTGCAGGCGCGCGGGAGCCGCCGACGCGGGCAGCCCGGCCGCGACGAGCCGTTTGCGCGTGACGCGGTACCAGCCTTCCTCGGCGACGAGCAGCTTCACCGCGGCCTGGCCGGCGAGCGAGAACTGCTGCTCCCGCGGCGTGGCGGCGAGGCTCGGCCCCGCGAGCGCGCAGGCGGCCAGAGCGACGAGAGAACCCCCCAGGACCTTCCTCATCCGGCAGGCAGAATAGCACCCGTCCGAAGGAACCCCCCGCCTGGTTGCAGGGGATTAACCTCACCGTAAGGTGGACGGGATCTTCCTCGCGCGGCCCGGGACGGCCCGGGCCGGAGAGCCGCTCGCCGTCAAGGATCTCTTCGACACGGCCGGTCTCGTCACCACCTACGGCTCGGTGATCTTCGCCGACCACGTCCCGCGCGAGACGGCGGAGGCCGTTCGCCGCCTCGAGGCCGCCGGCTACGGCGTCGCGGGCAAGACCAACCTGCACGAGTTCGCGTACGGCGTCACCTCCGAGAACCCCCATTTCGGCGCGGTGCCGAACCCGGCCGCGCCGGGCCGCCTGGCCGGCGGATCGAGCGGGGGCTCGGCCGCGGCGCTCGCCGCCGGACTCGCGGACGCCGCGCTCGGCACCGACTCGGGCGGGTCGATCCGGATCCCGGCCGCCTGCTGCGGCGTCGCCGGCTTCAAGCCGAGCTACGGGCTCGTCCCGCTCGAGGGCTGCTTCCCGCTCGCGCCCAGCTTCGACCACGCGGGGCCGATGGCGCGGTCGGTTGCCGGGTGCACGGCCATGCTGGAGGCCCTCGCGGAGGGCTTCGAACGCTCGGCCGCGGGTCTCGGCGAGCTCCGCGTGGGCGTCGCCTGGCTCGAGCCGGCCGACCCGCTCGTTCGCGCGCGGGTCGCGGCCGCGGCGGACCGGTTTCCGGGGGCGCGACCGGTCTCGCTGCCCCTGCCCGAGGGAACCGGGCCGGTCTTCATGCGAGAGGTGGCCGACGTCCACCGCGAGCTCTACGCGGAGCACGCGGACTCCTACGGCGAGAACGTCAGGATCAAGATCGAGCGCTGCCTGGAAGTGACGGACGGCGCCTACGAGCGCGGCCTGCGGGATCGCGAGCGCTACCGGGAGCTGGCGGCGGACGCGCTCGTGGACGTCGCCCTGCTGGTACCCCCGACGCTCGCGTTCGTCGCCCCGCCGGCGGGAACGGACGACCTCGCCGTGCGCGAGGCGATGATCCGATTCACGTACCCGTTCAACGTGCTGGGCTGGCCGGCGCTCGCCCTGCCGTGCGGCGCGGCCGAGCACGGGTATCCGGCGTCGGTGCAGCTCGTCGCGCGCGCGGGCGACGACGCGCTGGTGCTGGCCGCGGGCGAGGCGCTGGAGCGGGCGCTATCCCCCGTCTGAGGGACGGCGGGCACCCGGGGCCTGCCGAAACGAGGAGGAGCAGATGTCCTCTCTTCGCCGCGCCCTCCTCCTCTCGCTCGCGCTCGCCGTGCTCGCGCCTGCTCAGGCCGCCCTCGCCAAGCCGAAGCCCGTCGCGGTGCCGGGCGGCCTCAAGGCCTTCCTCCTGCGCGCCGACGAGCCGGCCGCCGACAGCTTCGCCCGCACGCCGTCCTTCGCCTGGTCGCCCGTGCCCGGCACGAAGCGGTACGACGTCGAGCTCGCGACGAGCTCGCGCTTCACCGCGAGCTCGATCGTGTGGAAGGGCTCGGTCTCGCGCACGCCCGCCATGTCGGTCCCGGTCGCGCTCCCCTGGATGACCGGCTCGCCGCACGCCCTGTTCGCACACGTCCGGTCGACCACGAGGGCGGGGACGAGCAGCTGGAGCGCCCCCTACGGCTTCAACCTGCAGGCCCCGGCCGCCCCCAAGCAGCTCGGGTCGCCCACTCCGGGACTCGTCCGCTGGGAGACCGTGCCGGGCGCGACCAGCTACCAGGTCTGGTTCCTCGACTTCGGCAAGGTGATCGGCACGATCACGAACGCCGCCGACGAGCGCGAGTACTTCACGTTCCACCAGGGTGCTCCCTGGACGAGCGCCGTGCACTGGCGCGTCCGCGCCGTGCGCGCGATGTACGGCGGCGTCGCCAAGGGCCTGCCGGCCGTGGCCTACGGCCCCTGGAGCGAGCCGTACACGAGCGTCAACCCCCCGTTCCAGGTGGGACGGCCCCTCAGCCTGGGAACGACGGTGTCCGAGGAGCTGGCGGCCGCGTCCGAGACGCAGCCTCACGCGCACACCCCCGCGTTCGTCTTCAGCGGCACCGACTCGTACCTCGGCTACGCGAGCGAGCTCTCGCGCGTCTACGTCTTCACCGACCGCGACTGCCTCAACCTCGTCTACCGCGGCGCGGTCGTCGGGAGCCCGGCCTACGCGCCGAGGACGACGGGGCCCCTGGCGCTGCCGGCGAGCGTCCCGGACATCGACTCCGCGCGCACCAGGTTCCTGCCCGACGGAGCGGAGGGCACCGGCCTGATGGCCGACGGCAGCGCCGTGACGACCAGCGAGGCCCGCTCCGACGCAAGCGCGCCGGACGACGCCGCGCCGGCGAGTGCCGGGGCCGACGGCTTCGCGCTCCCCGCCCCCGAGGGCGCCCTCGTCGATCTGTGGGACACCGGCGGGCCGAACGGCCGCTACTACTGGACGGTCGTCCCGGTCACGCCGTACGTGAACCTGGACGAGTTCACCTACCGCGACCTCGAGCTGGCCCAGGACGCCTGCAAGTCGGGCAAGGTCAAGTCCTTCGGCAAGGTGAGCGAGCCGGTCGTCACCGCCGACCGCTCGACCCGCTCCTACACGGCGCAGTCACCGTTCGCCTCCGGCCTCTCCACCAACGGCCGCCTGGTCTCGGCCGCCACCTCAAAGCCGTCCTTCTACGGGATGCCGCTCGTCGCCTGGCGCCCGGCCTTCGGCGCGGCCGCGTACGAGGTGCAGTGGAGCAAGAGCGCCTCCCCGTGGCGGACCGCGGGCAGCGCCTTCACCTTCGGCACCTCCTCCCTGCTCGGCTCCGATGCCAAGCCGCTCACGCCCGGCACGTGGTTCTACCGCGTGCGCGGCCTCACCCCGTACCTCCCGGGCGCGGCGAAGCAGCTGACCTGGTCCGACCCCGCCCGGCTCCTCGCGGCGAAGCCGACCTTCGCCGTCGTTCGCAAGTAGATCCGCCCGGCTTCAGCCGGCCCGCGCCAGGAGCTGCCGCTCGCTGCGCCTTCGGCGTGCCCGACCGGCGCCGAGCAGGAGCACGGCCAGGACGAGGAGCGGCGCCGCGACGATCACGCCGTAGAGGGCCCACACGAGCTGCTTGGCGAGGATCTCGCCGGAGTCGTCCAACGCAGCGGCGAACCGGCTCGGCTCGTTCGGCTCGGCCTTTGCCTTCTTCACCGCGGGCTTGAACGTCGTCAGCGAGAGCGTCGCCGTCGCCATGCGCCCGCGCTCGCCGGTGGCCGCGTTCACCCGTGTCAGCGCGACGAGATCGGCGCGCTGATACTCGAGCTCCTCCGCGAGGCGGGTGCGCTCCTCGGCCGTCAGCTCCTCGTCGCGCAGCCGGCGCTCGCCGCGCGCGATCAGCGTCCGGAGCTTCCCGATCCGCTCGAGCTGCCGGTCGTAGGCCTTCTGCACGTCCGTGAGCGAGACCGACTGCGAGACGATCGTGCCGAGCTCCGAGAAGGCGAGGATGGCGGCCTGCATCCGCGCGACAGGGACGCGGACGGTAATGACGGCGTCGCCGTGGCGGACGTTCGGAGAGCTGTAGCG
>JBHEMU010000158.1:0-56220 GCA_046262415.1 Gaiellaceae bacterium | reverse complement strand
GTGGGCGTCGCTTCATTCGAGGGTGGAACGGCCTGGTTCCCCCCGTGGCGTCTGGCCCCGGGTAGTTCGGGTCCTTGGCCGTGCTTCTCGGGCCGCGGGGAGCTCAAGGGGGATGCACTCCCTCGAATCGAGCGAGGCCCGAGGCGAGCGCTCACCCCTCGACGTCCTGGGCCGAGAAGATCACCGCCGGCACCTCCTGGTCGGCAGGATCCTTGTTGAGCACGATCACGTCCACGAGCGTTGCGAGCACGGCGGCCATCGGGATCGCCAGCAGAATCGCGAATTCGCCGAACAGGAGCGCGGCAGCCGCCACCGAGACGAGCACGACTAGCGGCGAGAGTCCGACGGCCTCTCCCAGCACGCGCGGGATGACGAGGTAGTCCTCCAGCAGGCGGACGACGAGCACGATCGCGGCCGCCGCGATCGCGACGGGGATCGACTCCGTCAGGCCGACCCCGACCGCAAGCGCGCCTGCCGCGAACGGGCCGATCACCGGGACGATCTCGACGATGCCCGCGAAGATCCCGATCAGCACCCAGAAGGGCAGGCCGATCGCCCAGAACGAGAGCGAGAGCACGGTCGCCACGAGGATGATCAAAAGCCCCTGCCCGCGCACGTAGGCGCCGAGCTTGAGGTCGATCAGGTGCCAGGTGTCGCGCACGATCTTGCGCCGCGGTCGGGGTAGCACCGACGTGACAAGCGTGACGGCGCGGTCGCGCTCGAAGATCCAGTAAGCGGCGCTGGCAAGCACGAAGAAGACGCCGATGAAGATCTCGAAGGTGAGCAGTGTCGCCTCGAGCGCGGGATCGATGAACTCCCCCGCCGAAGGCAAGTCATCGAGCCGCTCGTCGAGCCAGACGAGCACGTCATGCTTGACGCCGCTCGATTCGTCTGCCGCCGACTGGAGCTCGCTCTGCGTCGGCAGCGCCTCTCGCACCTGCTTGGAGGCGCGCGGGACGACCGCCCAGAGGAGCAGCGCGAGCCCGCCTGCGAGCGCGGCGTAGTGGATCAGGATGCCCGGGCCACGCGGGACGCCAAACTGGCGCAGCCGCTCGACACCCGGCCGCATCGCGGCGGTGATGATGAACGCGAGGAAGAGCAGCGCGATCAGCACCTTCAGCTTCCACAGCATCAGGGCTCCGACGACGACTGCCCCGACGACGAGCGTAGCCATGAACGCCTTGCGCGCCGTGTCACGCATCGGAGCGATCCTTCCGCCTTCGGCGGTCGGACAAACGGCGAACCGGCAGGAACGGCGCCCGGCGGCGTCGAAGCCGGGCTCGTGGCGGAGGACGAGCGGATCTACCTGGACGCGCGGCGGCACGGGGTCGTGCTGGCGCGCCCCCTCGGGCAGGCTCTCGCGCTGGCGGCGCTCGGTGGGGTGCTGCTTGCGTTTGCGTGGCCGTTCGCGGTGGCGGGCGCACTGCTGATCGCGCTCGCCGCTGTGCTCGCTCTGCGCGCGGTCTGGGGCTGGGAGCGAGAGCACCTCGTCGTCACAACGGAGCGGCTGTACGTCGTCGACGGAACGATCCGCAAGCGCGCGCGCCAGGTGAGGCTAGGAAGGATCGACACGGTCGAGGTGGAGCAGTCGGCGGCCGGCCGCGTGCTCGGCTACGGCACGCTCGTCGTCGGCCCCCTGGAGATCGACCACGTGCCGAAGCCAACCGAAGTCACCGAGCTCGTCGAGCGGCTCGCCTCGTAGGTCCGTGGTCCGCGTCTACGCCGTTCTGTGCATCCTCGGGGCGGCGTTCCCGCTGGCATTCCTCGGCCGGTTCGTCGCCGACGAGGGCGTCGATGTCGGCGCCTTCTTCGACCAGCTGACCGCCACGGATATCGGTCTTTTCGCGTGGGCGGACGTCGAAGTCTCGGCGCTCGCCGTGATCGCACTTGCGCTGCGCGAGCGCTCCCGCAGGCTGCGCTCCTGGTGGCTCGCCGTCGCAGCGACACTCGCGCTCGGCGTCTCGGTGGGCCTGCCGTTGTTGCTGCTTCTCCGTGAGCGCAACCTCCGCATGGCCTAGGAGAGCTCGACCACCCCGGGGCGCCTCGGTGCCGTCCGCCAGAGCCTCCGATAGAACATACGTTCGCTACAATCGGGCGGCGGTAGACTCGATTGTTCATGCCCTCGGAAGAACTCGTCGTCCACGGCGCCCGCGAGCACAACCTCAAGGACGTCACCGTCAGCCTGCCGCGGAACGCGCTCGTGTGCATCACCGGGCTCTCCGGATCGGGCAAGTCGAGTCTCGCTTTCGACACCATCTACGCCGAGGGACAGCGCCGCTACGTCGAGTCGCTCTCCGCCTATGCGCGCCAGTTCCTGCAGATGATGGAGAAGCCCGACGTGGATTCGATCGAGGGCCTTTCGCCGGCGATCTCGATCGACCAGAAGACCACCTCGCGCAACCCCCGCTCCACCGTCGGCACGGTGACCGAGATCTACGACTACCTGCGGCTGCTGTACGCGCGGGTCGGCCGACCGCACTGCCCCGTCTGTGGCCGCCCGATCGCCGGGCAGAGCCTCGAGCAGATCGTCGACCAGGTGCTGCGCCTCCCCGACGGGACCCGGTTCACGGTCAACGCGCCCGTCGTCCGCGACCGCAAGGGCGAGTACCGCGACGTCTTCGAGGAGCTGCGGGCGGACGGGTTCACGCGCGTCAAGGTCGACGGGGAGCAGCGGCTCCTCGAGGAGACGATCGAGCTGGACAAGAAGTACAAGCACACGATCGAGGTCGTGGTCGACAGGCTCGTGATGAAGCCCGACCTGCGGACGCGGCTCGCGCAGTCGGTGGAGACGGCGGCCGCGCTCGCCGAGGGCCTCGTCGCGATCGACGTCGTCGACGGCGACACGATGACGTTCTCGGAGCGCTTCGCCTGTCCGGAGCACGGCGTCTCGCTTCCCGAGCTCCAGCCGCGCATCTTCTCGTTCAACTCTCCCCACGGCGCCTGCCCGCGCTGCACGGGCCTCGGCGCCCAGCAGGAGATCGACCCGGACCTGCTCGTGCCCGACCCGAGCGTCTCGATCGGCGAGGGGGCGCTCGTGCCCTGGGCGGTGGGCAACTCCGGGTTCTACGAGTCGGTGATCCAGGCGATCGCCGACCGGTACGAGATCGACCTCGAGACGCCCTGGCAGGACCTGTCGGAGGAGCAGCAGAACCTCTTCCTCTACGGGACGAACGGCGACCGCGTCTACATCAGCTACCGCAACCGGATGGGCCGGCGCCGCTCGTACATGCTCGCCTTCGAGGGCATCGTCCCGAGCCTGCAGCGCCGCTACCGGGACACGGATTCCTCCCAGCAGCGCGAGCGGATCGAGGAGTACATGAGCTTCCGGCCCTGCCCCGCGTGCAACGGCGCCCGGTTGAAGCCGGAAGTGCTCGCCGTCACGGTCGGCGCCAGGAACATCCATGAGTTCGCGCGCATGTCGGTCACCCGCGCGCTCGAGTTCCTCGCCGGACTGGAGTTGACCGAGGTCGAGCAGCTGATCGGGGCCCGCATCATCAAGGAGATCCGGGAGCGGCTCACCTTCCTGGACAACGTGGGCGTCGGCTACCTCCAGCTCGACCGGGCGGCCGCGACCCTCTCGGGGGGCGAGGCGCAGCGGCTGCGGCTGGCCACGCAGATCGGGTCGCAGCTCGTCGGCGTCCTCTACATCCTGGACGAGCCCTCGATTGGCCTGCACCAGCGGGACAACGACCGGCTGATCGGCACGCTCGAGCGCCTGCGCGACCTCGGCAACACCGTGCTCGTGGTCGAGCACGACGAGCAGATGATGCGCGCCGCCGACCACCTCGTCGACATGGGCCCGGGGGCGGGCGAGCACGGGGGCCACGTCGTCGCCCAGGGCCCCGCCGCCCTCGTCGAGCGGAACCCGGACTCGGTGACGGGTCGCTTCCTCTCCGGCGAGCGGACGATCGCCACCCCCGAGCGCCGCACGGGCGACACCGGCTCGTTCTGGGTGCGCGGAGCCACCATGCACAACCTGAAGGGGATCGACGTCGAGTTCCCCGTCGGCAAGCTCGTCTGCGTCACGGGCGTCTCCGGCTCGGGCAAGTCGACGCTCGTGAACGAGATCGTCTACAAGGCGATCGCGAACCGGCTCCATCGCCTGCGCGTCAAGCCGGGCGACCACGAGGGGTGCGAGGGGATCGAGTGCTACGACAAGGTGATCGACATCGACCAGCGACCGATCGGGCGGACGCCGCGCTCCAACCCTGCCACGTACACCGACCTCTTCACGCATATCCGCGAGCTCTACTCGTTGACGCCCGAGTCGAAGGTGCGCGGCTACAAGCCGGGCCGGTTCTCGTTCAACGTCCGCGGCGGGCGCTGCGAGACCTGCAAGGGCGACGGGACGATCAAGATCGAGATGCACTTCCTTCCCGACGTCTACGTGCCGTGCGAGACGTGCCACGGCAAGCGCTACAACCGCGAGACGCTCGAGGTTCGTTTCAAGGGCAAGTCGATCGCCGACGTGCTCGAGATGTCGGTCGAGGAGGCGCTGGCCTTCTTCGCGAAGATCCCGAAGCTGCGGCGGCGGCTGCAGACGCTCCACGACGTCGGGCTCGACTACGTCTCCCTCGGCCAGCCGGCCACGACGCTCTCGGGCGGCGAGGCGCAGCGTGTCAAGCTCGCCTCCGAGCTCTCGAAGGTGGCGACGGGCCGGACGCTCTACATCCTCGACGAGCCGACGACCGGTCTCCACTTCGCCGACATCGAGAAGCTGCTCGAGGTGCTGCAGCGTCTCGTCGACGCCGGCAACACCGTGCTCGTGATCGAGCACAACCTCGACGTGATCAAGCAGGCCGACTGGCTCGTCGATCTCGGTCCGGAGGGGGGAGAGGCCGGCGGCGAGGTGATCGCCGTCGGGACGCCCGAGCAGGTGGCCGAGGTGCAGGAGTCCTTCACGGGCCAGTTCCTGAGGGGCGTTCTGCCCGCCGTCGCCGCCGCCGCGTAGGCGGCGCTGGCGACGCCGACCTCAGGAGCGCGGGCTTGCCCGTGCTCCGTCTGAGCTGACCGCACGAGCGCATCCGGGTAGAGACCCACGCTCCCAGGCGTCGCTTGCGACGCCGACCTCAGGAGCACGGGCTTGCCCGTGCTCCGTCTGAGCCGACCGCACGAGCGCATCCGGGTAATGACCCACACCTCTAAACTAAGAACCCTCAGGCATCGGCCGGCAGCAGCCTGAACGGGCGGCCGTCCGGCGTCCGGAGGACCCTGTGCCATACCGACCAGCGCGGCCGGCAGCCGGGTGACCGGCGGCCTTCCCCCTCGAACGAGTGACCGCCGCACCGGCCGGGGCGCCGACGAACTAGGACGCGACGTCCCCCTATGAGAATGCGACTTCCGAACCGACGCTCCCTCCGCGCGCGCCTGCAGCTGGCGCTCGCGGCCATGTTCGTCCCCCTGCTGCTCGTCGGAGGCACGAGTGTCTTCTTCCTCCACCAGGAGAGCACCGGCTCGGCGCAGCGGGAGCGGGCGCTCGCGGAGGAGATCGTCGCACTGACCCGGCTCGACCGTTTGCTCTTCCAGGCCGAGGAGCTGGCCTCCGGCGCGGCGGCGGCTTCGCCCGACCGCGAGTCGATCGAGCGCTTCAGGAGCGTGAGCCGGAAGGTCGATGCGGAGTTCGCCGTGCTCGGCGAGCTCGGCAGGGGCCGCCAGAGCACCCTGATCGCCCTGGCCAGCTCGCATTGGCGGCGGGCGCAGGCGGACGCGCTCGGCGCGTTCCGGCCGCGTCGGGAAGCCGACGACTCGAGTCTCGCCGCCGCGCGCTTCGCCCTGGAGGCAAGCTCGCTCCAGCGTCGGCTCGAGGCGATCGCGGACGGCAGCTTCGCCGAGTTCAAGGACGACGCTGCGGCGGCGCTCAGGCAGGAGCGCGACCAGGTCCTCATCCTTCTCTTCACGGTCGCGCTCGGCGCCGGCATCGCACTCGTCGCGGCGCGACGGCTCAGCATGTCGATCGTCAGCCCGCTCGGGCGACTGGAGGAAGCGGCAGGGCGCCTCGGCGCCGACGATCTCTCCGTGCGCGTGCCGGTCGAGCAGGCCGACGAGCTCGGCCGGGTTGCCGGATCCTTCAACACGATGGCGGAACGACTGGAGGCGAGCCGCGACGAGCTCACGCACCAGGCCTTCCACGACTCCCTGACCGGGCTTCCGAACCGGGCCCTGTGCGCCGACCGCGCCGCACACGCGCTCGCCCGCTCGGCGGACGGCGAGGAGTCGGTGGCGGTGCTGTTCATCGATCTCGACGACTTCAAGGTGGTCAACGACAGCCTCGGACACTCGTACGGTGACGAGCTGCTCGTCTCCGTCGCCCGGCGCCTGGAAGGCGCTCTGAGGCCGGCCGACACGTTGGCACGGCTCGGAGGCGACGAGTTCGCCGTCCTCCTGGAGGACGTCCGGCTCGAGAGCGATGCGCTGCGGACAGCCAGCCGGATCCTGGCCGCGCTCCAGGAGCCCTTCCGCCTGCCCGGGAACGAGTTCTTCGTCAGCGCCAGCATCGGCATCTCGCTCGCGAGCGCGGGCGACGACCAGGCGATCGACCTCCTCAGAAACGCGGACCTGGCGATGTACTCGGCCAAGCTACGGGGCAAGGGCTGCTCCGAGATCTTCCAGGAGCGGATGCACGAGAAGGTGCGCGGGCGGCTCCGCCTCGAGGCCGACCTCCGGATCGCGATCGATCAGGAGCAGCTCGTGCTCCACTACCAGCCGGTCGTCGATCTCGCCGGCGGCGAGATCGTCGGGGTCGAGGCACTCGTCCGCTGGCAGCATCCGACGCGGGGACTGCTCCCGCCTGCGGAATTCATCGACGTGGCGGAGAAGACGGGGCTGATCGAGCCGCTCGGGCTCTGGGTGCTGGAGCGCGCGTGTCGCGAGGGGGCGGAGCTCCGGCGGCTGCTGGCGCCGGGTTCCCGACTCTCGATCGGCGTCAACCTCTCGCCGCGGCAGTTCCAGCACCCGAACCTGCTCGCGGACGTCGCGGCGGCGCTGACGACGTCGGGGCTCGATCCGGATGCGCTCCTGCTCGAGATCACGGAGAGCGTCCTCATGCGCGAGGTCGAGGAGGGCATCTGGACGCTTCGGGCGCTCAAGGGCCTGGGCGTTCGACTCGCGCTCGACGACTTCGGCACGGGCTACTCGTCCCTCAGCTACCTGCGCCGCTTTCCGATCGACATCGCCAAGATCGACAAGGCCTTCGTCGGGAACGTGGCCACGGACCGGAAGGAGGCCGAGTTCATGCGGGCGATCGTCGAGCTGGGGAAGACGCTCGGCGTCCGGACGCTGGCGGAGGGGATCGAGCAGGCCGAGCAGGTCGCCGCGCTGCGCGAGTTCGGCTGCGACCTGGGTCAGGGATTCGTGTTCGCCCGGCCGCTCGCACTGCCGGCACTGATCGAGCTCCTCACCTCCGGCGCCACCTCGCGCATCGCCGCCTAAGCTCAGGGGCGTGAAGCACGGCGATCCGCCCGCCGCCGACCACGGGTCCCTCGACCGCGACTGGTGGCTGCGCGTACCGCTCGTCCTGCGCCGTCCGCGAGCGGTCTTCGCCGCGCTCGCCGACGATTCGCAGCCGGGTGCGGAAGCGCGTCAGGAGCCCGTCATGGCGCTCGTCTTCCTCGGCGGGATCGGGATCGTGCTCGCCGCCGGCGCGGGTGGACGGCTGGCCGAGGAGTGGGTCGACGACTCGGTCGTGATCGGCGTTTGGGCGATCCTCGGCGGCGCGATCCAGGGTCTCCTCAGCTACTTCGTGCTCGGCGGTGTCGCGCTCGGGGTCCTGCGCATCCTCGGCTCGAAGGCGAGCTACCGGCAGGCGCGGCACGCGCTTGCCTTCTCCGCCGCTCCGCTCGGACTCTGGCTCCTGACGGCGTGGCCCGTGCAGCTCGCCGTCTTCGGACGCGACCTCTTCCGGCCCGGCGGCGACGACACGGGCACCGGCGCGACGGTCTTCGACGCCGTCGCGGCCGGGTTCGCCTGCTGGTGGGTCGCCCTGCTCGCGATCGGACTCTGGTCGCTACGACGCGTCTGAGCTAGCTCTCCGAGCGTGATCGGGCGAGCAGCGCCAGCTCTTCCTCCGGCATCGCGTAGGTGTGCCGCTCCTCGGGGAAGGCCCCGCTACGGACCTCGGCCGCATAGGTCTCGAGTGCGCGGCGAATCTCCGTGCCGAGGTCGGCGTACCGCTTGACGAAGCGCGGCGCCCGGCCCTCGTAGAGCCCGAGCAGGTCGTGGTACACGAGCACCTGGCCGTCGCAGCCGGCCCCGGCGCCGATGCCGATCGTGGGCACGTGCAGCGCGGCCGTGATGCGCGCGGCCACGGCTGCCGGAACCGCCTCGAGCACGACCGCGAAGCAGCCCGCCGCCTCGAGCGAGGTCGCGTCCTCCTCGAGCGCGCGCGCGGCGTCCGCGGTGCGGCCCTGCGCCTTGAAGCCCCCGAGCATCGTCGCCGACTGCGGCGTCAGACCGACGTGTCCCATCACCGGCACGCCGGCGCCCACGAGAGCGCGGACGCGGGGCAGGGTCGCGCCGGCTCCCTCCACCTTCACCGCGTCGGCGCCGGCCTCCTTGACGAACCGGACCGCGTTCTCGACGGCGGTCTCGTCCGAGACCTGGAACGAGCCGAAGGGCATGTCGGCGACGACGAGCGGCCGCTTCGCACCACGCGTGACCGCACGCGTCAGGATCAGCAGCTCCTCCATCGTCGCGGGCACGGTCGAGTCGTGGCCGAGCACGACCATCGCCGCCGAGTCGCCGACGAGGATCACGTCGATCCCGGCTGCGTCGGCAAGCCTGCCGCCGGGGGCGTCGTACGCGGTGACCATGACGATCTTCTGGCCACGGCGCTTCAGCTCCCCCAGCTCGGTCAGGGGCAGCTTGCCCTGGGTCCAGGACGCATAGCGGGGGGCGGGTGCCGGTGCGGTCATGTGGGAGCTCCTTCCAGGGGGACGTTGTCGATCAGGCGGGTGCGGCCGACGCGGACGGCGGCGGCCAGGACGCGGCGGCCGTCGACCTCGAGGGTCGCGACGTAGTCGGGGGTCAGGCCGTTCAGGGCGGCGTGGGCGGCGGCGACGGGATCGGCGCCCCTGAGCGCGGCCTCGGCGCCGGCCGCGAGCGCGCGGGGAAGGGCGAGGGCGGTCTGCCGCTCGGCCGGCGAGAGGTGGACGTTCCGGGACGAGAGCGCGAGGCCGTCGGCGTCGCGCACCGTCGGCAGGACGCGCACCCGCAGCTCGAGGTGCAGGTCCCGGACGAGTTGCTGGACGACCGCGGCCTGCTGGGCGTCCTTGAGCCCGAAGTACGCGAGCTGCGGCCTGACGATGTTGAACAGCTGCAGGCAGACGGTCGCCACGCCGCGGAAGTGGCCGGGGCGATGTGCTCCCTCGAGCGTGCGGGAGATCTCCTCGACCTCGACCCAGGTCTGGAAACCGGGCGGATACAGCTCCGCGGCGGTGGGGGCGAAGAGGAAGTCGACGCCGGCGTCCGCCGCGAGCCCCCCGTCCCGGCGCTCGTCGCGCGGGTACTCGGCGAAGTCCTCGGCAGGGCCGAACTGGGCGGGGTTGACGAACAGCGAGGCGACGACCACGTTCGCCTCCGCGCGCGCGGCGCGGAAGAGCGAGAGATGGCCGTCGTGGTAGGCGCCCATCGTCGGCACGAGCGCGACCGTGGAGCCGGCGCGGAAGGGCTCGAGCGCGCCGCGCACCTCCACGGCGGTTCGCAGCGTCTTCATGCCGCGGCCTCGGCGAGCGCGCGGTAGAGCGGCTCCAGGTGCGGGGCACGCTCGCGAAGCGCAGTCAGATGAGCGTCGACCGTGGCCCAGTCGCCGCGCTCGATCGGGCCGGTGAGCTCGAACCGGTTCTCGATCGTCCGGCGCATCAGCGGCACGAGCCCCTCGGGCGGCGCACCCGCGAGCTCGAAGAGGGACGCGGCCGTGCGATGCAGCGCGACGAGGAAGCTCGAGGCGAACGCCGCACCCGCGTGGTACAGGACGCGGTCGGCGTCGGCGAGGTCGAACGGCCGGAGCTCGAGGAGGCCGGCCAGCCCGCGCGCGGCCGCCCTCGCCTCGTCCGTCTCCGCCGTCACGGCCGCCCAGGCGCCGTCCAGCTGCTCCGGTCCCCGCCAGGCGACGATCGTCTGCAGGGGGTGCAGCCCGAAGCGGCGGACGTGCGGGTCCAGGGCGGCCAGCGGTGTCGCGCCGCTGACGTGCGCGATCCACGGGCCGGGCTCGACCGACCGCGCGACGTCCGCGATCGCGCGGTCGGGGACGCAGACGAGCACGAGGTGCGGCCGGTCGTCGGCCACGGTCACGCCCCGCTCCCGAAGGCGCGCGGCGGCCGCCGTGCCGACACGGCCGTGTCCGACGATGCGCACTCGCTCGTACATGCTGAGGCTCCAGTTCCGTAGCGGATACCGGGCGCCAGGAAGTGTAGTGCCTGAGGTGCGCGGACGGCGGCACGGCGCGACCGGCGCACCGGTATCGTCCCGCCCGGGATGGGAAGGGGTCTTCTCGCCGGTCTGGCGGCGGCGGCCGCGATCGCGGCGTCCGCGTCCGCGGCCACGGGCGCCGCTCCGGTGGCGCCCGAGCTTCGCCGCCCGCTCCAGGCGCTCAAGCTGAACACGCAGCTGCCCATCCTGATGCCCAGCTTCTTCCCGCACCCGCGGGTCCCCCTCGGACGCGTGCTCCAGACGACGATCGAGGTCTCGGCGACCGGCTGGCACGTTCGGCTGGACACGTGCGGCGACCGGGGGCTTCGCGGAAGCCTGCGATCTCGGCTCGATCTCGGCCGACCGGAGACAGCCGCTGCCGACGAAGTTCCCAGCCGTCCGGCTGGCCAGGGGGATCTCGGGACGCTACTTCCGCCCCCGCGGGTGCGGCGACGCGTGCGACCGCACCGTGATCTGGTGGCGGAGCCACGGCCTTCTCTTCGAGATCGCGCTCAGGGACTCAACCCGCACCCGCCCCGATCCGAAGGCGCTGATCGTCGCCGTCGCGAACTCGGCGATCAACGCCGGGCCGCGCTAGGAGCCTGGTCTCTACCCGGATGCGCTCGTGCGGTCGGCTCAGACGGAGCACGGGCAAGCCCGCGCTCCTGAGGTCGGCGTCGCAAGCGCCGCCTGGAGCTACAGCGACTTCTTCAGCCGGCGTTCCAGGTTCGCCTCCACCTCGGGCCACTCGTCGGCGACGACGCTGTACCAGGCGGAGTCGCGGCGCTCGCCGTCACGGACGAGCATGTGCCGCCGGTGGATCCCTTCGAAGTGCGCCGGCAACGCCGCCAGAGCGGCCCGCGAGCGCTCGTTCCCGGCATCCGTCTTGAACTCGACGCGCACGCAGCCGAGCTCCTCGAAGGCGCGCCGGAGGAGCAGCAGCTTCGCCTCGACGTTCGCGCCGCTGCCCCACGCGGCCGGTGCCAGCCAGGTCCAGCCGATCTCGAGCGACCGGTGCTCGGGGCGCAGGCCGAGGTAGCGAGTACTCCCGATGGGGGCGCCGCTCACCGCGTCCAGCGTCGCGAACGGCACCTCCAGCCCTGCCCGGGCGCGCACGAGAGCGTCCTCCAGCCACTCGCGGAAGGTCTCGCGGCTCTCGGCGGCGAGGACGCTCAGCCACCGCCACGTCCGGGGGTCCTGCGCGGCGAGCCAGAGTCCCTCCTCGTGCTCGCGGCCGAGGGGCTCGAGTGCGACGAGGCGGCCCTCGAGACGGGCGGCGATGTCGTCCCACACGAGGTCATTCCAGCACACGTCTAGAATCCGGGGCATGCCGATCTACGAGTACGTCTGCATGAAGTGCGAGCACCATTTCGAGGAGCTCGTGCGTTCCGGCGACGGCGATCCGAGCTGCCCGGACTGCGGCGGCGCCAAGGTGGCGAAGCAGTTCTCCGTGTTCGCGGCGCACGGCGGCTCGGAGCAGCCGAGCTTCGGCGGCCCGGCGGCGGGCGGCGGCTGCTGCGGCGGCAGCTGCGGCTGCGGCTGAGCGGCGTCCGCCGGACGGCCTAGACTCGTCGCCGTGCCGGATCCAGCAGCGCTCGCCGCCTACGAGGACGCGACCCTAGCCTGCACCCGCTGCCGGCTCGCCCAGACGAGGACGCAGGTGGTCTTCGGCTCGGGCGATCCCTGCGCGGACCTGATGTTCGTCGGCGAGGCGCCCGGCTTCCACGAGGACCGGCTGGGACTGCCGTTCGTCGGGCAGGCCGGAAAGCTGCTCGACCGGTTGCTGGGCGAGATCGGGCTCTCGCGCGCCGACGTGTACATCGCGAACACGCTCAAGTGCCGCCCGCCCGGCAATCGCGACCCGGTGCCCGACGAGATCGAAGCCTGCGAGCGACACCTCTTCCGCCAGATCGAGCTGATCGAGCCCCGCGTCGTCGCGACGCTCGGGAACTTCGCGACGAAGCTTCTCTCGGGGAAGCAGCACGGCATCACCCGCGTCCACGGCCAGGAGCAGGAGACGACGCTCGGGGGCCGGCGGGTACTCCTCTATCCGCTGTACCACCCCGCGGCGGCGCTGTACACCCCGCGGATGCTGCAGGTGCTCCAGCAGGACTTCGCCCGCATTCCCGGGCTGCTGGAGCGGCGCATGGCCTCCGAGACGGTGGAACCGACGCCGGAGCCGTTGCTCGTCGCCGCCGGCGCGGAGCACGCCGTTCAACTCGGCCTGTTCTAGGGTCCCGGGGTGGAGCTGACCTCCGCCTCGCCGGAGGAGACGGAGAGCCTGGCCGCACGCGTCGCAGCCGAGCTCCGTCCGGGCGACCTCGTCACCGTCTCCGGCGAGCTCGGCTCGGGGAAGACGACGTTCGTGCGGGGAGCCTGTCGCGCGCTCGGAGTCACCGGCCGCGTCACCAGCCCCACGTTCACGATCGGGCACCGCTACCGCGGCCGGCTCGAGGTCTCGCACCTCGACCTGTACCGCTTCGCCGAGGTCTCGGCACCCGAATGGGGCGACCTCGAGCCGTACTTCGTCGACGCCGTCTGCTTCGTCGAGTGGCCGGAGGCGGCCCGCGGGTGGCTCGCCTCGCCGCGGCTGTCCGTCCGGTTGCGGCACGTCGATCCGACCCACAGGCTCGTGGGCCTGGAGAGCGCCGAGGAGGGCCTGCTGGAGCGTATTTTTCGGGGGTGCTGATTCTCGCCTTCGACACGGCCACCTCGGTGGCGACGAGTGCCCTCGTGCGGGACGGCGCGCTGCTCGGCGAGCGGCAGTCCCACGCCGTCCGCGTGCTCGCCGACGCCGACGAGCTTCTGCGCGAGGCCGGTGGCGAGGCCGCGCAGCTGGACGCGCTCGCCGTCGGGACCGGCCCGGGGAGCTTCACAGGCATCCGGATCGGCCTGAGCGCCGCGCGCGGCCTCGCGCTCGGGCTCGACCTACCCGTCGCAGGCGTGTCCACGCTCGACGCGCTCGCGGCCGGCGCCCCCGGCGCCCTGCCCGTGATCGACGCCCGCCGGGGAGAGGTGTTCACGCTGCTCGGGGAGCCGTGCTGCCTGCGCCCCGAGGACGTCCCGGTCGAACCCGGCAGGCTGTGCGTCGGCGACGGCGCCGTCCGCTACCGGGACGTGCTCGAGGCGGCCGGAGCCGACGTGCCGCCGGACGTGAGTGAGCTCCACGCACCGCGAGCGCGCTTTCACGCCGCGCTCGCGTCGGGGTTCGGGCCTGCAGAGCTCGTCGAGCCCCTGTACCTGCGAGCGCCGGACGCGGAGCGGCGGGCGTGATCGAGCTGCGACCGCTCTCGAACCGCGACCTGGCGGCGGTGGAGGCGATCGAGCGGGAGTCGTACCCGACCCCCTGGTCGCGCGCGATGTTCGCGGGCGAGCTCACCAAGCCCTCCTCGATCTGCCAGGGCGCGTTCGACTCCGAGACCGGTGCGCTCGTCGGCTACATGATCATCTCCCGTTACGTCGACGCCTGGCATGTGATGAACGTCGCCGTTGCCCGGGACCACCGGCGCCGTGGGATCGCGACGGCGCTGCTCGACCGGCTCTTCGAGCTGACCGCCGACGAGAAGCGGCGGGGCTACACGCTCGAGGTGCGCGTCTCGAACGTGGATGCGATCCGTCTCTACGAGCGGCTCGGCTTCCGCTCCCGGGGCGTCCGGCGCGGGTACTACACGGACAACCGCGAGGACGCCCTGATCATGTGGCGCGACCCGGCCGAGCAGCGCCTGGCGGAGTCCTCCTGATCCTCGGGATCGAGACGTCCTGCGACGAGACCGCCGCCGCGCTCGTCTCGCCGGAAGGACACGTCCTCGCCGGGATCGTCTCGTCGCAGGCGAACCTCCACGCCCGCTTCGGCGGGGTCGTGCCGGAGATCGCGTCGCGACGGCACCTCGAGCTGCTCGCGCCCGCGGTACGGGCGGCTCTCGAGCAGGCCGGCGCCACGCTCGACGACGTCTCGACCGTGGCGGTCACGCAGGGCCCCGGTCTGATCGGAGCTCTCCTCGTCGGGCTCTCCGCCGCCAAGGCGCTCGCCTGGAGCAGGCGGCTGCCGCTCGCGCCGGTCGACCATCTGCACGGGCACGTCGCCTCGCTCTACCTCGAGCCGGACGCCGTGGAGCCACCCTTCCTGTGCCTGCTCGCAAGCGGCGGGCACACGCTCCTGCTCGAGGTGCGCGCGCGTGGATCCTTCCTGACCGCCGGTTCGACGATCGACGACGCCGCCGGCGAGGCGTTCGACAAGGGCGCGAGGCTGCTCGGCCTCGGCTATCCGGGGGGTCCGGCGCTCGACCGGCTCGCCGCGACCGGCGATCCCGAGGCGTTCGCCTTCCCCGTCGCCCGCGTCCCGGGTCTCGATTTCTCCTTCTCGGGCGTCAAGACGGCGTTGCTCTACGCGGTCCGCGACCTGCCGGCCGCCGACCTCGAGCGGCGGCGTGCCGACTTCGCGGCGAGCTACCAGCGGGCCCTCGTGCAGGCGCTCGCCGACCGGACGCGGGAGGCCTCGAAGCGGCTGGGGCTGGAGCGGATCGCGATCGTCGGCGGGGTCGCGGCGAACTCGGCGCTGCGCGCGGCGCTTCCCGACGCAGCGCTCGCGCCGCTCGAGCTCTGTACCGACAATGCGGCGATGATCGCCTCGGCCGCGCGCTACGTGCATCCCGTCCCGTATCCCGAGTACCTTGACCTGGACGCCTATGCGACTGCTGCGGGGTAACCAGCTCGGAACGCTGACGATCGTCGCGGTCGCCTCGGCCCTGCTGCTGGTCGCCGCGGGCGGCGGTGGCGTCGGCGAGCTGGTGCTGCGGACACCGGCGTCGACGTGGCGGGGGCTCGTCGGCGGGCCGAGACCCCAGGTGGCGCTCGGCCAGCGGATGATCGTCGTCCTGCGCGGCCCCTCGCTGGCAGCTCGTGTCGGCCGCGCGGGCGGCCACGCCGGCACGGCCCGCCAGCGCCGCTGGACGAACGCCGTGCTCGTCGGGCAGCAGCAGCTCCTCGCGCGCCTCGCCGCCCGCGGCGTCCGGCTGCGCCCGGAGTTCCGCTACGCGCGCGTCCTGAACGGCTTCTCGGCGCCGCTCGACGCCAGGGCCCTGTCGCTGCTCGAATCGACGCCGCAGATCGCGGGCGTCTACCCCGTCCGGGCGGCCTACCCCGCGACGAGTGCCGCCGTGCCGGCAGCCGGGCGCCCGATCTTCTCGGGCTCCACGCTGGCGGGCTTCGACGGGAGAGGCGTCACGATCGCCCTCCTCGACACCGGGGTCGACTTCACGCATCCGTACCTCCGCCGCCGCGTGCTCGACGGCATCGACGTCCTCGCCGGCAAGGGGCCCGCCGAGGCGAGGCGCCGACCCGACGGAGACGGCTCCCCCGAGCGGCACGGGACGGAGCTCGCGGGCCTGCTCGTCGGCTCCGGGGACGCCGTTGGCCAGCTCGGTTCGGCTCCCGAGGCCATAGTGCTGCCGATCCGCGTCGCCGGGTGGCAGCGCGACGCCGCGGGCGACTGGTCGGTGTTCGCCCGCACCGACCAGGTGCTGGCCGGACTCGAGCGCGCCGTCGATCCCGATGGCGACGGCGCCGCCGCGGACGCGGCGCCCGTCGCGCTCGTGGGTCTGGCGGAGCCCTACGCCGCCTTCGCCGACGGCCCCCTAGCACGCGCGAGCGCGGGCGCGGCGCGGCTGGGCACGCTCGTCGTCGCGCCTGCCGGAAACGACGGGCCGGCGGGCGCCACGTTCGGCAGCATCGCCGGCCCCGGCGGGGCGCCGGCCGCGCTCACCGTGGGCGCCGCCGACCTCCGCACCGACGCGCAGCAGGTCCGAGTCGTCGTCCGTTCGGGACTGACCGTGCTCTTCGACCGCGTCCTGCCGCTCGCCGGCGCGACCGCGCCGCGCGGCGGGCTCGAGGCGCAGGTGGCGGTGCCGGAGGGAGAGGGCGGTCGCCCGGAGGACGCGCCCGTGCCGCTCGAGGACTTCTTCGACGAGCGGGGCTTCAGCCTCGTCGCGTCGCGGGCGGCGCTCGTCCGCGCCGGGGCCTCGCCCGAGGCCTCGATTCGGAACGCCGTCAGCGCGGGGGCGGTCGCCGTCGTCCTCCACGGCGGGCTCGTCCCGGCCGGCGCGCTCGGCCTCGCGGGGAGCGTCGGCGTCCCGGTGCTGACGCTGCCTCCGGCGGCATCGGAGCGGGTGGAGGAGGAGCTGGGCGCCGGATCGTCGATCTCGCTCGTGCTCGGGCGGCCGCGGGAAGCGCGCAACGTGTCGGCCGGACGCGTCGCCTCGTTCTCCTCCCGGGGGCTTGCGTACGACGGTGGGCTGAAGCCGGACGTCGTCGCCCCGGGAGTGACTCTGCTCACCACCGAGCCGGACTTCGACGAGCACGGCCTGCCCCGGACGGGGACGATCAACGGGGCGAGCGCCGCCGCCGCGGTCGTGGCGGGGATCGCAGCGGTCCTCCGTCAGGCCAGGCCCGAGCTCGGCCCCGGCGCTGCGAAGAGCCTCCTGATCGCGTCCGCCCGCCCGATCGCGAACGACGCGTCGACCGCGCAGGGAGCCGGGCTCGTCGACGTCGGCGGTGCCGCCGCGCTCGAGGTCTCGCCCAGCCCGGCGACGATCTCGTTCGCCGCCGCGGCCGCCGGGGACGTCCAGCGACGCGAGCTCGTTCTCCGCAACGTGTCCACGCGCCGGCAGACGCTGTACGTGAGCGCGCGGCGGCCCGGGCGGCGCGCGCCCGTCGCGCTCTCGGCCACCCCGACGAGGATCGAGCTCGCCGCGGGCGGCCAGGCTCGCATCCTGCTCCGGGCCCGCGTGCGCCGTGTCCCGGCATCGCGACTGGCCCAGGGAGCGCTGACGATCACACCCGTGGGCGGCGCCGCCTTCAGGGTGCCGTGGGTGCTCGGCTTCCGGGCCCCCGTCGCGAACCTCCTCGGCTCGCTCCGTCTCTCCGCGAAGACGTTCGAGCCGTCCGACTCGGCGCCGGCCGTGCTCTCCTTCCAGGCGGGTCAGGTGGTCGAGGTCGCGGGCCGCGACGCGATCCGGCCGGTGAGCAGGCTCGACGTCGAGCTCTGGGACGTGGAGGGCTCCAGGCCGCGGGCGCTCGGCCTGCTCGCGCGGCTGCGCGACCTCCTCCCGGGACGCTACGCCTTCGGACTGACCGGCCGCGACCCGCAGGGCAAGGTCCTGCCGGCCGGGCGCTACCGGCTACGGCTGGTCGCGTTCCCGACCGTCGGGCCCGGCGCCACGCGCCGGACGCTCGCGTTCAGCATCAAGTAGCGCCGTATACTCGGCCCGTTCCGGCGAGAAAGGAGTCTGAGTGACGACCGTCGAGGCGCCCCCTTCCCACCTGCGCGAGAACCCGTTCGAGATCGCGCGCGACCAGCTGCGGCGGGTCGCCGAGACCTTCCAGATCGACGCGAACCTCGTCGCCGTGCTCCAGGAGTGCAAGAAGTCGGTCGGAGTCTCGATCCCGGTCGGCATGGACGACGGCACCGTCCGCTCGTTCCAGGGCTACCGCGTCACCCACAACATCGCGCGCGGGCCCTCGAAGGGGGGCATCCGCTACCACCCGGACGTGACGCTCGACGAGGTCAAGGCACTCGCGATGTGGATGACCTGGAAGTGCGCGCTGATGGGCATCCCCTTCGGCGGCGCCAAGGGGGGAGTCGTCTGCGACCCGAAGCAGCTCTCGGCCGGCGAGCTGGAGCGGCTGACGCGGCGCTACACGACCGAGATCATCAACGAGATCGGTCCCGAGAAGGACATTCCGGCGCCGGACGTCGGCACGACGGCGGCCGTGATGGCGTGGATCTTCGACACGTACTCGATGAACAAGGGCCACTCCGTGCTCGGCGTGGTCACCGGGAAGCCGCTCACGATCGGCGGCTCTCTCGGTCGCGAGGAGGCGACCGCGCGCGGCGCGCTGTACTGCATCCGCGACGTGGCGGCGAAGCGGAACCTCGTCCTGCAGGGCGCGGCCGTGGCGATCCAGGGGTTCGGGAACGTCGGCAGCTACCTCTCCAAGTTCCTGGCCGACGACGGGGCGAAGGTGATCGCCGTGTCCGACTCCGGTGGCGGGCTTCACAATCCCGGCGGCCTCGACGTCCCCGCGGTGCTGGCGCACAAGCAGGAGACCGGGATGCTCGAGGGGTTCAGGGGCGCCGAGGCGATCTCCAACGAGGACCTGCTGCTGCTCGACTGCGAGATCCTGGCCCCCTGCGCGCTGGAGCAGGTGATCACCGGCTACAACGCCGACAAGGTCAAGGCGAAGGTGATCTGCGAGGGCGCGAACGGCCCCGTGACGCCGACGGCCGACGAGATCCTCGAGGACCGCGGCGTCGTCATCCTCCCCGACATCCTCGCCAACGCGGGCGGCGTCGTCGTCTCGTACTTCGAGTGGGTGCAGGGCCTCCAGGAGTACTTCTGGAAGGAGGAGGAGGTCAACCAGCGCCTGGACGACATCATCACCCGCGCCTTCGAGGCGACCTGGACGCTGAACGAGAAGCGGCAGACCGGGATGCGGATGGCCGCCTACGGGCTGGCGGTGCAGCGCGTGGCCGAGGCGACCACGACGCGCGGCATCTACCCGTAACAGCATGGGGGAACCCATGGTTTGACACGGGGGAACCCAGGGTTCCCCCGTGGGCCCCCTCCTTCTTGTCGGTGGGCTCGCCGGCCGCGGTCGGGGCTCCCGCCCGGCACAGCCGGGCTCCGCCCGTCGGGCCTGGTCCTCTTCGGAGGGAGGGCTACTGTTGCTGCACTTGAGCAGGCTGCTCGACAGCGACCGTCGTGGACCCGGAGGCGGCGCCGCGCTCGCGGTCGGAGTGCTCGACGTCAGGCGACCAGGGGGACGCGACGAACGCCAGGCGGTGCGGCACTGGTGCCTCGCCCACTACCTTCTCGACGGCCACCACAAGGTCTACGCCGCGGCGCGGGAGGCGCGTACCGTCCGGCTGCTCTCGCTCGTCGCGGCGGACGAGGGCAGCTCGACCGCCGAGGACCTCGATCGCGCCCTGGCAGCCCTGCGCCGTTGAGCTCCGTGCGCTCCGTGCGCCTCTACCACGCGCGGGACTGCCACCTCTGCGAGCGCGCCCGGGCACTCGTGGCCGAGCTTCGGAGCGAGGCGGCCTTCGACCTGGAGGAGATCGACATCACGGACGACCCCGAGCTCGAGGCCCGGTACCGCGAATGGCTGCCCGTGGTCGAGATCGACGGTGAGCGCGCGTTCGTCTACCACGTCGACCGGGCGGCGTTCCTGCGCAAAGTCACCGCACAAGCTCGGGGGTCAGACCAGCATTTGTGACCAACGCACGCAAGTTGGGGCCGCGAGTGGCAGAATGGTTGTGCGCTGTCACAAACGTCGATACAAGGAGCAGAGGTGGCGGATCGGTTGACGGTCGGGGTCGCCGCGCGATTGAGCCGGTACCTCCAGGTGCTCACGCAGGCGAAGAAGATGGGCAAGGAGCGCATCTCCTCGCAGGAGATCTCGGACTACACGAACATCAACGCGACCCAGATCCGTCGCGACCTCTCCGCGTTCGGCAAGTTCGGCAAGCGCGGCGTGGGCTACAACATCGAGAGCCTCCTGGGCGAGATCCGCAAGATCCTGCGCAACCAGGGCCAGCACAACATCGCGCTGATCGGCGCCGGCCGCCTCGGCAAGGCGATCGCGAGCTCGACGATCTTCGCCGAGCACGGGATCAACATCGCGGCCGTGCTCGACGACGACCCGGAGAAGACCGGGCGGCCGATCGGCAACTCCGAGGTCACCGCCTACGAGCGCCTGCCCGAGATCGTGCGGGAGAAGAACATCCTGGTCGGCGTCCTCGCCGTGCCGGACACGAGCGCCCAGACCGTCGCGAACGACCTCGTCGACGCCGGCGTCAGGATCATCTTCAACTACTCCGAGGCGCTCCTCGACGTCCCCGGCGACGTGCAGGTGCATACGTCGAACCCGGCCGTGCAGCTGCTGCACGCGCTGTACTTCCACCTGACGTAGACCTGGGGCGGCGCGCAGGCCGCGATGAAGATCCTCCTCTGGCACGGCTACCTGCTGGGCGGCACCGGCTCGAACGTCTACACCCAGGCCGTCGCGCGCGAATGGATGCGGGCGGGCCACGCCGTCACCGTCTTCTGCCAGGAGCCGCACCCCGAAGCGGTCGACCTCGGCGGGGCTGCGGTCGTCCGGCCGCGGCTTCCGGACGGTCTTCTCCCGGTCTTCGTCGTCGACCGCTACGCGGGGCTCGAGGCGCGACGGCTCGGGGAGCTGACGCCGGCGGAGCGCGGTCGGTACGTCGACGCGAACGCCGCCGCCCTGCGGGCGCACCTCCCGGCGGATCTCGTCTTCGCGAACCACGTCCTGCTCGGAGCGCCGGTCGCCGCCGCCACCGGCGCGCGCTTCGCAGTGAAGGCCCACGGCTCCGAGCTCGAGTACGCGATGCGAGGGGACGCCGAGCTCGCGGCCTGGGGCCGGCGGGAGCTCGCTCGCGCGGAAGCGGTGTTCGTGGGCTCCCGGCACATCCGGGCGGTTCTGGAGGAGGTGGTCGGGCCGGTCGAGCGGGTGGTCGAAGTTCCACCAGGCGTGGACGTCGAGGCGTTTGTGCCCGAGGCGAGAGACGACGCGCTGCGGGGGCTGCTCGAGGAGTGCCGGCGTGATCCGCCGAATCCCGGCAATCTCCAGGAGCGACTCCCCGACGAGGGCAACGCGGGCCGTCTGGAGGCGTTCTTCGCCGCGGGCGGCCCGGTCGTCGTCTACTTCGGCAAGCTGCTCCGCAACAAGGGTGTCCACCTGCTCCTGGAGGCGCTGCCGCAGACGGGCGCCCGCGCGCTGGTCGTGGGCTTCGGCGACTACCGGCGCGAGCTGGAGGCGCTCGCCCCCGCCGGGGCGCTCTTCACCGGCCCGCTCCAGCACCGGCACCTCGCCCACCTGCTCCCGCTCGCGGACGTAGCCGTCGTCCCGTCCATCTTCCCGGAGGCCTTCGGCATGGTCGCCGCCGAGGCGGCCGCGGCCGGGTGCCCGCCGCTCGTCGCGCGCCACTCCGGGCTGGCGGAGGTCGCCGCCGCGATCGAGTCGGAGTACCCGCCGGCCCGACGCGAGCTCGCGGCCTTCGCCACCGGCGACGCGGCCGACCTGGCGGCGAAGCTCCGGGCCCTGATCGCGCTCGAGCCCGCCGAGCGCGAGGAGCTCGGCCGGGCGGCGCGCCGGGCCGTGGTCGATCGCTTCTCGTGGCCGGCCGTCGCGCGGCGGCTGCTGGAGCCCTTTCACTAAGGTTGGGCGCGTGGGCGACTCGCAGCGGCTACCGCCTGACGAGCTGCTGCGCCTCGCGCGCGAGCAGTTCGAGTCGACGCAGGATTTCACCCTCGCGATCGAGGAGGAGTTCGCCATCCTCGACCCGGGGACGCTGGCGCTGACGAATCGGTTCGAGGACCTCCAGGCCGCCGCGCGGGGAACCCTGCTCGAGGAGCACCTGGTCGGCGAGCTGATCGCCTCCGAGGTCGAGGTGCGGACCGGCCGCTGCGACGACTTCGCCGAGGCGGCGGCGCGGCTCGAGGAGCGGAGGGAGCAGCTGCGCGGGCTCGCCGAAGGACTCGGTCTCGCCCTCGGCGCGACGGGGACGCACCCCTGGAGCCCCTGGCAGGAGCAGCGGATCATCGACACGCCGCACTACCGGCGGAACGACGAGCTCCTGCGCTACGTCGTCTGGCGGAACAACTCGTTCGGCCTCCACGTCCACGTCGCCATCCGCGGTGCCGACCGAGCCGTCCGCGTCAGCACGGCGCTCCGCAACCACCTGCCCGAGCTGCTGGCGCTCTCGGCCAGCTCGCCGTTCGTCGAGGGCGTCTGCACGCACCTGCACTCGGCGCGGACGCAGATCTTCACGCGCATGTTTCCGCGCTGCGGCGTCCCGGACGAGTTCACGGGCTGGGACGAGTACGAGCGGTACGTCCGCTTCCTCTACGACACGGCCTCGATCGACGAGCACACCCAGCTCTGGTGGAGCGTCCGGCCCCACTTCGCCTTCCCGACGGTCGAGATCCGGATCTGCGACGCGCAGCCGGACCCGGTCGAGGCGCGCGGGCTCGCGGCACTGGCCTACGCGCTGACGGCGCGGCTCGCCCGCGCGATCGACGAGGGGGAGCCACTGCCCTCGTATCCGCACCGGCTCATCGAGGAGAACCTCTGGCGCGCGATCCGGCACGGGCTCTCGGGGGAGCTGATCGACCTCGGGACGGGGGAGGTCCGGCCCGCGCGCGCCGCCCTCGAAGCTCTCTGCGAGTGGGTGCGGCCGGTCGCGGAGGAGCTCGGCGCGGCCGCGTACCTGGGCGTACCCGCGGCGAACGCGGCCGAGCGGCAGCTGGCGCGCTACGAGGAGGGAGCCTCGCTGGAGGAGATCTACGCCGAGCAGGTGCGGCCGAAGGAGCCCGTCCATGGCTGAGCCGGAGGAGCGAAGCGAGGACGAGCAGGAGCTGCTCCGCTCGCTCGAGGAGCAACTCGAGCAGCTGAAGATCGCGGACGTGCTGGTGCAGTCCGCGCTGACGGTGTCGCAGCTCGGCTGGCGCCGGCTCGGATCCGAGCACCGAGATCTCGGGGAGGCGAGGCTCGCCGTCGACTCCCTGAAGGCGCTGACGGCCGTGCTCGAAGGAGCGCTACCGGCCGAGACGCACCGGGACCTGAGCCAGATGGTGGCGAACATGCAGCTCGCGTTCGCGAAGGCCTCCGCCGAGTCGGGCGCCCCCGGGCCGCCCGAGCCGGAGGCGCGTCCAGACTCCGAGCCTGACCCGGCGGCCGGAGACTAGGCCGCCGTGGGAACGATCCTGCTGATCGGAAGGCTCGTGCTCGCAGCGGTCTTCGCCGTGGCGGGGGCGGCCAAGCTGGCCGACCGGGAGGGCTCCCGGAAGGCGGTCGCCGACTTCGGCGTCCCTGCGTCCCTGGCCGGGATCGTCGGGATCGCGCTGCCGCTCGCCGAGCTGTCGGTCGCCGTCGCGCTGCTGCCGGCCTCCTCGGCCCTCGTGGCCGCAGCCGGCGCGCTCGGCCTCCTGCTCGCGTTCTCGGCTGCGATCTCGATCAGCATCGCGCGGGGCCAGGCACCGGACTGCCACTGCTTCGGACAGCTCCATTCCGAGCCCGCCGGCTGGAGCACGCTGGCGCGCAATCTCGGCCTCGCAGGGGTGGCGGCTGCAGTGGTCGTGACGGGCCTGCTCGACGACGCCGGGCCCAGCGCGCTCGCCTGGATCGGCCGGCTCGATCCGACCGAGCGCGCGGCCGTCGCGGCGGTCGCGCTCGCCGTCTTCGTCGCGGCGGGCGCGGTGTGGCTGGGACTGCACCTGCTCCGCGCGCAGGCGCAGCTGCTCGAGCGGCTGGATCGGCTGGAGGCGGCGCTCGAGCGCGGCGGCACCCTGGTCGCGGACGAGGTCCCGGAGTTTCCGGAGGCCGGGCTTCCGGTCGGCACGGCGGCGCCGGAGTTCACGCTGCCGGTCGTCTCCGGCGGCAAGCTGGCACTCCGCCACCTGCTCGAGCCCCGCAAGCCGCTCGTCCTGCTCTTCACCGATCCGAACTGCGGCCCGTGCCAGGCGATGTTGCCCGACGTGGCCCGCTGGCAGCGCGAGTACGCGGACGAGACGCTGCTTGCGCTCGTCAGCGGCGGCTCGGCCACCGACAGCAAGGAGAAGGCCGAAGAGCACGGCGTCGAGCGGGTGCTCGCCGACGAGGAGCGAGCCGTCTACCGGCTCTACGAGGGGGCGGGCACGCCGAGCGCCGTCCTGATCGACCCCGGCGGAGTCATCCGAACGCCGCTCGTGGCCGGCGCGTTCGCGATCGAGCACCTCGTGCACCGAGCCCGCGGGGAGGAGGGAACGGAGTGGGGGATCCCCATCGGCGAGCCGGCTCCCGAGCTCGCCCTGCCGGACCTCGAGGGGCGAGTCGTGGACATCTCGGAGTTCCGCGGCGAGGACACGTTCTTCCTGCGCTGGAGCCCCGAGTCCGAGCTCTGCGCGGAGATCCGGGAGGACCTGCTCCGGTGGGAGGCCGAGCGGCCCGCCGGGGCCCCACGGCTCGTCCTCCTCGCGGACGGGGACCCGGACGAGGTCCGCGCCCAGGGATTTCGCTCGCCCGTCCTGCACGACGCCTCCGGCGAGGGTGCGGCGGCGCTCCGCGTGCCGGCCACGCCGAGCGGGGTGCTTGTCGATGCGGAAGGGCGGATCGCCTGGCCGGTGGCGGACGGCGCCGAGCACGTGTTGAGGGTGCTCCGTAGCCGCCCCGCGGCCAAGAGCATCGTTTAGGCTCCCCAGCTTGTGAGACAAGGATCTCCCGCGCCGAGCCGTTCGGCGCCGACTTTGTGAGGGGGCAGCGTTGATCGACTTCTTCAGTGACCACCCGGTGCTCCTCGCGCTCGTCTGCGCCGCCGTCGCCATCGCCTACGGGATCGGGCTGACCTTCTGGCTGCTGGCCCAGCCCGCCGGCAACGAGCGGATGCAGGAGATCGCGCGCGCGATCCAGGAGGGTGCCGCGGCCTACCTCCGCCGCCAGTACACCGCGATCGCGCTGGTCGCCGTCGTCCCCTTCCTGCTGCTCGGCTTCTACAACAAGCTCGGCTGGGGCACCGCGCTCGGCTTCCTCGCCGGCGCGGTGCTCTCCGCCGCGGCCGGCTTCATCGGCATGAACGTCGCCGTCCGCTCGAACGTGCGCACGGCAGAGGCGGCGCGGGAGGGCCTGAGGCCCGCCCTCAACGTCGCGTTCCGCGCCGGATCGGTCACCGGCCTGCTCGTCGTCGGCCTGGGACTGCTCGGGGTGGCCGGCTACTACTGGATCCTGACCGGCTGGCTCGACAACTCGTCCGACTCGGCGATCGACGACCTCGTCGGGCTCGCGTTCGGCGGCTCGCTGATCTCCGTCTTCGCGAGGCTCGGCGGCGGCATCTATACGAAAGCCGCGGACGTCGGCGCCGACCTCGTCGGGAAGATCGAGGCCGGCATCCCGGAGGACGACCCCCGCAACCCGGCCGTGATCGCGGACAACGTCGGCGACAACGTCGGCGACTGCGCCGGCATGGCGGCCGACCTGTTCGAGACCTACGCGGTCACGGCCGTCGCGGTGATGCTGCTCGGGACGGCTTTCCCCTCGTCCGACCTCGTCCTGTACCCGCTCGCGCTGGGGGCGATCTCGATCCTCGCCTCCGTGATCGGCACCCTCTTCGCCCGGATCGGCCGCGGCGGCTCGATCATGAACGCCCTCTACAAGTCGGTCCTGGTCGCGACCGTGCTCTCCGCGCTCGGATTCATCCCGGTGACGATGGCCTTCGACAGCGGCAGCCTCGTCTTCTCCGATCTCTACATCGCGGCCGTGACGGGCCTCGTGGTCACGTTCCTGCTCGTGGCGATCACCGAGTACTACACGGGGACGCGGTGGGCGCCGGTCAAGTCGATCTCGAGCAGCTCGCAGACCGGCCACGCCACGAACATCATCGAGGGGCTGGCCGTCGGCATGCAGGCGACCGCCCTGCCGGTGATCGTGATCGCCGCCGGCATCCTGATCGCCAACCACTTCGCCGGCCTCTACGGGATCGGCGTGGCCGTGATGGCGCAGCTCTCGATGACCGGGCTGATCGTCGCGCTCGACGCGTACGGACCCGTGACCGACAACGCCGGCGGCATCGCCGAGATGGCCGACATGCCCGAGTCGGTGCGCGCGATCACCGACCCGCTCGACGCCGTCGGCAACACGACCAAGGCGGTGACGAAGGGCTACGCGATCGGCTCCGCCGCGCTGGCCGCGCTGGTGCTCTTCGACAGCTACACGACCGGGCTGAGCGAGGAGGGCCTGACCACGATCTTCGAGCTGACCGATGCCTGGGTGATCGCCGGCCTCTTCATCGGCGGCCTGATGCCGTTCCTCTTCGCCTCGCTTGCGATGCAGGCCGTCGGGCGGGTCGGCGGCCAGGTCGTGACGGAGGTGCGGCGGCAGTTCCGGGAGATGCCCGGGATCATGGAGGGCACGCAGCGTCCCGACTACAGCCGCGCCGTCGGCATCGTCACGGCGTCCGCGATCAAGCGGATGCTCGCCCCGGCGCTGATCCCGATCGCCTTCCCGGTGATCGTGGGCGTGATCAGCGCCAAGATGCTCGGCGGGCTGCTGATCGGGACGATCGTGACGGGCCTCTTCCTGGCGATCGCGATGACCTCCGGCGGCGGCGCCTGGGACAACGCGAAGAAGCTGATCGAGGACGGCGCCTACGGCGGCAAGGGCTCGGATGCACACGCTGCCTCGGTGACCGGCGACACCGTCGGCGACCCCTACAAGGACACGGCGGGCCCCGCGATCAACCCGATGATCAAGATCGCCAACATCGTCGCGATCCTGATCATCCCGCTGATCGTCTCGATCCACACGTAGGCACGCCGTGGGCGACGTCGAGCCGGAGGTTGAAGGGCCGCAGTTCCAGGTCTACGTTCCGCCCGAGATGGAGGGCGGGGTCTACGCGAACTTCGTCGGGGTCTGGCACTCGCCCTACGAATTCACCCTGGACTTCTGCGCGACGCAGCCGCCGCAGCAGGAGGGGGAGGAAGCCGCGGTCGTCGTGCCCTGCCGGGTCGTGTCGAGGGTCCGGATCCCGGTGACGCTGATCTTCGACGTGCTCCGGACGCTGAACGAGAACATGGGTCGCTACGAGAGCGCCTACGGCGAGATCCAACGCCCGAGCCCGCCGGAGGAGGAGTCCCCTGAGCAGAAGTGAGACGCCCTCTTACAGCTGCGACGTAGCCGTCGCCTCTACCCTGGGATAGCGCGCCCAAGGACCGCCAGCAGTCCGCCGCCGGAGCCGGACTTGCTCCGGCGGGAGGCACAACCAGGCCCCTCTCGCCACCCACAAGAAGGAGGGGGCGCGTGGGGGAACCACGGGTTCCCCCACGCTAACCACGCCAGTAGTTCCGCGTCAGCAGCACCACGATCGGGATGATCTCGAGGCGGCCCAGCCACATCAAGCCGATCATGATCAGCTTGGACAGGTCGCTGAACGGCTCGAAGGAGCCGAAGGGGCCCGCGAAACCGAATGCGGGGCCGACGTTGCCGAGCGTGGCCGCGGCGGCTGCGATCGCCTCGAACGGTGAGATGCCGACGTTCGTCCGCGCGGACTCGAGCGCGAGGCCCGCGGCTCCCACGACGAAGCAGCCGATGTAGAGCAGCACGAACGTGATCACCGCCCGGAGCGTCCGCTCGTCGACAGCCGCGCCGTTCAGCCGCACGGTCCGGACGATTTCGGGGTGGACGGTCTGATCGAGCTCGCGGCGGAGCATCTTCCCGATCAGCAGGTGGCGGACGACCTTGACGGAGCCGGCAGTCGAGCCGGCGGAGCCGCCGGCGAACATCAGCGCCACGATCGTCATCGCCGTCAGCGCGGTCCAGGCGGTGTAGTCGGCGCTCGCGTAGCCCGTCGTCGTCGTGATCGAGACGGCCTGGAAGACCGAATGGCGGAGGGCTTCCTCGCCGGCGAGGATGTCGTCGGTGAGCAACTCGGCGAGCAGGAGCCCGCTGCCGAGCAGGATGAGGACGAGGTAGAGGCGGAACTCCTCGTCCCGCGCCAGGGCGCGAGGGCTGTGGCGGACGATCGCGCGGTAGAGCAGCGCGAAGTTCACGCCGCCGAGGGCCATGAACAGCACGAGCACCCATTGGGTGGCCCTCCCGAAGGCCTCGACGGAGGTCTCCTTCGTTGAGAACCCCGCCGTCGGCGTCGTCGTGAACGCGTGGGCGACCGCGTCGTAGAAGCTCATCGTCCCGTCCACGCCGGTCCACGCGAAGATCGAGAGGATCGCCAGCAGCACGGCCGTCAGACCCACGTAGAGCAGCCAGAGGCGCCGCGCCGTCGACCGGATCGATGCGGTCAGGGGCTCGATCTCCGGGCCGGGCATCTCGTGCTCGAGGAGCTGCCGGCCCCCGACGCGCAGGCGCGGGAGGACGGCCAGTGCGAGCACGATGATCCCCATCCCGCCGAGCCACTGCGTGAACTGCCGCCACATGAGGAGCGAGTGGCTGAGCGCCTGCGGGTCGACGAGCACCGACGACCCCGTAGTGGTGAAGCCGGACATCGCCTCGAAGTACGCGTTGAGAGGATTCCCCAGGACCGCTTCCTGGGCGAGCACGTAGGGCAGGGCCCCGAACCCCGCCGAGAGGAGCCACGTGAGCGAGACGACGAGGAAGCCCTCGCGAATCCCGATCACTTCCCTGCCGTGAAAACTGCGCTCGAGCGACCACCCGGCCGCCGCTGCGATCAGCCCTGCCGCCAGGAATGGCCAGACTGGCTCGGAGTAGCCGAGCGCGACCGCGGCCGGCAGCAGCGCCGCCGGGCTCATGTACTTGAGCAGGACGCCGCAGAGGTTGAGCGCGCCGGCGACGTCGACCGCGGTGTGCGGCCGCAGCCTGCGCCGGAGCCTTGCGGCGGCGATCAAAGCGCGCGCTCGACCTCTTGCACGCGTCCTGACTCGGTGAAGAGGATCGCCCGGTCTCCGGCCTCGAGCACGTCGGCGCCGTGCGGGAAGATCGCCTTCCCGTCGCGCACGATCGCGCCGATCATGACGCCGTCCACGGGCAGGTCCCTGAAGCGCCTGCCGACGAGCCGGCTCTCGGCCCGGCACGTGATGTCGAGGATCTCGTAGCGGTCGCCCTCCAGCATCGCCACCTGCTGCGTGCGCGGATCGTGGGCGAACCGGACCATCTCCTCCGCGGTCAGCGAGCGTGGATTGATCGTGATGTCGACGCCGGCGGCTTCGAAGACGCGCTCGGAGATCGTGTCGTGGACGATCGCGATCGTGACGGCGACGCCCTGCAGCTTCGCCAGCGTGGCCGTGTAGAGGTTCTTCGCGTCGTCGCGCATCGCCACGATCGCGGCCTGCGCCTGGGAGATCCGCTCGCGGTCGAGGAACTCCGCCTCGGTTCCCGTGGCGTGGAGCACGCGCGCCTTGGGCAGGAGCTGGGAGACCTGGCGCGCGCGCGCCAGGTCCGTCTCCACGAGGCGCACGCCGATCCCCTGGTCGAGCAGCATGCGCCCGACGGCGACGCCCGTTCGGCCCGCCCCGAAGACGATCACGTCCTGGACCGTCCGGGAGCCGCGAGCCATCAGCGAGCTCCACTCGCGCGCTGCCCGCGGCGAGCCGATCACGATGATGCGGTCGCCGACCTGGATCGACTCGCTGCCGATCGGCAGGATCATCTCGCCGCCGCGGATGATGCTCGCCACCTTCGAGTCGGCCGGCAGGCTGGCATCCCGGAGCGGGTGGCCGATCACCTCGTCGCTCGTAAGCCCCGGCTCGACGTCGAACTCGACGATCTGGACCTGGCCCTCGGCGAAGACGTCGGTCTGCCGGGCCGCGGGAACGCCGATCAGCCGCGAGACCGCGTGTGCCGCCTCGAGCTCCGACGAGACGATGAAGTCCACGTCGAGCTGCCGCTCGTGCCAGACCTCGAGGTACTCGACGTTCGTCGTCCGGACGATCGTCTTCGCCTCGGGCGCGAGCTTCTTCGCGAGCATCGCCGAGATGATGTTGGCCTCGTCGCGCGAGGTGCAGGCGATCAGCAGGTCCGCCTGCTCCACGCCGGCCTCCTGGAGGGTGCGCCGACTCGCGCCGTTGCCCTCGACCGTGACGACGTCGTAGCGGTACGCGAGCGAGTTGAGCCGCGCCGCGTCGAGGTCGAAGACCGTGACCTGGTGCTCGTCATGGAGGGCCTCGACGACCGTCACGCCGACCTGTCCCGCGCCGATGACGAAGATCTTCACCGGGCCGCAGGCTAGCCGAGCGTCCCGGCCTCTAGAGTCCGCACGTGCCCCGCCGGCGGCGGCAGCAGCAGGGCCTCGAGCGCGTCCTGGGGACGCCCGCGCTGTTCGCCACCGCGTACGGCAACGTCGGCTCCTCGATCTACTACGCGCTCGGCGTCGTCGCCGTCCTCGCGCTCGGTCTGACGCCGGTCGTCTTCATCCTCAGCGGCCTGATCTTCGCGTGCACGGCGGCGACGTATGCGGAGGGGACCGTCCGCTACCCCGAGGCCGGGGGCTCCTCGAGCTTCGCCCGCCATGCCTTCAACGAGTTCGTGTCCTTCGGCGCCGCCTGGGCGCAGATGCTGAACTACGTGATCACGATCGCCATCTCGGCGTTCTTCGTGCCGCACTACCTCTCGATCTTCTGGGAGCCGCTCAACGAGAACCCCTGGGACATCGTCGGTGGCGCGGTCGTGGTCATCCTGCTCGTCGCGATCAACATCGTCGGCGTGCGGGAAGCGGCGAGCCTCAACGTCTTCCTCGCCGTCGTCGACTTCGCGACGCAGCTGCTGCTCGTGCTGCTCGGCTTCGTGCTCATCTTCAGCCCGGCGACGCTGCAGGCGAACATCCACTGGGGGATCGCGCCGACGTGGTCCAACTTCCTGCTCGCGATTCCCGTGGCGATGATCGCCTACACGGGGATCGAGACGGTCTCGAACCTCGCCGAGGAGGCGCGCGACCCGCCGAGAGCGATCCCGAGGTCGATCGGCGGCGTCGCGGTCGCGGTCTTCGCGATCTACTTCACGCTGCCCTGGATCGCGCTCTCCGCTCTGCCAGTCGTGAAGGAGGACGGCGAGTTCGTCACCAAGCTCGGCCAGACCCCCGAGGAGGGGGGGTACCAGAACGACCCCGTCCTCGGGCTCGTCGAGAACCTCGGCCTGGAGGGATTCGCCCTCGACGGAGCGCGTCTGTACGTCGGGCTGCTGGCCGCGACGATCCTCCTGATCGCGACGAACGCCGGCGTGATCGGCGCTTCGCGGATCACCTACGCGATGTCGAGCTACCGGCAGCTGCCGGCCGTCTTCCGCCGCCTGCATTCGCGGTTCAGGACGCCGTGGCTCGCGCTCGTCGTCTTCGCCGGAATCGCCTCGATCGTCGTCATCCTCCCCGGGCAGACGACCTTCCTGGGCGACATGTACGCGTTCGGCGCCATGCTCTCCTTCACGATCGCGCACGCCTCGCTCGTCGCGCTGCGCTACCGGCAGCCCGACGCGGAGCTGGTCTTTCGGGCGCGACCGAACCTGCGCCTCGGGGGCGTCGACTGGCCGCTCTTCGCGATTCTCGGCGGGCTCGGCACCGGGATCGCCTGGACGATCGTCGTGATCCAGAAGCCCGGGGCCCGCTGGGCGGGGCTGGGGTGGCTCGCGCTCGGGCTGATCGGCTACGCGGCCTACCGCCTCTGGTTCGCGCGCGTGCCGCTGACGGCGACCGTGAGGGCGCCGGCGATGGTGCTCGGGCCGTCGCTGACCGTCGAGTACCGGACGATCATCGTCCCCGTGCTGCGAACGGCCGAGTCCGAGGAGGCGCTCGTAGCGGCCGCGCGGCTGGCATCGACCCGTCGGGCCAGCGTCGTCGTCGTCAACGTGATCGAGGTGCCGCTCGACCTCCCGCTCGACGCCGTGCTTCCGGAGGCCGAGGACGCCGCCGAGCAGGTCCTCGACGACGCGCAGGCGTTCCTCGAGAGCTACGGCGTCCGGGCCGTCACCAGGCTCGTCCGTGCCCGCCGCGCCGGGCGAGCGATCGTCGAGGAGGCGGTGCGCCGGAACGCGGAGCTGATCATCCTCGGCTCGCCCCGGAAGGGACGGCTCCCGGGACGGGCGATCTTCGGGAAGACCGTCGACCACGTTCTGAAGGCGAGCCCGTGCCGGGTGCTCGTCGTGGCTGGCCGGAGAGCCGCATGAGCCGTGCGAGCGCGACCGCGGTCTTCTCGGCCCTGCTTGCGGCGATCGGGCTGGTGCTGCTGATCGAGACGGCCGTCGTCGGGGGCACGCTCGGCTACCTGCTCGGCGCCGTCTTCCTGCTCGCTGGCGCCCTGCGCCTGTACCTGGCGCTCCGCTGATGGCTCGCCGGCTCCCCGGGCTTCCACGCGCGCTCGACACGAGCTCGATCGCCTCGGTCGCCTACGGCGAGATCGCCTCCTCGATCTACTTCGCGCTCGGCATCGTCGCCGTCTACGCGCTCGGCTTCATGCCCTGGATCCTGCTCCTCGTGGGGGGGCTGTTCCTCCTCGTCGCGCTCTCGTACGCCGAGGGGACGGCGGCGATCCCGGAGGTGGGCGGCGCCGCGATGTTCGTCCGCCGCGCCTTCAACGACCAGGCCGGCTTCCTCACCGGCTGGGTGCTGCTCCTCGACTACCTGATCGTGATCGCGCTCGCGGCCCTGTTCGTGCCGCACTACCTCGGCCACGCCGTCGGCATCGAGGCGCTGCGCGACCGGCCCTGGGACGTCGTCGCCGGCATCGTCGTGATCGTCCTCGTCAGCGCCAGCCGGCTCGTCAGGCGGACGGGTCTCTACCGGATCGCCGTCCTCGTCGCCGCGGTGGCGCTCGCGGGCCACCTGCTGCTCGTCGTCGCCGGCTTCGCCGTGCTCTTCTCGAGCGACTCGCTCGGTCAGGGCCTCGACCTCGGCGGCGCGCCGACGTGGAGCTCGATCGCGTTCGCGCTCCCCGTCGCGATGCTCGCCTACACCGGCCTCGAGACGGTCGCGAACCTGGCCGCCGAGACGCGTGAGCCCGGGCAGACCCTGCCCCGGGGCCTCTTCGCCGGCATCGGCGCCGCAGTCCTCGTCTCGGTGGCGATCGGCATCGTCGGGATCTCGGCCTTTCCGGCGGGCGGCCAGACGAGCGAGCTCGGCACGACCTGGCTGCGGGCGCCGCTCGTCGGGATCGCGTCCGCGTTCGACGGCCACCTCCCGGCCGGTATCGTCGACGCCTTCCGCGTCTTCATCGGCGTCACCGGCGTGCTGATCCTGCTCGGCGCCGTGGTCACGTCGATCGCGGGCGCGGGCCGCCTCGCGTACTCGCTCGGCCGGCACGACATGCTGCCGCACGCGTTCGGCGTCCTCAACCGCCGCACCGTGATCGCGCCCGTGTCGATCGTCTCCACGGCCGTGCTGTCGTCGGGCCTGCTGCTCGTCGCCTTTGCCGTCGGGCGCGAGGTGCGGTTCCTCGCCAGCCTCTACAGCTTCGGCGTCCTGCTCGCCTTCGCGGCGGCGCAGGTGGCCGTGATCCGGCTGCGGGTGCGGGAACCGGACCTCCCGCGGCCCTTCCGCGTGCCGCTGAACGTCCGTCTCGGCCGGACCGAGATCCCCGTGGCGGCTCTCATCGGCATCCCGCTCACCGTTGCGATCTGGGTCGCCGGGCTGGCCACCCACGAGTCGACGAGGATCGCTGGGCCGGCCTGGGTTGCCGCGGGCGTGCTCGTCTTCGTCGCCGTGCGGCGCGCCGGCGGCGAGCCGGTGCTCGGCCGCGTAGCGGCGGCGGTGCCGGATCTCGTGCCCGACGCGGAGGGGATCTACGGCCGGATCCTCGTCCCGGTCAAGCTCGGCCAGATCGGCGACGAGGTCCTGGGCACGGCGATCCGGCTGGCCGAGGAGCACGGGGGCGCGCTGCGCGCGGTGCACGTGATCCGCGTGCCGCTGTCACTGCCGCTGGACGCAGAGCTGCTCGCCCAGGAGGAACGGGCGGCGGCGTCCCTGGTGGACGCGCGGATGCTCGCGAAGGAGCACGGCGTCGAGCTCGAGTCGCAGACGATCAGGGCCCGCTCGATCGGGCACGCAATCGTGGGCGAGGCGCGCGACTGGGAGGCGGACCTGATCGTGCTCGGCTCGTCGCCCCGCTGGCGGCGCCAGTCACGCTTCTTCAGCCCCACGGTCGACTACGTCCTGCGGCAGGCGCCGTGCGAGGTGATGGTGATCGCCTACCCGCAGGGCGTGCTCGAGGCGGAGGAGGGAGTGGACGCCGGGCTCGCACCGGTGCCCAGGAGCTAGGCTGGACTAGTGCCCCGCCCGGCAACGTCCACCGGTTTCTGGCCCGCGATCACGCGGCGCCATGCGTCGTCCTCGGTCGCCCCCATAGCTTCGGCTATGCGGGCTCCCTGCGTCCTAGCCTGGCTTGGTGCTCGCGACCCAGAAATCCGGCAACGTCACCGGACGGGGCACTGGAGATGAAGGCGATCGTGGTCGGTTGCGGCCGCGTCGGGTCGAACGTGGCGAAGACGCTCCAGCGCGAGGGCTGGGACGTCGCCGTGATCGACGAGAAGGAGGAGGCCCTGACGCGGCTCGGGGAGGACTGGCCGGGACGGTTCATCGTCGGTCACGGCATGGACGCCGGCGTGCTGCGCGAGGCGGGGATCGACGACCGCGACGACCCCCCTGCCGCCGTCGTCGTCGCCACCGACGGCGACAACACGAACATCGTCATCGGTCAGGTGGCGCAGAAGCGCTTCGACATCCCCTGCGTGGTCGTACGGCTGCTCGACCCCGCGCGCGCCGAGTTCTATGCGACCCGGGGGCTGCGGATCGTCTGTCCCACGTCGAGCGCGATCTCGGTCCTGACGGACGCCGTGCGCTCCTCGACGCGCTCCCTGAAGCGGGCGGCGAGCGGCTGATGTACGTCGTCGTGGCCGGCGGCGGCAAGGTGGGAGCCAACCTGGCGAGGACGCTGCTCAAGCACCGCCGGGGGTCACCCATGCACGAGGTGACCCTGATCGAGCAGCGGCGTGACCGGTTCGAGCAGCTGGAGGTCGAGTTCGAGCACCAGGTCCTGCTCGGCGACGCGACCGAGCTCTCCGTGCTGGAGCGGGCCGGCATCGCACGGCCGCCCGACATCGTCGTGGCGGCGACGGGCGACGACGAGGACAACATGGTGATCGGCCAGATCGCGCGAGAGAAGTACGGCGTCGAGAAGGTGATCGCCCGCGTGAACGACCCCCGCAACCAGCCGCACTTCGACCTCCTGGGCATCTCGCCGACCGTGTGCGCGACCTCCAACATCATGGCCCTGATCGAGCACGAGGTACCCGAGCACGACCTGATCCACCTGCTCGAGCTGCGCCGGGAGAACCTCGAGATCGTCGAGGTCCAGGTCGACAAGGACGCCCCCTGCTCGGGGAAGACGATCGAGCGGCTGCAGCTCCCGGAAGGGGCGCGCGTGATCTCGGTGATGCGGAACGGGCGCGCCGAGTCGGTCGAAGGGAAGACGAGGCTCGAGCCCGGCGACCAGGTGCTCGCGATCCTCCAGCCCGGCAAGGAGGACGAGCTCCGCCGGGTGCTGCTCAAGGACGGGTAAGCCGCTCGTCTTTACCCCGCCTAAACAGGGCCGGGGCTACGGTGGCGACGTGGGTCTGGCCTCCTTCTTCGCCGCCGCCTGTGCGCTCGTCGCCCCGTGCGCCGACGCGCAGAGTGCGCCCCGGCCGCACTTCGTCCCCTACGTGCGCGGCCTCCAGAGCCCCGTCTACGTAGCCGCCCCGAGGAGCGAGCCGGGGCGGCTCTACGTCGTCGAGCAGGCGGGCCGGATCGTGGTGCTCGACGGGAGAAAGCGCCGGTCAACGCCCTTCCTCGACCTGCGGGGCCGGATCACGGCGGGCGGCGAGCAGGGGCTACTGTCGATGGCGTTCCACCCGAAGTACGAGGCGACCCGCCTCGTCTACGTGAACTACACCGACGCCGACGGGCACACCCGCGTCGTCGAGTACCGGACGAACGGCACCCGGGCGATTCCGAGGACGGCTCGGCTCGTGCTCTTCGTCGAGCAGCCGTACCCGAACCACAACGGCGGGCAGCTGCAGTTCGGCCCGGACGGGCGGCTGTACGTGGGCATGGGCGACGGCGGCTCCGGAGGCGACCCCGAGAACTACGGGCAGGACCTGAACAGCCTGCTCGGCAAGCTGGTCAGCATCAACGTCGACCGGCCGGACACCGAGCCCCGGATCGACGCCTACGGCCTGCGGAATCCATGGCGGTTCTCGTTCGACCGGAAGACGGGCGACCTCTACGTCGGCGACGTCGGCCAGGGGAGCTGGGAGGAGATCAACTTCCTCCGGGCCCGCAGCACGGGGATCGAGAACTACGGCTGGGCGGCCTACGAGGGCCGCGAGCGCTACGACGATCGCGAGGTGAACGCCTTCGGCCGCCTCGTCTTCCCCGTCGCCGTCTACAGCCACGACGCCGGGTGCTCGGTCACCGGCGGCTACGTCTACCGCGGCAAGGCCGTCCCGGCTGCCGTCGGGCGGTACTACTACGGGGACTACTGCAGCGGGTTCGTGTGGAGCCTGCGGATCAGAGGCGGCAAGGCGTTCGTCCGCCGGGAGGCGTTCGACCTGCCCGTCCTCTCGTCCTTCGGGGAGGACGCCGGCGGGGAGCTCTACGCGACGTCGCTCAACGGGGTGCTCTACAAGCTCGTGCGCTCGTCGACCTGATCTAGGAGCGTGGGTCTCTACCCGGCTGCGCTCGTGCGGTCGGCTGAGACGGAGCACGGACAAGCCCGCACTCCTGAAGTCGGCATCGCAAGCGATGCCTAGCCGGCGCGGCGCTTGCGCACGTGGGGCCCTGGGTGCCGAGGGCCGCGTACGCCAGGGCCTGCAGCGACTCGTTCAGGCTCCGCAGCTCGTGGACGACCGGAGCGAGGTTCTCGCCGTGGTCGAGGCGGCGGTTGAGGCCTCGAAGCTCCGCGGTCAGGCGATCGAGCCGCTCGAGCAGCGCGTCGAGCTGGCGATCGCTGACATCCTTTGCCTCCACAGTGTGAATTCTACGGCGTCACCCGGGCCAGCTCGGCCCTGGAGCGGATCACGATCGCGTCCGCTCGGAGCCGCTCGAGGATCCGCCCGGCGGCGCCCGGACCGCACTCGACCGCATCGAGCAGGCGCGCGGCGCCGAGCTGGGCCAGGGCCACCCGCGCCAGCTCGTCGGGGGCGTCCGTGAAGGCGCCGAGCCGCACCCCGTCCGCCCGCAGCCGGCGCAGGGAGGCATTGACGTCCGCGACCGGCCGGAGGTACACGGGTGCTCGTTCCTCCGCGAAGCGCTCCAGCAGCACCCGCCAGTTGCCGAGACGCTCGTCGAGCACCGCCGCGGCGTCGCCCCGTTCCGGCGGCAGGACGAGTGTCTCGCGGAGCCGGCGGGCGACGTCCTCGAGCCAGGCGTCCCAGAGCGGCCGCGTGTCCCCGAGCACCGAGTCGAGGTCGAGGGCCGCCGCCTTCAACGCCGCGCGAGCCGCCGCAGCACGAGCAGCCCGGCGAGGACGCCCAGCCCGTCGATCGCCACGTCGAGCGGCGCGCCGCGGCGGCCCTCGACGAAGCTCTGGTGGACCTCGTCGGTGACGGCGTAGGCGACCGCTGCTGCGAGGGCGGGCAGCTCGGAGCCGAGCGCGCGCAGGAGCAGCGCCCCGAGGATGGCGTACTCGGCGGCGTGCGCCAGCTTGCGCAGGACGAAGTCCCAGGTGCCGAGCCCCGAGTCGAGCGACGGGATCGACGACAGGGTGAAGATCAGCGCCGCCCAGAGGACGACCGGCAGCCAGAGCCAGACCGCACGCGAGAGAGGCACTTGTCGATGATAGGGTGCGGGCCGAAACCGGCGAGCGGCGAGGGAACCCGGTGCAAGTCCGGGACGGTCCCGCCGCTGTGAGGGGAGATGCCTCCCGCCGTAGTGCCACTGGCCCCGCGGGGCCGGGAAGGCGACGGGAGGGGCGCCCCGAGTCAGAAGACCTGTCGCCCGCCGCCAGAGATCGAACCCCTCGCGGAAGGAGGATTCGTGTTCCGAAGCAGGCTCCTCGCACTCCTGACGGCACTCGCCCTCGCGGCGACGCTCGTCCCCCTCGCGCAGGGCGCGCTCGTGCGCGTCCGCGTCGAGGGCAAGACCGCCACGCTGTTCGGCGCCAGCGAGCCCCGCGCGAGCGGGGCGAACCCGCTCGAGGCGCTCGAGTCGGCGAGCGTCGCCGGCGAGTTCTACTACCACGTCACGCCCACGTCCTTCGGCCCGTACGTCGACCAGATCGGGCGCTACGCCGGCTCGGAGTCCACCGGCTGGGTCTTCAAGGTCAACGGCGTCTCGCCCCCGGTCGGAGCGGACAAGGTCGAGCTCAAGGATGGCGACACCGTGCTCTGGTACCACGCCACCTTCGGCCCGACGGGCGGGCCGCCGACGCTGCACCTCTCGCGGGCCGCCGGCGGGTGCTACCGGGTGGCCGCGCGCGACGACGCCGGGAAGGCTCTCGACACGACGGGCGTGTTCCTCCAGGTGGACGGGCGCATCGTGCGGACGCAGGCGGGCCGCGCCTGTCCGGGGCCGCACCGGGGGCTCGTCAAGGCCGTGCGCGGCGGCTACGTGCGGTCGAACGCGCTCCCGTGAGACGCGTCCTCCCGCTCCTCCTCGCGGCCGTCCTCGCGGGCGGCTGCGGGGGGGCGGAGGGCCCGGACGGGACCGCGACCGTGTGGGTGACGCGGGACGAGGGGAAGCGCGTGCTCCTCGTCCGAGAGGTCCCGGCGGGCCTGACGGCGATGCAGGCGCTCGACCGCGTCGCCGACGTGGAGACGCGCTACGGCGGTCGCTTCGTGGAGTCGATCGAAGGGCTCGAGGGGAGCCTCTCGTCGCGGCACGACTGGTTCTACTTCGTCAACGGCTACGAGGCCGACCGCAGCGCGAGCGAGTACACGCTCCACGACGGCGATGTCGAGTGGTGGGACTTCCGGTCGTGGGCGAAGCGGCAGCGGGCGCCGGTGGTTGTGGGCGCGTTCCCCGAGCCGTTCCTCCACGGGTACGACGGGAAGACCCGGCCTGCAGTCGTTACGTATCCGCACCCTCGCTTCGCGCAAGTAGCCCGGCGGCTCGCGCAGGTGGTCGGTGGGCAGGCCTATCTCCCTCGCGCCCTGCCGGCTGTGGAAGCCGAATTCAACGAAATCGCCATCTCGGCGGGCAAGGTCGAGTTCGTGGCCACTGGAGACATCGGTACTCCGGTCCGCTTCGTGATCGGCCCCGGCGACGCCGCCCGTCTCGCGCGCAATCCTGCGCTGGCGCGGTTCCGCTACGAGGGGCTCCCGTGAGGCCCGCCGCAGCCGTTGCCCTGCTGGCGGCGCTCACCGTGACGGCGCTCCTGGCCGAGCACACGGCCTCGGTCGCCGCGATCGCCGCCGCGCTGCTCGTCGCCTGTCTCTCCGCCCCGCGGCGGCGGCGGTGGCCGTACCTGCTCGGGGCCCTCGTGCCCGCGGTCAGCGTGTTCGCGATCACGCCGTTCGTCGCGACGATCGGCAGCCAGGTGCTGTGGAACGGACCCGTCGTCCCGGTGCTCGGACACCTCGACGTCACGCGGGAGGAGCTCGCCGACGGCGCCTTCCAGGGCCTCCGACTGGCCGCGGTCACGCTCGCCTTCGCCGCCTACGCGCTGCTGCTCGACCACGACGACCTGCTCGCCTCGGCGCGGCTCGCACGACGATCGGCGCTGACGGTGGCGCTGGCGACGCGGCTGCTGCCGACCCTGGAGCGCGACGCCGCCGGCCTGGTCGTCGCGCTCCGCGGCCGCGGGGTCGAGGTGACGGGGGTTCGGGGTCGCGCGCGCCTGCTCTCGCCGCTCCTGGCGACGTCCCTGGAGCGCGGCCTGAACGTGGCCGAGGCGATGGAGGCGCGCGGCTTCGGACGGGCCGGCGCCACACGGCTGCCGCGGCCGGCGTGGCGCGTTCGCGACCGGCTCGCCCTCGCCGCCGCTCCCTTCGCGATCCTGATCGGCGCGCTGTGGCTTTAGTGGATAGGGCGGCAACGTTGCCGGCCGACCCACTAGTCGAGGTCCGAGACCTCCGCTTCACCTATCCGGACGCGGCGGGGCCGGCGCTCGACGGCGTCTCGCTCACGATCGAGGCGGGCGAGCGCGTCGCCGTCCTGGGTCCTTCCGGCTCCGGGAAGTCGACCCTCCTCCGCGCCCTCTCGGGCCTCGTGCCGCACTTCCACGGCGGCCGCTTCGCCGGCAGCGTGACCGTCGGAGGCCTCGACACCCGCCGCGCGGGGCCTGCCGAGGTCGCGGGCTCGGTGGCGACGCTGTTCCAGGAGTCGGAGGAGCAGGTCGTCTTCTCGGACGTCGTTCGGGAGGTGGCGTTCGGGCTCGAGAACGTGGGAACGCCGCAGGCGGCGATCCTCCCTCGCGCGAGGGCCGCGCTCGCCGCAGCCGGGGTCGCGCGGCTGGCCGGACGCCGCGTCGGAGAGGTGTCCGGCGGCGAGCTCCAGCGCGTCTGCCTCGCGTCGGTCCTCGCCCTCGAGCCGGGGCTGTTGCTCCTGGACGAGCCCACCTCGCAGCTCGACGCCTCGCTCGGCGACGTGATCGGCCTGGCGCCGCCGACTGCCGCGGTTGTCGTCGCCGAGCAGCGGCCCGAGCGCATCCTCGCCGCCGTCGAGCGCGTGGTCTTCCTCGAATCCGGCCGCGTGCTGCTCGACGCGCCGCGTGAGCAGGCGCTCACCTGGCTGGCCCGCGAGCGCCCGGCGTACCTGGGCCGGACGCCGGAGCGCGGGCGGCGCCCCCCGCTTGCCGGCGCGCCGGTGTGCCGACTCGAGCGCGTCTCCTTCTCCTACCGCGATGGCCCGCTCGTGCTGGAGGACGTGTCGCTCGAGCTGCGCCGTGGCGAGATCGCCGCGCTCGAGGGACCGAACGGCGCCGGGAAGACGACGCTCGGGAAAATCGCGTGCGGCCTGCTCGAGGCTAGCGCCGGCGCCGTGCTGCGAGCCGGGCGCGCGTCGTACTTGACGCAGGAGCCGGGCCGGCACCTGATCTGCGAGCTCGTGAAGGACGAGGTCGCGCTCTCCGTCGGGGGAGACCGGGCGCGGGCCCTGGCGGCTCTCGCCGACCTCGGCCTCGAGGCCGCGGCGCGGCGGCACCCGCGTGATCTGTCGAGCGGCGAGCGGGAGCGGGTCGCCCTCGCCTGCGTGCTGGCGACCGATCCCGACCTCCTCGTCCTGGACGAGCCGACGCGCGGTCTCGACCCCGAGCGCAAGGACGCCCTCGTCCGCCTGCTGAGGCGCGACGCCAAGGCCCGGGCCACCCTCGTGATCACGCACGACCCCGTGTTCGCGGCCGCCGTCGCCGATCGCAGCGTGGCCCTGGGGACCCCTCCTGTGGAGGACCTCGTTGCGTAGCGCGCTCGTCCTCGGCGCCGCCGCCGCGGCGTTCGCCGCGGGCGCCTGGTCGGCGCTGTCGCCCGAGGGCTCGGCCCTCTCCCTGCTGCTCGTGTCGGCCGCGCTCGTGGTCGCCGGCGCCGTGTGGTTCGAGGCGGCTCCCGGCCGCACCTCCGAGCTCGCGCTGATCGCGACGCTCGGAGCCGCCGCGGCCGCGGGGCGGGTCCTGTTCGCGGCAGTCCCGGGCGTCCAGCCCGTGACCGTGGTCGCGGTCGCGACGGGGGTGGCGCTCGGCGCGCGGTCCGGGTTCGCCGTCGGCGCGCTGGCGGCCCTGGTCTCGAACTTCTTCCTCGGCCAGGGTCCGTGGACGCCGTGGCAGATGCTCCTCTGGGGCGGCTGCGGCGTGGTCGGAGCGCTCGCGGCGCCGCTCGTCCGCCGGCGCGTCCCGTTCGCGATCCTGTGCCTCGCCCTCGGCTTCGCCTTCAGCGTCTCGATGGATCTCTGGGAGTGGTGGAGCTTCTTCCCCCACACCTGGGCCGCCCTCTCGGTGCTGGTCGCGCGCGGCTTCTGGTTCGACGTATCGCACGCTGCCGGCAATCTCGCGATCGCGCTCGTCGCCGGGCCAGAGCTGCGGCGGCTGATCGGGCGGTACGGCCGCCGGGTGCGAGCCCAGGTCGTTTGGTCGGACGAGCTCCGAGAGGTTCCGGCGGAGCTACTGCCCGACCCGAGCGGACGTATCTCCGGCGAAACCGGACGCGGAGCGTGGACGTGACCCGCCTCGCGGCCGTCGTTCTCGCCGCGCTCGTCCTCGCGGCCGGCGCCGGCGCGAGCCCGGTCACGGGCGCGGCCGAGTTCCTCCAGCGCAGCCAGCGCGGCGACGGCGGGTTCGCGGAGCCCGGCAGCTCCCCGGACGTGTCGCTGACGGCCTGGGCCGCGCTCGGCCTGGAGGCGGCCGGCGCGCCGGCCGGGCGCGCCGCGGGCTTCCTGGTCGAGCACGCGGAGGAGGCGGAGAGCGCCACCGACCTGGCCCTCGCGCTGCTGGCCGGCGCCGCCCTCGAGGCTGACGTGGGGGCGCTGGCCGAGCGCGTGCTGGCGCTGGCGCGGCCCGATGGGCGGATCGGACCGACCGTCAACTCGACGATCTGGTGCGTGCTGGCGCTCCGGCAGGCCGGAGCGGCGGTGCCCGCGGGCTCGGCGCGGTACCTGCTCGGAGTCCAGTCCCGGTCGGGGGGCTGGTCCTGGGCCCGGGGCGTCGCGGCCGACTCGAACGACACCGCGGCGGCGATCCAGGCGCTGCGCTCGCTCGGCGTGGGGGGGCGGCCGATCCGCCGCGGGCTGGTGTTTCTGCGCGGGCTCCAGAACGCGGACGGCGGCTTCGAGCTCACGGCCGGCCGCGGCTCGGACGCGCAGTCGACCGCCTGGGCGATCCAGGCCTTCCTGGCGGCAGGCGAGCGTCCGGGGGCCGCCGCCCATCGGTACCTGGCTCGGCTCCGCCGGCCGGACGGCAGCTACCGCTACTCGGCCCGGTATGCGGTGACGCCGGTCTGGGTGACGGCCCAGGTGCTGCCCGCGCTCGCGCGCAGGCCGTTCCCGCTCCCTTGAGAGAGAGCCGTCGCGAGTACGATCGCGCCGTGTGGCGCGCCGTCCTCTGGACGACCGTCGCGGCGGCCCTCGTCGCGCCCGCCGCGCCCGCGGCCGACGCGCGCCGGCCGGTCGAGCCGGGGGAGCGCGCGTCCGGCGTCAGCTTCGTCGAACGGCGCCTGACGCTCGAGCTTCGGACGCCCGCCTACGGGCTCACCCTGGCGAAGAGGAACGGCGCCGTCGTCTCCTTCGCCGACGAGGCCACCGGCGCCACGCTTCTCACCGCCTCCGGCTGTCTCTGGAACGCCGTCGTCCGCGGCGCCGAGTCGGATTACCTGGGGGGTTGCCGCTTCCGGCCCGGCGGTCGTGACCGCTTCTCCTACCGGTGGAGCCGCGCGACCTCGACGCTGACGCTGACCTATTCCGCGGCGCGGGAAGGCTCACGCGCGGTCGACGCCGTCGTCACGCTCACGGCACGGCCCACGTTCCTCGACCTGCACCTGGCGCTCCGAAACCGTGCCGGGGGCGTGCTGGGGAAGGTCGGGTTCCCGTCCGATCTTCTCGGGTCGGTGGAGGCGGTCGAGGCCGGCTACGCGCCCACCTTTCTGCCCGGCGTCCGCCTCAAGCCAGCGTTCTTCGCCCGCGCCGGGAACGACGTCTTCACGTATCCCTCGCGCTGGGCCTTCGCCGACTACCTCGCGCTCGACATCGCGGGGGGCCACGTCTCCCTCTCCTCCGTCAACCCCAGGCCGAGCGCGATCCATCCCGTCGAGCTCGGTTTCGTCCACAACCGGGTTCCCGAGCCGTGCTCGTGTCGGGTCTTCTGCGTCGTGCACGCTTTCCGCACGTGGGTGCCGGACGGCCGGAGCTGGGAGAGTCCGACCGTACGCCTGCGGATCGGCGGCGGCGTTCGCCAGACGGTCCTCGCCTACCGCGAGGACAACCGGATCGACGAGTACCCGACCGTTCGCGAGAAGCTCGGAGCGCGCCTGGAGGCGCTGGCCCGCGCGCCTCTGGTCAAGGCCGACCTCTGGAAGGGCCTTCGCCCGTTCGCCGAGTGGGCGCCCGACCTCCGCCGCCTGCCTTCGCCCGCCCTCCTCCACCCGGTGTCCTTCCAGCCGCGCGGGCACGACGAGAGCTTTCCCGACTTCCTCCCTCCGGATCCCCGCTGGGGCTCGCTGGACGACCTGCGCGCGGCGGTCGTCGAAGCCCGGCGGCTCGGCCTGCTCGTGATGCCCTACCTGAACGTGAGCTGGTGGGACGACGAGTCGCCGACCCTCGCCTCGGAGCACGCCCCTCCGATCGCCGACCTGGCCGTTCGGGACGAGCGCGGCCGTCCGGTGCTCGAGGGCTACCGGGGCCACGACGGCGTCGTCGTCTCACCGCACCCACCGTTCGTCCGCAGCCGCGTCGAGCGTCTGATCGAGGAGTGGCGCCGGGACGTGCCGGTCGACTGCCTCTTCTTCGACCAGATCGGCGCGCGGCCGTGGCTCCGCGACTTCAACCCGGCCGCGCCGGCGCCCGAGTCGTACTACGACGGCTGGCTCGGTCTGATGGCTCCGTTCGCCGACCGGTGCCTGATGGTCGAGGACGGCTGGGACCGGCTCGCCGCCTCCTTCAGCGGCTTTCACGGCGGCATGCTGATGATGGAGCGCGAGTCCGACGAGGTCGAGGCCGCCTGGGGCTCGGGCACGTTCGAGCCGTACCCGCTCGCCCTGTGGCTCTTCCACGAGAACGTGCTCCTCTACCAGCACGATCTCTTCGAGGGCACGTTCACCGTGGATCGCGAAGTCCTGACGTGGAACGCCGCCTTCGGCCTGATGCTCTCGTACGCCTGGGAGGGGCAGCGCGGCACGCTCGAGAGTCCCTGGCTGCGGGTGGTCGCCGACTTCCAGCGCGCCCTGGGGCCGCTGGTGGCGGGCAGGGCCCTGACCGGCTATCGGCGCATTGCCGAGCGCGTGAGCGAGTCCGAGTTCGGCGGCCTGAAGGTGATCGCCAACTGGGATCGTGACCGCGGGCACACGGTCTCCCGGTACGGCCTGGCGCCGCAGGGCTTCCTCGCCCGGACGAGCGACGGCTCGCTCACGGCCGGAGTCTTCGAGGGTGTCTTCGACGGGGCGCTGCTCGCCGGCGGACCGCACTACCTCGTAGTCGAGCGCGACGCGACGTCGGTCACGATCCGGCAGCCGCTCGGAGTGGAGACGGCGCTGACCGTCGACCCGCCGTCGCTCTGGCGTCCCGGCATGGGCCTCGAGGTCCGGGCGCTGCCTGCGGACGGGACCGAGATCGCCCGCACCGCCGCGGCCGTCCGCTCGGGGCGGCTGGAGCTCCTCTACCGGCGGACCCTGGACGGCCGGGAGGTGGCCGCCTACCGGATCTCTGCCGTTTGATGAGTGATGCGATGCTCTGCATCAAGAAGCGGACAACGGTCATGTTGCCGGACGACGTGCATGCGCGGCTCCTGAGCGAAGCCCGCCGGCACGGCGTGTCGGTCGCCTCTCTCGTCCGGGCCGCACTCGAGCGTGACCATTCCGGTTCGCCGACGGGTGAGCGACTCTCGTTCTTCGCGGTCGGACCGGGGCCTCGAGATGGATCGGTGCGCGTCGACGACTACGTGCGCACCGCTGCGCGACGGCGCCGGCGCGCCTGAATGCTGATCGTCGATGCAGTTTTGCTCGTCGCGGCCGCGGCGACGCGTGACCGCCACCACGAACGCTGCGTCGAGCTTCTGACACAGACGCGGCGCCCGCTGGTCGTGCCTGTGCTCGCCGTGACGGAGGTCGCGTCCTTCCTCGGCGACCGCATCGGGCCGGCGGCCGAGCGCGCCTTTGCAGAGTCGCTCCGTGCAGGCGAGCTCGCGGGTCGAGGCGGTCGAGCTCGAAGACTGGGAACGCATCGTGACCCGCCGAATACGAGGATCTCCCCCTCTCGGCATCGTCGACGCCTCGGTCGTCGCGGCCTGCGAACGACTCGGGCAGACCAGCCTGGCGACCCTCGATCGCAGGCACTTCGGCGCCGTTCGTCCGCGTCACTGCGAATCGCTGACCCTCGTCCCGTAGGCAGCTGACCTATCCGGCTGCGACGAAGCCCGGGCCGGGGCGGACCAGGCGGCCGTCGCCGACGAGCCGATCCACCAGGTCGGCCGGCGCGCGCCAGCTGAACCAGCTGCCGGCCTCGCGCTCGGGCGCGACGACGGCGGTCCGGACCGCGGCGACAACAAGTTCCTCGAGCCCGCCGGCCCCCGGGCTCTCCGGAAAGACCTGGTCCCAGCGCGCCAGCTCACTCGTGTGATCGTGCCCGCCTCCGGCGGTGACGTCCACCACCCGCCGGTTGACGATCGCGCCGACTCGCTCGAGGGGGCCACGGATGCGCTTCAGGTCGCGCGGCGCGAGGCCGAGCTCGAGCTGGAGATCGCCCAGCCCCGACGGCCCTGCCTCGGCCAGGTGGCGCAGCAGGCGCGCAGGCTCACCGCCGGCTGCCTCGAGCCGGGCGAGCTCGGCCCTGGCGAGCGGATCGGCGAGCGCGGTGACGGCGCCCGTGACGAAGAGGGTCTTGCCTCGATGAATCCTCGGTGCGTACACGCCCGGTCGCTCCTCGAGCGCTCCGCCCCACCACCACTTCGTCTTCGGCCACTGGGCGAAGCCGCCCCGGCCTTCCGCGTACGGAGGCTCGTGGCATGCCTCGAAGAGACTCGGCAGCGCCGAGTCGGTCGTGCGCGTGAGGAGCCCGCGGTCGCGCAGGAACGCCTCAGCCTCGTCGAGCGTCTCGAGCGCGCGATCCGGCGTCAGCCGGCACTCGAAGGCGCGGCGTTCCAGGAGCTCCGCGAGCGAGGGCACGCCTGGAATCTTCGAGCGAGGTCCCGGCCGGCGCAAACCGAGGCCTACGAGTAGTGGGGCGGCGCTGGGAGCCGCGCTGCCCCGAGCGCGCTTGTCTGCGCGCCGTATCGTCCCGCCTGAGGTCATCGAGCGCGCCGACGTTGCCGGTAGACCATCCGCCAGGCCGGATGGCCGCTGGCGGCGAGCGTGCAGATCTGCGCTTCGAGCAGCACCTGGCCGCGTGTCCCCTCTGTCAGGCCGAGGTCGCGGAGCTGCGGCGCGCGGGCGACCTCCTGCGTCACGCGGCTCCTCGGGTCGAGGTTCCCCTCGGCCTGGAGGCGAAGACCTTCCTCGCGGTCGAGCGCGCGTCGGCACAGGGGCGCGGCGGCGGCGCGCAAGCGGCCCTCCGTCTTCGCAGAGGCTGGCCACGCCGGCTCGTCGTCGCCGGTGCGGCTGCGGCTGCGCTCGCCGTGGCCGTCTTCGCCGGCACCCTGGTCGGCGGCGACGGCGCGCCGGGGACGTTCGAGCTGCGGGTGGCGCTGACCGATCCGCGCGGCGGCGCCATCGACGGCTCCGCAGAGGTGAAGAAGACCGGCATCGGCCGCGTCATCACGTTCCGGACGAACGACCTGCCGATCCTGCCGACGGGGGAGTACTACGAGCTCTGGTTCGTCGGGCCCGGCGACGCGCTCGAGCGCCCCAACCGGATCTCTGCGGGCACCTTCCACCCCGACGAGCAGGGCCGTTCGCACGTGCGCTTCGCGGCCGCGGTCGACCCGCAGAAGTACCCGGAGCTGAGCGTCACGGTCGAGCCCGGCGACGGAAGCCCGCAGCGGACGGGCCCGGAGGTCCTTCGCCCCGTGGCTCGCCGAACCATTCGGGGTCGTGGTGCGAACCCACCTCCATCGTCATCGAAGGAGGTTGCAATGCCCGCATCACCCAGGTACCTGCTCGCAGTGCTCGCCGTCGCGTCCGTGGCGGCATCCGGCTATGCCTCGAACGCGCAAGCCGCGGAACGCCTGTACGGGATCGACGGCAAGAACCGGCTGGTGGCCTTCGGCGGCGCCACGCCGCAGGCGATCACCCGCACCGCCCTGACCGGCCTTCCGGCCGGCGAGCAGATCGTCGGGCTCGACGTGCGGCCCGCGAAGTCACAGCTCTACGGCCTCGCCGGCTCGAGCCGGCTCTACACGATCGACCCGGCCACGGGTGCGACCGCCCCGGTCGGGCCGGCACGGCTCGATCCCGCACTGAGCGGGTCGTCGTTCGGCTTCGACTTCAACCCGACCGTCGATCGCATCCGGCTCGTGAGCGACGCCCGGCAGAACCTCAGGCTGCATCCGGACACGGGGGCCGTCGCCGTGACCGACGGCGGGCTCGCGTACGGGGCCTCCGATCGGGGCGCGGGCACGGCGCCGCGAATCGTCGGCGCCGGGTACACGAACAGCGTCGCGGGGGCGACGGCCACACAGCTGTACGGGATCGACGCGGCCCGCGACGCCCTCGTGCTCCAGAGTCCGCCGAACGCGGGCACCCTCGCCACCGTCGGGCCGCTGGGCGTGGACGCCACCGACGCCGTCGGGTTCGACATCGCCGGGTCCGACGGCACCGCGTACCTCGCGGTCCAGCGGGCCGGCGACGCCGTCTCGACGCTGTACACCGTCAGCCTCGCCACCGGCGCGGCCACGCTCGTCGGCAGGATCGGCGGCCGCTCTCCCGTCCGCGCCCTGGCCGCAGCCGGAGCCGCTCCCGCCGACACGAGCGCGCCCTCGCTCTCAGTCGAGGTCTTCGCAGCCAAGCGGCTCAAGGCGATCGCGGCGGCCGGTGTCGGGCTCCGCGCCACCTGCTCGGAGGCGTGCACGATCCAGGCGCAGCTCCGCCTCGGGACGAGGCTGATCGGCTCGGCGTCGGTGAGCACGGATCTCGCCGGCGGCGCCGGGCTCCGCATCCGCCTGACCGATGCCGGCCGGACGCTCGTGCGCTCGCTGCGGTCTGCGCGGCTCGGCCTGACCGTGACGGCCCGCGACGCCGCGGGCAACGCCTCCGTGCTCCGGAGGACCGTCGTCGCGGTCAGCTGACCGACGCTCGAAGGGAGCCACGGGGCGGGGAGGGAGGCCCCGCCCCGTGGCTTCGGCGGCGCCATCTCGCGGCGCTACGATCGAACGATGGCCGTCGCCTCCCCCGAGCAGTACCTCTCCGACCTGAACGACGCCCAGCGCGAGGCGGTTCTCACGACCGAGGGTCCGCTCCTCGTCGTCGCCGGAGCGGGCTCGGGGAAGACACGCGTCCTCACGCACCGGGTCGCCCACCTGATCGGCGCATGCGGCGTCAAGCCGCAGGAGATCCTGGCGATCACCTTCACGAACAAGGCCGCGGGGGAGATGAAGGAGCGGCTCGAGCACCTGCTCGGCTCGACCGCCCGCTCGATCTGGATCCTCACCTTCCACGCGGCCTGCGGGCGGATCCTGCGCCGCGAGGCCGCGCGCCTCGGCTACCGCTCGAACTTTACGATCTACGACCAGGCCGACCAGGTCCGCCTCGTCAAGGCGTGCCTCGAGGAGCTCGAGCGCGACCCGAAGCGGTTCGCCCCGCGCGGCATCCACGCGCAGATCTCGAAGGCGAAGAACCAGCTGATCGGACCGGACGACTACCGCCGGCGGGTCGCCTCCTTCTACGACCAGACGGTCGCCGACGTGTACGAGCTCTACCAGCGCCGGCTCTTCGCCTCGAACGCGGTCGACTTCGACGACCTGCTCTACCTGACCGTCGACGTGCTCGAGCGGTTCCCGGAGGCGCTCGAGCGCTGGCAGAAGGCTTTCCGCTACGTCCTCGTGGACGAGTACCAGGACACGAACCACGCGCAGTACCGGCTGCTCCAGCTGCTCGCCGCGACGCACCGCAACGTCTGCGCGGTCGGCGATCCGGACCAGTCGGTGTACAGCTTCCGCGGAGCCGACATCCGCAACATCCTCGAGTTCGAGCGCGACTTCGGCGAGACGCGCACGATCGCGCTCGAGCAGAACTACCGCTCGACGAACACGATCCTCCGCGCCGCCAACGCCACAATCGCCCACAACGCCGAGCGCAAGGAGAAGAACCTCTGGTCCGACCTCGGCGACGGCGATCCAGTGCGCGTGATCGAGGTCGAGGACGAGCACTCGGAGGCGCGGTACGTCACGGCCGAGATCGCCTCGCTCGTCGACGAGGGGCACGCGGGCAGCGAGATCGCGGTCTTCTACCGCACGAACGCGCAGTCGCGCGTGCTCGAGGACGTGCTGGTGCGATCCGAGGTGCCCTACCAGGTGATCGGCGGCCCGCGCTTCTACGAGCGGGCCGAGATCAAGGACGTGATCGCCTACCTACAGGTGATCGACAACCCCTACGACGCCGTCAGCCTGCGCCGGATCGCGAACCGCCCGCGCCGCGGCATCGGCGACGCCTCGCTCGCACGCCTGCAGACCTTCGCCGACGCGCAGGGGATCTCGCTCTGGGAGGCGCTCGAGCGCCCGGAGGAGGCGGGCGTCGGCGGCGCGCCGCTGAAGGCTGTGCAGGGCTTCCGGACGCTGCTGCAGTCGCTCCAGGCGGGCGCGCTCGAGCTGGAGCTCCCGGAGCTGGTCCAGCGCGTGCTCGACCGGAGCGGCTACCTCGAGGCGCTCGAGGCGGAGCGGACGATCGAGGCGCAGGGGCGGACCGAGAACCTGCAGGAGCTCGTCGGGGTCGCGCAGGAGTATCAGGCCGCGGCCGAGGATCCGGGCCTCTCGACCTTCCTCCAGGAGATCTCGCTCTACTCGGACCAGGACGCGCTCTCCGAGCGGGAGAGCCTCGTGACGCTGATGACGCTGCACAACGCCAAGGGGCTCGAGTTCCGCGCCGTCTTCATGATCGGCATGGAGGAGGGGATCTTCCCGCACTCCCGCTCGGTCGAGGAGGGCGGGCTCGAGGAGGAGCGGCGGCTCTGCTACGTCGGCATGACGCGGGCGAGGGAGCGCCTGGCGCTGACGCACGCCGCCGCGCGCTCGCTGTACGGGAACCGGAGCTACAACCTGCCCTCGCGCTTCCTGGACGAGCTGCCGGAGCGGGAGGTGGAGCGCGACCGGCTGCGGCCCGCCTCATGGTCGGCCTACGGCGCGCCGCCGTCGTCCGGCGTCCGGCCGAGGGAGGAGCTGCCCAGCCTCTCGACGGGCGACTCGGTGCGCCACGGCACGCTTGGCGAGGGCGTCGTGACCCGGGTCGAGCCCGGCGGCGTCGTCACCGTCCGCTTCGCGGGCGACGAGGCGGAGCGGCGGCTGATGCTGGAGTACGCGCCCCTGGAGCGGATCGCGTGACGTTCGAGGTCCGGCGGTGCGAGACGCCGCAGGAGCTCGGCGCCGCGGTCGCCCCGATCTGGCAGTTCTTCGGTGCCGAGCCCACGGAGGAGCACGTCGAGCGGTTCCGGCGCGTGCTGCCGCTCGAGCGCATGCACGCCGCCTTCGAGGACGGCCGGGTGATCGCGGGGGCGGGCGCCTTCGCCTTCGACCTGACCGTTCCGGGCGCCGTCCTGCCCTGCTGCGGGACGACGGTGGTCGGCGTCCATCCGACCCACCGGCGCCGCGGCGCGCTGACGCAGATGATGCGCGCGCAGCTCGACGAGGCACACGAGCGCGGTGAGCCGCTCGCGGCGCTCTGGGCCTCGGAGGCGACGATCTACGGCCGCTTCGGCTTCGGGGTCGCGTCGCTCTGCGGCGACGTCGAGCTCGGCCGCGAGTACACGGCGTTCGAGCCGCCCTTCCGCCGGACGGCCGAGGCGCGGTTCGTCGACCGCGAGGAGGCGCTCGACGTGTTCCCCCGGGTCTACGACCGCGTTCGCCTCGAGACGCCCGGCATGTACACGCGCACGCGCGACTGGTGGGAGGTCCGCGTCCTGCTCGACCCCGCCGAGAGGCGTGACGGAGGCGGTCCGCACCGCCGCGTCGTGATCGAGCTCGACGGGACACCCGAGGCGTACGCGGTCTACCGCCACCACCCGTCCTGGGCGGGCGCCTCCGCCACGAGCAAGGTGCGGGTGATCGAGTGCTTCGCAACCTCGCCTCGGGCGACCAAGGAGGTCTGGCGCTACCTGCTCGATCTGGACTGGACGGCGACCTTCACGGCGGCGTTGCTGCCGGTCGACCACCCGCTCGTCCTGCTCCTCGCCGAGTCGCGCCGGCTGAGCTTCCGGAGCGCCGACGCCCTCTGGCTTCGGCTGCTCGACGTCCCCACGGCCCTGTCCGGCCGCGACTACCTGGGCGACGGGCGGCTCGTCCTCGAGGTGTCGGACTCGTTCTGCCCGTGGAACGAGGGCCGCTGGCTGCTCGAGGGAGGCCGGGCGCGCCGAACGGACGCCGAGCCGGATCTGCGCCTCGGCGTGTGCGAGCTCGGCTGTGCCTACCTCGGCGGCTTCACGTTCGCCGACCTGCAGCGCGCCGGCCGTCTGGAGGAGGTCGTCGCAGGCGCCGTCGCCAGGGCAGACGGGATCTTCCGCACCGACCGAAAGCCGTGGTGCCCCGAGATCTTTTGATCAGGCGCGCGCTCGCGCTCGCGGCGCTTGCGGCCGCCGGGCTCGCGCTCGGGCTGGCCGGGTGCTCCGACGACGAGGGGGGTCCGGTGCCGGCGACCGAGCCGGCCGCCACGACCGAGACCGGGAACGGCGATTACGGTGGCGACTGAGAGATGAGGCGGTGGTGGTCGATTCTCCCGGTGGCGGCGGGCGCGGCGGTGCTGGCCGTCGTCCTGCTGCGCGCCGAGGAGAAGCGAGAGCCGGTGTCCGCGGGAGCACCTGAGCTGCGCCGTTCGAGCGGGTACTTCTTCGGCGGCACGCCGCAGGTCACCCGCCTCGCAGGGCAGTCGAGCGGCTCCGAGCGGCGCGAGGAGGGAATCCAGAGCCAGCTGGACGTCTTCGAGGCCGCGGCCGCCCTGCGCGCGTATCCACGGCCGCGGATCGAGTTCGAGCAGGCGCAGGACGCTCGCGCGTCGTTCACCCGCCTGCCGCTGTCGGCGGCCCCCAGCACGGGACCGCCGCGGATGTGGCGGCAGCTCGGCCCGTCGCGCTTCGACGCCCTGCCGTCGAACCACACTCAGAACCGGGCCCGGCCCTCGACGGACTCGGGCCGCGTCACCGCGCTCGCGATCGGCACTCGGTGCGTGCCGCGGAACTGCCGCCTCTGGGTCGGCGCCGCGGGCGGCGGCGTCTTCCGGACGCGCGACGCGCTCGTCGACGCGCCGCGCTGGGTCGCCGCCTCGACGGGGCTGACGAGCATGGCGATCGGCGCGCTCGCCGTCGACCCGAGCGACCGCTCCGGCAACACGCTTTACGCGGGCACGGGCGAACTCGGCGCGACCGCCGACTCCGAGGCCGGTACGGGCGTCTTCAAGACGACCGAAGGCGGCGACAGGTGGGAGCCGCTCGAGGGCACCGCCTTCGCCCGGAACCGCGCCGTCTCCGGCATCCTCGTCCACCCGCGGAACCCGGACACGATCTACGTCTCGACCGCGAGCTCCTTCCGCGGCTCGAGCTCGGTCTCGGGCGGGCAGGACGTGCCTCCGGACGCGGCCCCGGCCGGCGTCTACCGCTCCACGGACGGGGGCCGGAGCTTCGAGCGACTGTTCCGGGTGACGGCGACGACCTCGTACGGCTCGTGGACCAGGGACGTCAACCAGATCGCGCTCGACCCGAACGACCCCGCCGCGGTCTACGCCGCCGTGATCGGGAAGGGCCTCTACCGCCTCTCCCGCAGGCTCGACCGGGACGGCAGCTTCCACCTCGTCTTCCGCACGATGAACCGCACGGTCGAGAGCGCGGGTCGCGTGCAGTTCGCGCTCGCGGACCTCGGCCGGCGCACGCGGATCTACCTCGGCGACAGCGACCCCGGGGCGAGCTTCGGCGACCACGGCCGCGGCGTCGCCGACCTCTACCGCCTCGACGACGCGGGCGTCGGGGCGCGGCGGCTCGTCGGGCCGCGCGGGGGGAACCGCTGTGGAAGCGGCTCTCGAACCCCCTCTCCCGGGGCGGCGCCTACGACTCGTACCGGTACTGCCAGGAGCAGTGCGACTTCACGAACGTGGTCGCGACGCCGCCCGGCAAGCCGAACACGGTCTGGCTCGGCGGCATGTTCCAGTACGAGGAGGCGTGGCAGGGCGGCTCCAACGGCCGCACCATCGTCCGGTCGACCGACGCCGGCGTCCGCTTCACCGACCTGACCGCCGACGCGCAGTCGCCCGCGTTCGTGATGCACCCCGACCAGCACGTGATCGTCTTCTCGCCCGACGATCCCGAAGTCGTGTTCCTCGGCTCCGACGGCGGCGTCGTGAGGACGAGCAACCGTTACGTCACCGTCTCGGCGAACTGCCGCTTCCGCGACCTCGACCCGCAGTCCCTCTCCCGCTGCAGCCGCTGGCTCTCGCGCGTACCCGCGCGCATCGTCAGCCTCAACGCCGGCCTGCCGACCCTGCAGCTGCAGAGCGTGTCGACCGGGCCGGTCGAAGGCGAGCTGCTCGCCGGCGCCCAGGACAACGGCACCTGGTCGTACACGCCGCAGGGCGGCTGGAGGCAGACGGCGCCCGGCGACGGCGGCCAGTCGGGGATCGCGCTCCGCAACCCGCGGATCCGCTTCCACACGCACTTCGGGACGACGATCAGCGTCAACTTCCGGGGCGGTGTCCCGTCCGGCTGGAATCTGATCCACTACCCGCTCGCGGCGAGCGGCGAGGATTCGAGCTTCTACATGCCGGTGACGGTCGACCCGCGGGTGCCGGGGACGCTCTTCGTCGGCCTCCAGCACGTGTGGCGCACGAAGCGGAACGGCGGCGCCCGCCCCGTGCTCGAGGCCCGCTGCAACGAGTGGACGGCTGTGTCGATCTCGGCCGTCTGCGGCGACTGGGTCCCGCTCGGGCCCGACCTCACGGGCTCCTCGTTCGGCAACGGCCGGTACGGGCGCTTCGTGGTCGCGGTCGAGCGCGCTCCGGGGGATCGCCGCACCCTGTGGGCGGCGACGCTGGCGGGGCGGGTCTTCATCTCCTCCAACGCTGACGCTCCGGCGCGCGCCGTCCGTTTCCGGCGCATCGACCGTCCGACGAGGAAGGGCCGGCCGGGCACGCCGCCGCGCTTCGTCAGCAGCATCACGGTCGACCCGCGCAATCCCCGTCGCGCGTGGGTCTCGTTCTCCGGCTACGACGCGTACACGCCGGACGACGAGGCCGGGCACGTCTTCGAGGTGGTCGTCAACGGCGCCGGCCGGGCGACCTGGAAGAACCTGAGCTTCAACCTCGGCGACCAGCCGATCACCGACCTCGTCCGAGACGCCCGCACGGGCGACCTCTACGCGGGCACGGACTTCGGCGTCCTGCGCCTGCCGCGGCGCGGCCGGGAGTGGGCCGAGGCCGCTCCGAGCCTGCCGCCGGTGGCCGTTTTCGGCCTGACGCTCTCCCGCAACGGCAAGGTGCTGTACGCGGCCACGCACGGGCGAGGGGCGTGGCACCTGCGGCTCCAGCGGTAGCGCCCGGGGCGGGGGCGCGCTGGGCTACAATCGTCGCCCCAGGGCGGTTAGCTCAGTTGGGAGAGCACCAGCTCGACAAGCTGGGGGTCACTGGTTCGAGCCCAGTACCGCCCATTGTTGCATTTACAACAAGACACGTACGCCAGCAAGGGTTCACCTGCGATTCGGCAGGATCTGCTGCAGTTCGCCCATCCTCTCGGCGAGCTCGTGATCGACGAGATGAGGCGTGCGAAGGGCCTGGAGCAGACGCTCCCAGTTCCAGCGGAAGTGAACTCGCACCATGGGTGTTGATCCCGACGCCTGTGCGGCCTGGGCTGTCGCGAGTTGATGATCAACGAGGAATCGGACCATGAGCGAGAAGTGGTCGGTTGAGAACTCGCGATCGAGCCAGGCGAGACGTTGATCTTCAACCGGCATGTAGTCCCGGTTGAGGGTTAAAGGCGATCCGGCAGGCAATCTCTCGGCACAGCGGGCAAGGAGTCGCTCAAGCTCTGTGGCTGGCTCTGGGGTGACAGGCGCCTCAAGCTCGGACGGATATTGACTCCATGGATACGAATCGGCGAACCGGCCGCCCAGCCACAACTGCGTTCGCCCCGTTGCTGAGATTTGGAGATTCGCGGGCTGAATCAGTTGCGCTGCGAGGAGACGGATGGTTCCGTCGAGCCGGACGCTCGAGACGCGGAGATCGACCGCGCCATTCGCCAAGAAAATGAAATCACCGCGGATATCGAATGATGCGAACTCCTGGCGTCCTTGGTGGCCTTGCCATACGACCTCGCCGTCGACCCGGATGTCCGAGTTCCGCAACTGCTCATAGAACTCCAGTGGGTGGAACGCAACAAATGTCCAGTTGAGATTTTGTGCGAGCATGGACACGACCACGGCCGCTGGATCATCCGGCGACGGCGCCACTTGGGCGGATTCAATCGGTTGTCGCAACACCTGAGTGAGAGGAGTTGCGATGACGGTGAGGCGGCGAAGGTCGGCGCAGGCGTCGCGGCCGAAGATGCGGTCGCCGGGGCGTCCGCCGGCGGCGCGGCGGGAGCATTGGGTG